>CAJQMN010000034.1 GCA_905479435.1 uncultured Flavobacteriaceae bacterium | reverse complement strand
ATTCTTTAGGAGAAATTTCTGCTTTAGTAGCTGCAGACGTTTTATCATTTGAAGATGGGCTTCAGTTGGTTTCTAAACGGGCTTCAGCAATGCAAAAAGCCTGTGAAATTATGCCTTCAACTATGGCGGCAGTCTTAGGTTTAGAGGATCAAATTGTTGAGCAAACATGTGAAGCTGTTGATGGAGTAGTCGTGGCTGCAAATTATAACTGTCCGGGTCAATTGGTAATTTCTGGTGAAGTTTCAGCCATTCAAAAAGCCTGTGAATTATTAACTGAAAAAGGAGCAAGAAGGGCTCTTGTCCTCCCTGTTGGAGGTGCTTTTCACTCTCCAATGATGGAACCTGCAAGAGAGGAATTAGCTGCTGCAATTAAAGAAACTCAATTCAATGAGCCAAGCTGCCCAGTTTATCAAAACGTTCCTGCGAGTGCAGTAACCTCGGCAACTGAAATTAAAGAGAATCTAATATTACAATTAACTGCTCCTGTAAAATGGACACAATCAATTCAAGCTATGGTAGCAGATGGAGGAACAGAGTTTATTGAAGTTGGTCCAGGTAAAGTTTTACAAGGCTTGATGCGAAAAATAGATAGAAGTGTTGAGGCTTCTGGTGCTAGTTTAGAGTAACTTTTAAGTTATTGTTTCAATTGCCATTGCCATGCAGCTAACAATGCTTCATCTAATGTTTTTTCTGTTTCCCAACCCAATTCAACTTTAGCTAATGTAGTATCTGCATAGGCAGAGGTAATATCTCCCGCTCTTCTGCCAACAATTTTATAGTTAAGTTTAGTCTTGGAAACCTTTTCAAAAGCTTGGATAACCTCTAAAACAGAACTCCCAGTTCCTGTTCCAACATTAAAAACCTCAAAATCTTTTTTATTATTATTTTTCAATAACCTTTCTAGTGCAGCGATATGAGCCTTAGCCAAATCTACAACATGTATATAATCACGAACAGCTGTTCCATCTTTGGTAGGGTAGTCATCTCCAAAAACAGATAACTCTTCTCGAATACCAGCGGCAGTTTGTGTTACAAAAGGAATTAAATTTTGAGGGACTCCCAGTGGCAATTCTCCTATAAGCGCTGTTTCGTGAGCTCCAATTGGATTAAAATACCTCAGAGCAATAGCTTTCAAGCCATTTGCTTTACAACTTTCCTTAATAATTTCTTCACCTATCTGTTTGGTATTTCCGTACGGAGATTCTGCAGGTTTTGTGGGTGCATTTTCTGTAATAGGTAACTCATCTGCTTGACCATATACGGTACATGAAGAGCTGAAAATAAAGTTAGATAATTTGTGTTTTTTCATCTCTTTGAGAAGATAGACTAAGGTGCTTATATTATTTTCGTAATATAATAATGGATGCTTCACACTTTCCCCTACTGCTTTTGATGCAGCAAAATGGATAACCCCTTCTATTGTGTTATTTTTAAAAAAATCTTCAACTGCAATTTTATTACGTAAATCAATATTAGAATATGAGGGTTTTACTCCTGTGATAGCTATGATGCTCTCTAATACTTCAATTTTTGAATTGTATAAATTATCAATAATAACAACTTCATAGCCTGCTTGTTGAAGTTCAACAACAGTATGAGAACCGATAAAACCTAAGCCTCCTGTTACTAATATTTTTTTCATATGGGGTTTTTTTAATTTTAAACTATCCTACAAAATCATTGATTGTTTTTGTAATAAAAGCCAACTGTTCTTGATCTAATTCAGTGTGCATCGGTAAGGAAATTACCGTTTCAATTAATTCATTGGTTGTTGTAAAGTCATCTTCTTTGTAACGACTGTCTTGATATGCTTTTTGTGCGTGTAACGGCACTGGATAGTAAATAGCATTTGGGATTCCATTAGCTAATAAATGTTGGTGTAATTCATTCCGTTTTCCATTTATTATTTTAATTGTGTATTGATGGAATACATGACAGTCACATGAGTCACAAATCTCACCACAATTTACTGTTGCATTAGATTTTGTAGTTGGTGTAATGATATTAGCATTTTGAGAAAAAGCATTGTTGTAGTAACGTGCTGCATCTCTTCTGGCATCACAATATTTGTCTAACAAAGGTAACTTAGTTTTTAAAACTGCCGCTTGAATACTATCCAATCTAGAGTTTACACCTACAACGTCATGATAATAACGTTTATACATTCCATGATTAACCATTCCACGAATGGTGTGCGCTAAATCATCATCATTGGTAAAAATTGCACCACCATCACCATAGCAACCTAGGTTCTTTGACGGGAAAAAGGATGTAGTTCCTACATGACCAATAGTTCCAACTTTTTGTTTGCGTCCATCAGCAAAAGTGTAGCTTGCACCAATGGCTTGAGCTGTATCCTCAATCACAAACAAGTGATGCTTTTTGGCAATTTCCATTACTGCATCCATATTGGCGCATAATCCGAATAAATGAACTGGAACAATGGCTTTTGTTTTTGGAGTGATGGCTTTTTCTAAGGCATCAATATCAATATTAAAGGTATCTGGTTCAACATCAATTAGAACAGGGGTTAGTTTTAGTAGGGCAATTACTTCAACAGTGGCAGCAAAAGTAAAATCTACTGTAATTACTTCATCACCTTGTTCAAGTCCCAAGCCCATCATGGCTATTTGTAATGCGTCGGTTCCGTTTGCACACGGGATAACGTGTTTTACAGACAAATAGTTCTCTAAATCTGCTTGAAATTGATGCACATAAGGACCATTAATATAAGCAGAGGAATTCAAAACTTCTTCAATAGAGGAATCAATAGTTTTTTTGATATTTGAGTACTGACCTTGAAGATCAACCATCTGAATTTTTTTCATTGATACAGGTTTTTTAAGGTTCAAAAATACAATATAAATCTGTTATCTTTGGTCAAAATTAAATTTATCAGAATGAAAAGCCTCTTGAAAATTATTAAAATAGTAGTCCTAAGCTGTGTTCTTATTTTTGTATCAGTATGGTTATATTCAAGAGCAATACAGCCAATTTACAATGGAGAATTAACATTAAATAACCTTTCGGAAAATGTTAGCGTTCATTTTGATGATAATGGAGTGCCTCACATAAATGCACAATCTCAAAAAGATGCTTACACTGCTTTAGGGTATGTCCATGCTCAAGATAGATTATGGCAAATGGAACTCATTCGAAGAATAGCTCCAGGAAGATTGTCAGAGCTTTTTGGAAAAGATTTATTAGAAACAGATGTCTTTTTTTCTGGCTTAGGAATAGAGGAGGCTGCAGCTATTGCAATTAATAATTTAGATAAAAACTCAGAAGCTTATTTGTTAGCTCAAGCGTATCTAGATGGTATTAATCAGTATATAGAGATAGGAAAAACACCTTTAGAATTTTCTTTAGTAGGTGTAAAAAAAGAAAAATATACGATTAAAGATATTTATAATGTATTGGGTTATATGTCATTTAGTTTTGCTGTAGCTCATAAAACAGATCCTTTATTGACAGAAATAAAAAATAAATTAGGGAACGTATATTTAGATGAAATCTTAGGTTCTCATCCAGAAAACTTAACCATAAACAGAACAGATAGTATTTCTAAACTACATGCCAAATTTTCAAAAAGTGTCAGTCTTATTATGGATAAAATGCCAGTCTCTCCATTAATTGGAAGTAATTCCTGGGTTATTGGAGCAGACAAAACAAAAAACGGAAAAGTTATTTTTGCCAACGATCCTCACATCGGGTTTTCACAACCTTCTGTTTGGTATCAAAATCATATTAAAACACCAGATTTTGAAATGTATGGTTTTAATTTAGCATTGATGCCTTATCCACTTTTAGGTCATAATAGAAAATATGCTTATGGTTTAACTATGTTGGCAAATGATGACTTAAATTTTTATACTGAAGAAAACAACCCTAATAATTCTTCTGAATACAAAACAAATAAGGGTTTTAAAAAATATGAAGTTCTAACGAAGACCATTAAGGTTAAAGATGCTGCTGATACTACTTTTCAAGTGAAAATTAGTCAACATGGTCCAATAATGAATGGATTAATTAAACATATTGATGAAGACCAGCCAATTGCTATGAATTGGATTTATACAAAATTAAAAAACGAGATGTTAGATGTTTCTTATGGGATGACTCACGCTGAATCGCTCGAAGATTTTAAAGTATCCGTTAGTAAAATTCATGCTCCTGGACTAAATGTAATGTATGGTGATAGTCAAGATAATATTGCCTGGTTTGCGTCTGCAAAATTATACCAATTAAGAGAGGGTTTGTCTTCTAAAACGTATCTGAATGGTACTTCTGGAGAAGATGAAATTATTGAGGTGTTAGATTTTGAAGAGAATCCAAAGGCAATAAATCCTAAATGGAATTATGTATATTCTGCGAATCATCAGCCAGATTCTGTTCGAGGGAAATTATATCCAGGATATTATCAACCAGAAAATAGATCAAAAAGAATTGTGACACTATTAGAGGCAAAAGATGATTTCACCAAAGAAGATGTTGCCAAAATGTTGTTCGATGTAACCTCATCCTTAGACCATGTTTTTGCAAGAGATTTATTATCCTTTTTACCTAAAAATGAGTTAAGTGATTCGGAAATTGAAGCTTATGAAACTCTAAAAAACTGGGAGGGAGAATACTTGATGACATCTGTTGGCCCTACCATTTATAATCGATTTTTATTTGAATTTCTCAAGAATACCTTCAAAGATGAAACAGGTGATGCCTTTAACCTCTTTATAAATTCACAATTGCAAGACCAGGTATTGCCTGTTCAAATAGCAAGGGAACAATCTGTTTGGTGGGACAATATAGAAACTAAAGATGTCGTAGAAACCAAGCAAGAAATTATTTTAAAATCTTATAAGAACAGCATCGCTTTTTTAAAAAAACAATTAGGTGATGATGTAAATAAATGGAATTGGAATCGGGTTATTTCTGTAGAGCACGAACATGCTATTGGAAAAGCAGGTGGGGTTTTAAGAAATTTTTTTAATGTGGGCCCTTTTAAAACCTCTGGAGGAAACGAAGTGATTAATAACCAGATTTTTAAACTAGATAGTACCGGAATTTATAAAGTTACTGCGGGACCATCTACTCGAAGAGTTGTAGATTTTTCTGATGTAGAAAATGGGTTAAGTATCATTCCAACGGGGCAATCAGGAAATGCATTTAGTCCATATTATAAGGATCAAGCCCAGAAATACTTAAAAGGTGATTTTATAAAAATGGAATTGAATCCGTCTAAAATTTTAAAGAGTAAAAATCGATTAATTTTTAAGAGAAAGGAAAATTAAACTTCTGTATAAACTTCTTCAAATGGAATTCTAAAACGTTCTCCATAAACACCCTCTGGTTTTCTAATACCACATGAAACAATCATATTTATTTCCGCACCTCGTGGCAAGTTTAAGACTTTCTTTACTCTCCATGTATCAGACCCTTCCATTGGGCAAGTATCATAACCCTCTGCAGCCATACTTAACATAAAATTTTCTGCAGCTAGCGCACAAGTTTTGTGAGCCACTATTCTCATATCACTATTTCTAACTTCCCTAAAAATAGGTTTAAAAAGCCCGATTACTAAAATCATTAGATATTTTAAAAACCCAAAAATTCCTAAAAAGTCACTGTAGGCAAATGGAATTAATTTTCCATAATAATTTCTACTTACCTTTTCTCTGCTGCTTTGTTGAGACTTAGGTTTTGGAGGAAAAATTCGATCAATCATTTTTAAGTTTGAGTTTTTTCTTTTTTTCCAGAGATCTTTACGTGTTACAAAAACCACCAATTCTTCAGCTGTTCTGGCAGCGTTTTGATTAAAACACAAAGGCGCTATTTTTTGAATGGTTTCCTTAGAAGTGATGTGATAAAATTCCCAAAGCTGCATATTGCTACTATTTGGAGCCAATGAAGCCTGATAAATACATTTTTTCACAAGCGCACTATCTATTTTTTTTTCAGGGTCATAGATTCTGACGGATCTACGATAATTAATCGCTTCCTCTACTGTTTTTTGTGTCATAAATTATAGTTAGTTTACCAGCCTTTTCTGTAGTCTCTTTTAATGAATTGATTGGCCATATCAAAATTTGTAATTTTCATATTTTCTCCGTCCCAAAGAAGTTTCTTTCTTCTGCCTGGGAATTTATATCTATTCTCAACTTTTTCATGAAGTAGGGCAGCTCTAATGGCTAGATTCCCCATTAATACGGTTTCGGTTAATGGCCCTGCTTGAGACAAAGGTGAGCTGGTATATGCACCATACCCTTCTTTACAAGCATTAATCCATTGTGCTTGATGCCCACTCATTCCATTTTCTACCAATGAAGCCATATTTTTAAGCTCTGGAACCTCTGAACCATCGTTTAAAAATACTTTGGGATTAGATCCATATGTTCCACAAATTAAGATTCCTTTAGATCCTTTCATAATTACACCACCACCCCAATCACCAAGCGGTTCGTTGGCAGGAAGTAAATCCGGTCTTTCAGGTTCTATTCCACCATCATACCAATGAAGCTCAACAGCAGGCATATTTTCTCTTTTTGGGAACTCAAGGTGAATAACTGAGGATGCAGGTGGTGTTTCATCATAGACAACTTCCTCAAAAAAATCTTGATACGTATTTGTTAAACTACATTCTACAGAGGTAGGGTAGCCAAGTTTTAGTGCTCTAAAAGGAACATCGATTAAATGACATCCCATATCTCCTAGTGCACCTGTGCCATAATCCCAATACCCTCTCCATCTGGTTGGCATAAAAGCTTCATGATACGCTCTCCATGGCGCAGTTCCTAACCACAAATTCCAATCAATTTCTTTTGGAACTGGCATGGTCTCTTTTGGAACGGGGATTCCTTGAGGCCAAACAGGCCTGTTAGTCCAAACATGAACCTCTTTTACTTCACCAATGATGCCTTCTTGAACAACGGCATCAATCCATCTTGTTCCATCTCCACTAGCTCCTTGATTTCCCATTTGGGTCACCAATTTTTTGTTTGCTGCCATTTCGGTAAGCTTCCTGGCTTCCCAAATATCGTGAGTTAAAGGCTTTTCTATATACATATGCTTCCCCAAATCCATTGCAGCCATAGATTGAACATAATGCATGTGATCTGCAGAACTTACAATTACAGCATCGATATCTTTGTGATGATTTTCAAGCATATCTCTATAATCTCTAAGGTACGGAGCCTCAGGGAATTGTTCTCTCATGGGCTTAGCTCTTCTGTCATCTACATCACAGAGTGCTACAATATTCGCTTTATTTGAGGTAAAGCTATTCATTAAATTGCTAGTACCTCTTCCACCAATACCTATAGCAGCAATACCTAATTTATCACTGGGTGCAGTAAAACCACGCCCGAGAACATGTCTTGGAACAATAAAAAATGCTGCAGAGCCTGCTAAAGTTTTTTTAAGGAATTTTCTTCTAGTAGTCATATAAAAATAGCGTTAAAATAATTATTTCTAAATATAATAATTACTTACATGCATTCCAAATCACTTCATTTGGAGTTGGAGCTGTTATTGTAATTATTTTTTTTGATACGGGGTGAGTAAAATTTATTTTTCTAGCATGTAGGTGAATACTACCATCTTTATTACTTCTAGATGCACCATATTTGAGGTCTCCTTTAATTGGGCTTCCAATAAAAGAAAGTTGAGCTCTAATTTGATGATGCCTTCCTGTTTCTAAATCAATTTCCAAAAGAGAATAATTTTCTAAATTTTTTAAAGTTGTATAATGAAGAATGGCTTTTTTACTTCCCACAGCCTCTTTTTTGAAAACAGTAGACTTATTATTTTTTGAATTCTTTTTTAGAAAATGTATTAAGGTGCCCTTTACTTTTTTAGGGTTATTTTTTATTATGGCCCAATATGTTTTTGAAATGACTCTGTCTCGAAGCATCTTGTTTAATCTCTCTAGTGCTTTTGAAGTTCTTGCAAAAATAATAATCCCAGAGGTGGGTCTATCTAATCTGTGAACTACACCTAAAAAAACTTCACCTGGTTTATTATATTTTTCTTTGATATACTCTTTTACAACATCACTTAAAGGTTTGTCTCCGGTTTTATCACCTTGAACAATATCTCCTGATTTTTTATTGACTATCACTAAGTGATTGTCTTCAAAAAGAACCTCTAAATTATCTTTATTAGAATACATTATTATTTGAAATTATCAACAACATCATCATTCACTGTTGATATGAACTCTAAAAATTCATCTTTACCTAGGCCGGTTGATGACGAAGTAATAAAGGAGGTAGGAAGTGTTTCCCAAGTGTTTAATAATTTCTTTTTGTAAGAAACAATTTGTTTATTAAGCTTTGAGCTTCCCAGTTTATCAGCCTTTGTAAAAACAATACAAAAAGGGATCTGGTTATTGCCTAAAAACTTCATAAATTCAAGATCGATCTTTTGGGGGTCATGTCTAGAATCTATTAGAACAAAAGTGCAAACAAGTTGCTCCCTCTCTTTAAAGTAATTTTCAATAAAATATTGAAAAATTGTTCGTTTTTTTTTCGAAATTTTAGCATATCCATATCCTGGTAAATCAACTAAAAACCATGTGTCATTAATCTTAAAATGATTAATGAGTTGAGTTTTTCCTGGTTTTCCTGAGGTTTTTGCTAGATCTTTACGCCCCATTAACATATTAATTAATGAGGATTTTCCAACATTAGATCTTCCAATAAAAGCATATTCTGGAATCCTATCTTTAGGAGCCTTGGTAACATTACTGTTACTCATGACAAACTCTGCGGATTTAATTTTCATGAATTAGATATTTCTTGAGGTAAACCAAGATTCTAAAATTTGATTGAATTCCTTCGGTTTTTCCATCATTGCAGCATGCCCACAATTGTCAATCCAAAATAAGTCAGAATTGGGTAATAGTTTGTGAAAGTCATTTGCTACCTCTGGAGGTGTAACTGAATCTTGCTTCCCCCATATTAAGCAAGTTGGTTGAGTGATATCAGGGAGATCACCTGACATATTATGTCTGATGGCACTTTTAGCGATAGTTAATGTCTTCAGAACTGTGATTCGGTTGTTAACAATTCCATATACTTGGTCAACAAGTTCTTTTGTGGCAATAGCTGGGTCAAAAAAGACATCTCTCGTTTTTTGTTCTATATATTCGTAATTTCCTCTTTTAGGATAGGTGTCTCCCATTGCTTTCTCATATAAACCTGAACTTCCGGTAAGTACTAGAGAATGAACATATTTAGGATAGTGTTTCGTATAATAAAGTGCGATATGACCGCCTAAAGAATTTCCTAGAAGTATTACATTATTCAATCCTTTAAACTCAATAAATTCGTGTAGAAAATTTGCTAAATTTTTAACATTAGTTTTAAGTAATGGCAATGAATACAATGGCAATTCTGGAATTAAAACTTTATATCCTTTATTAGAAAAATAATGAAAAGTTTTGTCAAAATTACTCAAAGCACCCATGAGCCCATGAAGAATTATCAATGGCCTTCCTTCTCCTGCTTCAGCATATGTAAACTCTCCCTCAGTCTTTAAGCTTTCAGTCATTTTTTATTTGGTTATGCTTAAAGGCAAATGTAGTTATTTTTTATGAGAAACAAGTTGAATCTCAAACATGTGACAATTCACTTTACCTCGCTAAAAATTTGTAAAAAACAACAACCTAAATTAATACTTATCAACAAAGTGGTAAAAAGTGGTAAAAAGTGGTAAATAATTTTTATTTTTGACTTCAAGCCCAAATCAAATCAATTGATAAATTTAATAGGAACATATGAGTGTAAGGCAGATGCTAAAGGCAGATTGATGATTTCATCTGCTTTTAAAAAGCAATTGTCGCCTATATTACAAGAAGGATTTGTATTAAAGCGTGCTGTTTTTCAACCTTGTTTAGAATTATATCCAATGCAAGAATGGAATGAAGTTATGCTTAAGGTGAATAGTTTAAATCGATTCATTAAGAAGAACAACGATTTTATTAGAAGATTTACTGCTGGTGTAAGAGTGATTGAATTGGACGCTTCTGGTAGACTCTTAATTCCAAAAGACTTATGTCAATTTGCAGGAATTAAGAAGCAAATCGTATTGTCCTCTGCAATCAATATTATAGAAATTTGGGACAAAGATAATTATGAGAAAACAATAGATGATGCGACAACAGATTTTGCATTATTGGCAGAGGAGGTAATGGGTAATACTGACGAAGATGGAGTATCATAACCCAGTATTGTTACACGAAAGTATTGATGCTTTAGCGATAAAGGAAGGTGGTGTTTATGTTGATGTTACTTTTGGTGGTGGTGGACATTCTAGAGAAATTTTAAATCGATTAGGGGCTACAGGTAAGCTAATTGCATTTGATCAAGATTTAGATGCAAAAAGAAATACAATTGAGGATAATCGATTTGTTTTAATTGAAGAGAACTTTAGATATATAGGCAGGTTCTTGAAGTTTTATGGAGTAAAAAAGGTAGATGGGATTTTGGCAGATTTAGGGGTGTCATCTCATCAATTTGATGAAGCTGAAAGAGGTTTCTCTATCCGCTTCGATGGTGAGTTAGATATGAGGATGAACCAAAGTTCAAAGACGTCTGCAAAGAAAATCATTAATACCTACAGTGAGGAGATGTTAGCTAATATATTGTTTGTGTATGGTGAACTAAGAAATGCAAGAGCGATTGCTCATACAATTGTAGAGGCAAGAATAGATGATGTCATAGAGACTAGTTTTCAGTTAAGGAAACTATTACAAAAACATTTACCTAAAGCGAAAGAACATAAAATATTAGCTCAGATTTTTCAAGCCATCAGGATTGAAGTAAATGAGGAGTTAGAGGTTTTGAAAGAGTTTTTAATTCAAACACCTAATCTGCTTAATCCTGAGGGAAGACTCAGCGTTATTTCTTATCACTCTTTGGAAGATAGATTAGTGAAAAGATTTATAAGAACAGGTTTATTTGAGGGAGAGCCGGAAAAAGATTTTTTTGGAAACATTGATGTTCCTTTAATGAAATTAGGAAAGCTAATTATTCCAAATCAAGAAGAGGTAAGAAAAAATAATAGAGCCCGAAGTGCTAAATTAAGAGTGGCAAAATTAAAAACGTAATGTTAAAGGTAAAAAAAAGTTTGTATGAGCTTTTAAAGGGAGGTTTTCTAATTGATGAATCGTCTTTTAAGAATTGGAGAATGATGTTTTTTGTAGTGGCACTTTTATTAATAATGATCTCTAGTGCTCACAGTACCGATAAAAAGGTGATTGAAATTTCAAAATTAAATAAGCAAAAAAGAGAATTAAGAGCTGAATATATAGATACTCAAACAACACTAATGCGAATGAAAATGGAATCTAGCATTCGCCAAAAAGCAAAAAAAATGGGATTACAGCCCTCAAAGAATCCGCCACAGAGAATAAAAATAATTAATAACGAATAAAATTTCATCACCTTGATAAGTTATAAGAAAAGCATACTTACTAAATTCTACATCGTAGCCGCTTTTATGACTATTCTTCTGTTCTTAATTGTATTTAGAATCATAGACATTCAATATTCGCAAGGTGATAAATACATTAAAATATCTAAAGAACTTACTAGAAAGCCATTTACTATCAATGCCAATAAAGGAAATGTATATGCTTCAGATGGAAATTTACTAGCAACATCAATGTCAAAATTTACCATCAGAATGGATGTAATGTCTGTAGATGCTGAGATTTTTAATAAAGATGTAGCTAAACTATCTAAATCTTTAGCTGATTTTCTAGGAAAATCACCAAGTTTTTTTGAAAAAAAATTACGGGATGCAAGAAAGTTTAAGAACAGATATCTTTTGATTGCAAAAGACATTGGTTATAATGATTATGTGAAAATAAAAAAATTTCCAATTTTTAAATTAGGGGTGTATAGAGGTGGTTTTATTGCAGAGCAAAAAACAATAAGAACTCATCCTATTGGAAAGATTGCTGAACGAACAATTGGCTATCATGATGCAAGAGGTGATGCAGGAATTGAGGGAGCTTTTAGTGAATATTTAAAAGGAGAGGATGGTTTACGTTGGAAACAAAAAATAGCAAAAGGACAGTGGAAGCCTATCAATGATGTCAATGAAAAAGAACCAATAGACGGGCATGATGTTGTTACGACTCTAGATGTAAATATTCAAGATATTACCCATCATGCATTGCTTCGTCAATTAGAATTTTTTGAGGCAGAACACGGCTGTGCTGTTGTAATGGAAACTTCAACTGGAGAAATTAAAGCAATTTCAAACTTAGGACGAACTTCTAAAGGTAAATATTACGAAAAAAGAAATTATGCAGTTTGGGAATCTCATGAACCTGGATCAACATTCAAGTTAGCCAGTCTTATGGCAGCTTTGGATGATAAAAAGATAGACACATCAACCGTTGTGGATACAGAAAAAGGGAGAATATATATTCATGGAAAGAAAGTAGAGGATTCTCAAAGGGGGGGATATGGTGAAATATCAGCCGCAAGAGTTTTTGAGGTATCTTCTAATGTTGGGATTGTTAAATTAATACGAAAACACTACGATGATAATCCAGAACAATTTTTAGAACATTTAAAAGCGTACGGTCTAACAGAAAAAATAGGATTACCAATTAAAGGAGAAGGTAATCCAATTGTTTATTACCCAGGTAAACCAGGATGGAATAAAATTAGTTTAGAATGGATGTCATGGGGGTATAGCATTGCTGTTACTCCACTGCAAACATTAATGTTTTATAATGCTGTTGCCAATAATGGAGAGATGGTAAAGCCTAGATTTATAAAAGAGTTGAGAAAAGAAAATAGAATTAAAAAATCTTTCCAGAAAGAAATTGTAAACCCTCAAATTGCTAAACCTGAAACGATAAGAAAATTAAAAAAGGTTTTAGAAAATGTAGTTAAAAAAGGAACCGCTAATAATATTTACTCTTCCAATTTTTCAATGGCAGGAAAAACAGGTACAGCAAAAAAATATGTTGGTAGACATGTTAATGAAAAGGGTGATACAATTTCTGGCGGGTATTCAAACAAAAGATATGTGGCCTCTTTTGCAGGTTTTTTTCCAGTTGATGTTCCAAAATATTCATGCATTGTAGTTATTCACGATCCTAATAAGAAAAAAGGATATTATGGAGCTACTGTAGCCGCTCCAGTTTTTAAGGAGATTGCTCAGAAGATTTACACAAGTACTCCAATTGAAGATGATGTTGTTGATGGAAACTTTTCATCAAAAAGAATTCTAGACTCCTATGCTAATTCTGAATATGGAACAACAAAAAATAATCAGATTATTCCAAATGTAACCGGAATGCCAGCAATGGATGCAATTTCATTATTAGAAAATTTTGGGCTATTAGTAGAGGTTAGAGGAACTGGAAAGGTAAGACGTCAATCTCTTAAAAAAGGGTCGCCAATAAAAAAAGGAACAACTATAATTTTAAATCTTTCATAGTTGAAGTTATTAAAAGACATATTGTATAAAGTTTCTGTAAATACAATTTACGGAGATACCAATTTAGAAATATCTCAAATAGACTTTGATTCTAGAGCAGTAAAAAAAGGTTCATTATTTGTTGCTCAAAAAGGAGTTTCAGTAGATGGTCACTTGTTTATAGATAAAGCAATTCGCTTGGGTGCAACCTCAGTTATTTGTGAAGTATTACCAGAAAAAAAACAGGATAACATAACTTTTATTCAAGTAGATGATTCAAATACTTCTTTAGCAATCATAGCCTCAAATTTTTATGATAATCCATCATCAAAATTAAAACTTATAGGGGTTACGGGAACTAACGGAAAAACAACCATAGCTTCTTTGTTGTATCAACTTCATAAAAAAGCTGGCTTCAAAGTAGGTCTTTTATCTACGGTTCAGATTCTAGTAGATACAATTGCATATGAAAGTACACATACAACTCCAGATTCTGTAACGATAAATAATTATTTGAATCAAATGGTTGTTCAAGGGGTAACGCATTGTTTTATGGAAGTTAGCTCTCATGGAATTCATCAAAAAAGAACTGCAGGATTAGATTTTTCAGGTGGGATTTTTACGAACCTTTCTCATGATCATTTAGATTATCACAACTCATTTGCTTCCTACAGAGATGTAAAGAAAATATTTTTTGATGCTTTACCTAAAACAGCATTTGCATTAACAAATTTAGATGATAAGAATGGGGCAATAATGTTACAAAATACTAAGGCTAAAAAAAGAACATATGCATTAAAAACCTTAGCAGATTATAAGATCAAAATCATTGAAAAAAGTTTTTCAGGAACCTTGTTGTCCATAAATGGTGTAGAAGTTTGGACAAAATTAATTGGAAATTTTAATGCCTATAATTTAGCAGCGATTATTGGTACTGCCTATGAATTGGGTATGGATAAGTTAGAGGCATTAACAATTGTAAGTCAATTAGAAAGTGTAAGTGGGCGATTTGAACATTTTATTACAGACACTGGAGTAATTGCTATAGTAGATTATGCTCATACGCCAGACGCTTTAAAAAATGTATTAGAGACCATTAATGATATTAGAACAGACAATGAAAAATTAATCACTGTTGTTGGTTGTGGAGGTAATAGGGATAAAACAAAAAGACCAAAGATGGCCCATATCGCCTCTCAATTAAGTACACAATCAATTTTCACTTCTGATAATCCTAGAACAGAAAATCCAGAAACTATTTTAGAGGAGATGGAAGTAGGAGTCTCTGAAGAGAACTTAATAAAAACAATAACAATATTAGATCGTAGACAAGCTATTAAAACTGCTTGTAAATTTTCAGAAGCTGGAGATATTTTGTTAATCGCAGGAAAAGGTCATGAAAATTATCAAGAAATCAATGGAGAACAATTTTATTTTGACGACTTGGTGGAAGTGAAAAAATATTTTAATCTTTTAAAAAAATAGCATGCTTTATTATTTATTTGATTACTTAGAAACACATTTTAATTTTCCTGGAGCAGGACTATTTCAATTTATTACATTTAGAGCTGCTACAGCTTTTATTTTAGCGTTATTAGTGTCTTCTATTTTCGGAAAAAGAATCATCAATTTCTTAAGAAAACAGCAAGTTGGGGAAAGCATAAGAGATTTGGGTTTAGAGGGTCAAATTCAAAAAGCAGGGACTCCAACAATGGGAGGAATTATTATCATTTTTTCAACATTGATACCTGTTTTACTTCTTACAAAGTTAACTAATATTTACATCATCATCTTATTGATAACAACCATTTGGATGGGTTTAATAGGTTTTTTAGATGATTATATTAAGGTCTTTAAAAAAGACAAATCAGGGCTGCAAGGTAAATTTAAAATCTTAGGTCAAGTAGGCTTGGGTTTAATTGTAGGTTCCATACTTTATTTTAATGATAATGTAACCATTAAGGAGCAGTTACCAATTGCCCAACAAATAGTTCAAGAAGGTGGGAAACGACAAGTTTTTGGCGAGGCTCATAAATCAACAAAAACAACTGTTCCGTTCTTTAAAAATAATGAATTAGACTACTCTAGTTTTTTAAGTTTTTTAGGCGAAGGACATGAAAAATATGGATGGATAGTCTTCATATTTATTACAATTTTTATCATTGCTGCTTTTTCTAATGGTGCCAATCTTACAGATGGAATTGATGGTTTAGCAACAGGCTCATCAGCAATTATAGTTGTTGTTTTAGCAATTTTTGCTTGGGTGTCTGGAAACATTATTTTTTCAGATTATTTAGATGTCATGTACATCCCAAATTCTGGGGAAATGACAGTTTATATATTGGCTTTTGCTGGTGCTTTAATAGGGTTTTTATGGTATAATACCTACCCTGCTCAAGTTTTTATGGGAGATACAGGGAGTTTAACCATAGGAGGAATTATAGCGGTAATAGCTATATCTATCCGTAAAGAATTACTATTACCCATTCTTGCTGGAATTTTTGTTATAGAAAATTTATCTGTAATTCTACAAGTTTCATATTTCAAATACACACGGAAAAAATATGGTGAAGGGAGACGAATTTTTAAAATGTCACCACTACATCATCATTATCAAAAATCGGGTTATCACGAGAGTAAAATTGTAGTCCGTTTTTGGATTGTAGGAATTCTATTAGCCGTATTCACAATAGTAACATTAAAATTAAGATAGTAGTACCATTCCTAAGAATATAGGAAGCGATAAATAATGAAAAAATTAGTCATACTTGGTGGAGGAGAAAGTGGTGTTGGAGCTGCTATTTTGGGAAAACAAAAAGGATATGAGGTTTTTGTTTCAGACAGCGGAAGTATTGCAAAAAAATATAAAAAAGTTCTTTTACATCATGAAATAAATTTTGAAGAGCATCAACATTCAGAACCTATAGTTTTAAATGCTGATTTAGTTGTTAAAAGCCCTGGTATTCCTAATAATGTTGCTATTGTTAAGGACTTAACATCGAAAAAAGTTTCAGTAATTTCTGAAATTGAGTTTGCATCTTATTACACGAAGGCAACAATTATTGGTGTTACAGGATCGAATGGAAAAACAACGACTTCACTCATAACAAATCACCTGCTAAAATCAGCAAATATAAATGTTGGTATTGCAGGCAATATTGGAAACAGTTTTGCTCAACAAGTTTCAGAACAAAACTTTGACAGTTTTGTGATAGAGTTGAGTAGTTTTCAATTAGACGGAATTATAAATTTCAGGCCTCATATTGCGATTATAACCAATATTACCCCCGACCACTTAGATCGATATGACTACGATTTCAACAACTATGTTGCTTCAAAATTTAGAATTACAAAAAATCAAACAAAAAATGATTTTTTGATATATGATGCAGATGACAGAACAATAAATAAATGGATAAAAAATCACAAAATTAAGGCTCAATTAATTCCTTTTTCAATACAAAAAGAAGTTAATAATGGAGCATTTTTAAAAGAAGATACAATAGTAATAAAATTAAATAAAGAAGAATTTAGTATGAGTATATCTAATCTAAAATTACAAGGAAAACATAATGTAAAAAACACTATGGCAGGTGCATTGGCAACCCAATTGTTAAATGTAAGAAGTCAGTCAATAAAAGATAGTTTGGCCAATTTTGAAGGTGCTGAACATCGACTAGAGAATGTGCAAAAAGTTAATGGTGTTCAATTTATTAATGATTCAAAAGCTACAAATGTTAATGCTACGTTCTATGCATTAGAATGTATGGAGCAATCTACAGTCTGGATTGTTGGAGGTGTAGATAAAGGAAACGATTATGAAGATCTATTACCTCTAGTAAGAGAGAAAGTAAAAGCTATTGTTTGCTTGGGTGAAGACAATGAAAAATTAAAGGCTATTTTTTATAACGTAGTAGATATGATGATTGAGACTGCAGGAGCAGAAGAAGCCGTTAAAGTTGCATACAAATTATCTCAACCGGGCGATACAGTATTATTATCTCCTGCTTGTGCAAGTTTTGATTTGTTTGAGAACTATGAAGATAGAGGACGTCAATTTAAAAGTGCTGTTAGAAGCTTGTAAATAATTTAAATAGAATACTGCTTTGCAGAAACAATAAAAGTAGGTGAAAGGAATTTTCAAACATATAAAAGGAGATAGAACTATTTGGGCTTTGGTAGCTATTTTAGCCTTATTTTCATTTATGCCTGTTTATAGTGCTAGCGCCAACTTAGTTAGTATTGTTGGAGGCTCTACTCTCGGATACTTGGTAAAGCATGTTGTTTTATTAATTATGGGATTTGCAATCATTTATGCAGTTCATAAAATTCCTTATAGATATTTTAGTGGTGGGTCTGTATTACTTTTACCCATTGTATTTTTCTTATTAATTTATACATTAGCTCAAGGAACTACTATTGGGGGAGCTAATGCAAGTCGATGGATCAGGATACCATTTATTGGAGTCGGTTTTCAAACCTCTACCCTTGCAGGATTAGTATTAATGGTATACACTGCAAGATACTTAGCCAAGAATAAAGACTTAAAAATTATTTTTAAAGAAAGTTTAGTGCAATTATGGGTGCCTGTTGCTTTAATCTTAATGCTTATTTTACCCGCAAACTTTTCTACTACAGCCATTATATTTTCCATGATTTTAATTGTAGCCTTTATAGGAGGTTATCCACTTAAGTATATTGGATATATTTTGGGTACAGGTTTTCTAGTGCTGGCATTATTTATTCTTATTGCAAAAGCTTTTCCAGATGCTATGCCTAATCGTGTAAATACATGGGGAAATAGAATAGAAAATTTTTCCAATTCAGATGGTCAAGAAGCGTACCAGGTCGAGAAAGCAAAAATAGCAATTGCTACCGGAGGTATTTTAGGAAAAGGACCGGGAAAGAGTATTCAGAAAAATTTCCTACCACAATCATCTTCAGATTTTATTTATGCTATTATAGTTGAAGAATATGGATTGGTGGGAGCCGCTCTCATAGTATTTGTCTACTTCTTGTTATTGTTTAGAATATTTATTATCGTTAAAAAAGCTACAACAATATTTGGAACTTTACTCGTTGTTGGGGTTGGATTACCCATCATATTTCAAGCCGGAATAAATATGGCAGTTGCTACAAATTTATTTCCTGTAACAGGTCAAACCTTACCACTAATTAGTAGTGGAGGGACCTCTATTTGGATGACATGCTTTGCTTTGGGAATGATTTTAAGTGTTAGTGCATCCAAGACAGAAACAGAAGAAACAATTTTAGATGATAATCCTTTAGATATTTTACATGAAGCAAACGATTAACGTTCTTATTAGTGGTGGTGGAACAGGAGGGCATATTTATCCTGCAATTGCTATTGCAAATGAATTAAAGGTTAGGTATCCAGAAACAAAATTTCTTTTTGTTGGCGCTAAGGATAAAATGGAAATGGAAAAAGTTCCTCTAGCAGGATATCAAATTATTGGATTATGGATTTCTGGAATTCAAAGAAAACTAACATTAAAGAATTTATTATTTCCATGCAAACTTGTGTATAGTTTATTTAAAGCAGAAAAAATAATTCGAAAATTCAAGCCAGACATAGTTATTGGAACAGGAGGTTTTGCAAGTGGTCCAACATTAATCATGGCAACCATAAAAAAAATTCCAACATTAATTCAAGAACAAAATTCTTATCCTGGAATAACCAATAAATTACTGAGTAAGAAAGCATCTGTAATTTGTGTTGCTTACGAGGGATTAGAGCGATTTTTTCCAAAGAAAAAAATAGTAAAAACTGGCAACCCAGTAAGGGCTAGTTTATTAAACATACATCAAAAGGATAAGATCCAAGAGAGCCATAAACTTTTTAAATTAAAAGTAAAAACAACAACTCTACTAGTGTTAGGTGGTAGCTTAGGAGCCAGAACAATAAATCAATTAATTGAAAAGAATATTTCTTTTTTCAAAGCACATAATATTCAGTTGCTATGGCAATGTGGTACATTATATTATGACGAGTATAAAAAATATGCTCAAGAAGAAAACGTTCATATTCATGCATTTATTAATAAAATGGATCTAGCATATGCGGCAGCAGATATTATTATTTCAAGAGCAGGAGCGAGTTCTGTTTCTGAATTATGTATTGTAGGTAAGCCAAGTATTTTTATTCCTTCACCAAATGTTGCAGAAGATCACCAAACAAAAAATGCAAAATCAATTGCAGAAAAACACGGTGCTATTTTGTTAAAAGAAAATGAATTAGAGACGTTTCCTATTGTTTTTGAAACATTGTTAAAAGATAAAGGAAAGCAGGAGAGTTTAAGTCAAAATATAAAAGAATTAGCATTACCAAATGCAACATATAAAATTATAAATCAAGTAGAAAAATTAGTAGATTTTTGAGATTAAAAGAAATACATAATGTCTATTTTATTGGTATTGGAGGTATCGGTATGAGTGCTTTGGCCAGATATTTTTCTAAAATAGGAAAACATGTTGCGGGGTACGATAAAACCAAAACTGAGGTTACCTCTAATTTAGAAAAAAATGGAATTCAAATTCATTTCAGCGATGCTGTAGCATCAATCCCAAAAAAATTTCAAAATAAAAAAAACACATTAGTTGTTTTTACTCCTGCAGTTCCATCTGATCATATAGAATTAAATTTTTTCATAAATCAAGGTTTTCAAATCATGAAGCGTGCAGAGGTGTTAGGATTAATAACTAAGAATACCTTTTGTTTTTCAGTTGCAGGTACTCATGGAAAAACCACAACTTCAGCAATACTTGGACACATTATGCAACCCTATGAAGCAACAAGTTTTTTAGGAGGTATTTCTGAAAACTATCACTCTAACTTAATCTTTGGTGCTAAAAAGATTTCGGTTGTAGAAGCAGATGAGTTTGATCAATCTTTTTTACAGTTATCACCAAATATTGCCTGTATAACCTCTATGGACGCAGATCATTTAGATGTATACGGAGAGCATTCCTTATTAATCAATTCTTTTAAAAAATTTGCAAATCTAGTGTCAGATGTTTTAATTGTTGCCAAAGGGACAGGTGTTGAAGGCTTGAGTTATGCTTTAAATGAAGACGCAGATTATCAAATTTCAAACATTAGACGAGCAGACGGATATTATATTTTTGATGTTACAACACCAAACAACCATATTTCTGATATAGAATTTTCATTACCAGGGAAACATAATATGATGAATGCGCTAGCTGCTATAGCAATGGCAGATTCCTATGGAATTTCTCTAGGCAGTATAAAAAAATCACTAAAAAGTTTTAAGGGTGTAGAGAGACGTTTTTCGTATAAAATAAAAACAGATGCACTTACTTTAATAGATGATTACGCACATCACCCAACAGAAATCAATGTGGTTTATGATGCTATTAAAGAACTCTATCCAACACAAAAAAATGTTGTGATATTCCAACCTCATTTATTTTCGAGAACTAGAGATTTTGTCGAAGATTTTGCATTGGCTTTAGCTCAGTTTGATGAAGTATTATTATTAGACATCTATCCAGCAAGAGAATTACCAATTGAAGGGGTTACATCTTTATGGTTACTAGAAAAAATTCTTAACAAGAATAAAAAAATCACTTTTAAAAAAAATTTAGTAAAAGATATTAAAAATTCAGAGGCTACTATTGTGGTAATGTTGGGTGCAGGAGACATTGGAAAGATGGTCAAGGATGTTAAAACAGAATTAATTCTAGCATAGAAATTATGAAGTTAAAAAAAATTATAAAATACATTATTCTTCCTATTTTACTGGGAGGAATAGGTTTTTTATATGGTTTTTCTAACGAGAGAAATTCTCAACAAATCATCACTAAATCAGTTGTTAAATTTCATTCAAAAGAGCCTTATTTTTTAACTGAACAAATAGTTAATAAATTGTTAATACAAAACAATGCAAGAGTAAAAAAACAAGCAAAATCTGTAATAGATTTATACATGTTAGAAGAACGGGTTTTAGAAAACCCATATGTTGAAAAAGTTTCGCTTTTTATAACAGTAGACGGGAATCTAAACACAGTAATTCAACAAAGAGAGCCCATAGCTAGAATACTTGATGGTAATTCGTCTTACTATGTTGATTCACAGGCAGTAAAAGTTCCAATTTCTGAAAATTTTTCAGCTAGAGTTCCAGTAATTACTGGGGTTAGTAATGAAAAAGAAGTCTCTAGGCTAATTGTTTTACTTAATAAAATAGTTAAAGACAACTTCTTGAGTAAAGAAATTATTGGAATCGAATTAAAGGCTCAGAATGAATACATGTTTACTGTTAGAAGTGGTAATTATAGAATTAATTTCGGTGATTTGACTGAAATAGACAGTAAAATAAAAAAGTTAAAAGCGTTTTATAGCAAAGTATTTTTAGACAGTACAATACATAAATATAAAACCATAAATATTAAATATCACAATCAAGTTGTTGGTGAAAAAATAACAGGATATGGAAAATAATAAAATAGCCGTTGGATTAGATATAGGTACAACAAAAATTGTGGCTATGATTGGACTCAAAAACGAATATGGAAAACTTGAGGTTTTAGGAATTGGTAAGGCAAAAAGTTTAGGAGTAAAAAGAGGTGTAGTGAGTAATATTACCCAAACGATTCAATCCATACAACAATCGGTTGAAGAATCTGAGGGCGTATCTGGCCAAAAAATTGAAGATGTTGTTGTAGGTATTGCTGGTCAACACATCAGAAGTTTACATCATAGTGATTACATAACAAGAGCAAATGCAGACGAGGTTATAGACGAAAACGATATTGAAAACCTTGTAAATCAAGTTCACAAACTAGTTATGCTGCCAGGTGAGCAAATCCTTCATGTTCTGCCTCAAGATTTTAAAGTAGACAGTCAGTCTGAAATTAAAGAGCCCATAGGAATGTATGGTGGTAGATTAGAAGCAAATTTTCATGTCGTTGTTGGTCAAGTTTCTTCCATTAGAAATATTGGACGCTGTGTTAAAAGCGCAGGGTTAGATTTATCAGACATTACCTTAGAACCTCTAGCATCTGCCTCAGCAGTTTTAAGTCAGGAGGAAAAAGAGGCTGGTGTTGCTTTAATAGATATAGGTGGAGGAACAACAGACTTAGCAATTTTTAAAGATGGTGTTATTCGTCATACAGCTGTTATTCCATTTGGTGGAAACGTGATTACAGAAGATATTAAAGAAGGATGCTCAATTATAGAAAAACAAGCGGAATTGTTAAAGATAAAATTTGGATCTGCTTGGCCAGGTGAAAATAAGGAAACAGAAATAGTTTCTATTCCAGGATTAAGAGGAAGAGAACCTAAAGAAATTACACTTAAAAATCTTTCTAAAATTATTCATGCTAGAGTTCAAGAAATTATAGAGCATGTTTATTTAGAAATAAAAAATTATGGCCATGAAACACAAAAAAGAAAATTAATTGCTGGAATTGTTTTAACAGGAGGTGGTTCTCAGTTGAAGCATTTGAGACAATTAGTAGAGTATATTACAGGAATGGATGCTAGAATAGGATACCCCAACGAACATCTAGCTGGAAACTCTGATGATGACCTATCTAGTCCTTCATACGCAACAGCAGTAGGGTTGTTAATGCAAGGTTTAGAAAATCATTCAAAAGAGGAGAAGGAACAGGATGAAATTAATGTTTCTGAAAAAAATACTGAGGAGCTTACAGAGCAAGAATTAGAGGTAAAGCCAAAAATTAAAAAGAAATCTTTCTTTGACAAGTTTACAGACGGATTGAAGGAGTTTTTAGATAACGCAGAGTAATTAGAAAAGAATATATAAACAAACAAAATAAAAAAGTTATTTTTATGAGTACAGAATTCGATAACATTTTATTTGATATGCCTAAATCACAATCCAATACAATAAAAGTTATTGGCGTAGGTGGTGGAGGAAGTAATGCTGTTAATCACATGTATCAGCAAGACATCAAAGGGGTAGATTTTGTGATCTGTAATACAGATGCACAAGCATTAGAAAACAGTTCAATTCCCAATAAAATTCAATTAGGCGTTGATTTAACTTCAGGGCTTGGTGCTGGAGCTAATCCACAGGTTGGAGAACAAGCTGCAAAAGAGAGCATTAAGGAAATTCAAGAGATGTTAAATACCCAAACCAAAATGGTGTTTATTACAGCTGGAATGGGAGGTGGTACAGGTACAGGAGCTGCACCAATTATAGCTAAAGTTGCAAAAGATATGGATATTCTTACTGTAGGAATTGTTACAATACCTTTTCAGTTTGAGGGAAGAATGCGATCAAAACAAGCCCAAGTAGGAATAGATGAGTTACGAAAAAATGTAGATTCTTTAATTGTTATAAATAATAATAAATTAAGAGAAGTATATGGAAACCTTGGTTTTAAAGCAGGATTTTCAAAGGCAGATGAGGTATTGTCTACTGCGGCAAGAGGTATTGCAGAGGTAATTACACACCACTACAAACAAAACATTGATTTACATGATGCAAAAACTGTACTTTCTAAAAGTGGAACTGCCATTATGGGATCAGCAAAAGAATCAGGTACTTCAAGAGCTAAGAATGCAATTGTAAAAGCATTAGATTCTCCTTTATTAAATGATAATAAAATTACAGGCGCCAAAAACGTTTTACTATTAATTGTTTCTGGAGCAACTGAAGTAACACTTGATGAGATAGGTGAGATTAATGATTTTATTCAAGCAGAGGCTGGTTTTGAAGCTAATATTATCATGGGAATTGGAGAAGATCATGAGTTAGGAGATGCGATATCTGTTACAATTGTTGCTACTGGATTTGCTGCTGATCAGCAAAACAATATTATAAATACAGAGGCAAAGAAAATTGTTCATACCCTAGAAGATGAACAAAAAGCCACTTATGACTTTTCAAGTGATAATGCCCCAAAATCTCATCCTATAAATGAGATAAATAGTACTTTTGAAAAGAAGATCATACATGTATTAGAGGATGACGATGAAATTCAGGATTCACAGATCAAGGATGAAATTCAAATGGATTTAATTCCTACTTCCGAGTTCATTAAAAACAGTGTTGTTATTTATGATGAGGTTCTTTCTGAGGCTATTTCTGAAGAAGACTTTATCATCACCAACACCACACCACAAATTGAAGAAATAGTTATTGAAGAACCACAAGAAATTCAAGCAGATTTATTATTTGATCTTCCTTTAAATACTAATGAAGAAAATAAAATAGATGATGTTACTACTCGTTTTGAGTTAACCTCTGAAATTTTAGATATAGAAGTTAATGATGCTCAAGAAATCATATTAGAAAATAATGAAGTATCCCTCAAGAGACATGTATTAGAAGACTTTGATATCCAACCGACTATTGGTAAAAGTTCTTCTATATCTAAAGCTGAAAAAGAGGTTGAAGAGGAACTTCAATTTGAATTAAAAACATCGCTTCCACAGACGGAAATTAATGAAATAGCTGCAACTAGCGAGGAGGTTTCACCATTAAGTCTTACCATTACAGAACTTCAAAAGCGGGCTGAAGATAGACG
>CAJQMN010000033.1 GCA_905479435.1 uncultured Flavobacteriaceae bacterium | reverse complement strand
ACATAACCTGTATCTGGGTCTATTTCTCCAGTTACTGCTACAATAATTTCATAGTTATGACCATGAAAATATGGGTTATTGCACTTTCCAAAGACTTCTGAATTTTTTTCATCAGACCAATCTGGTTTATATAATCTGTGTGCTGCATTAAAATGCGCTTTTCTGTATCCCGTGATTCTAGGCATATGTTAGTTTTGAGTATGATTCTTTAAAAATAATTTTAAACCAGGCTGTGTAAAGATTTGGATGCAACTCAATATCTTCTTTAATTGCATCTAACCTCATCCATTTGTATGAAGCAACTTCCTCAGGGTTAACTTTAGGTAGACCATCAAAATTACCAACCATAACGTGATCTAATTCATGCTCAGTCAAACCATTATCAAAAGGAGCTTTGTAAATGAACGAAAAAACCTCTTTTAAATTGGTTTCAAAACCCATTTCTTCAACTAAGCGTCTTTTTCCTGCTTCAATATTAGACTCACCATCTCTTTGGTGAGAACAACAAGTATTGGTCCATAATAATGGAGAATGGTATTTGTGAGCAGCTCTTTGTTGTAACATTAATTCTCCTTTATTATTAAATATAAAAACTGAAAAAGCTCTGTGTAAAACCGCTTTTTCATGTGCTTCCATTTTTGGCATCAATCCTAATTGATTGTCTTGTTCATCTACCAAAATAACATTCTCTTCCATCGATTATAATTATACTTACAAAAATACAAAAATCAACAAATTTAAATTTTTGTTTTTATTGCATAAATGCGTAATCAAAAATCTAATATTTATATTTGTAATATGTTAAATATATCTAAATATAATTCAGTTTTTGTGTGTTTTTTTATTACAATTTGTTTAGCATGTGATTTGAAAGAAAACCCTCAATTAAAAAAAACAATAATAAAGGAAGAAAAAGTTGTTAAAAAAATTATTGTAAAAGGAACAGATACCATAAACAAAAGTAATGCAATTTCATTTTTAAAAGCATATGGAGATCTAAACAAAGAGACTATTGTTCTATTTAAAACTAGATTAGGGGACATAAAAATTAAATTATATAATGATACTCCTTTACACAGAGCAAGTTTTGTTTTTTTAACTAAAACTGGATACTTCAATACTACTTCTTTTCATAGAATTGTACCCAACTTTATTGTTCAGGGTGGAAATTCTGATCATCCTAAAACTCGGAAACTCAGAATGAAATATAACTACAGAATTCCAGCAGAAATAAAATCACATAGAAGACACAAATATGGTGCTCTTGCCGCAGCTAGACAATGGGAAAACAACCCAAATAAAACTTCATCTCCTTTTGAATTTTATATGATACAAGATAAAAGAGGAAGTCACCATTTGGACGGAGAACACACAATTTTTGGAGAAATTATTGATGGATTTAAAACTATGGAAAAAATAGCTAAACTTGATGCTGATAAGAAAGAATGGCCGCTAGAAGAAGTATTTATTAAAGCAGAAGTAATTAAGTAAAAAGTATCTCAATAAAAGCTCTCAGAATTAAATTTTACAGATTTTAATTGATTTTTTCCCTCAACACTATACGTCCAAGCTAAAAAAACATTTCCTTTCATTATTTCTAATTGAGGAACACCTGAATTTCTTCCTTCATCGATAACAGCTATTGTTTTAGCCTCAGATACTTTTCCATCAATGGATACTTTCTTAATTTTTAAATAAGTACCGTGATCGTCAAGTTCCATATAACTAACCAATACTTCGCTAGAGTTTAAAAAAGCAACATCCACTCTACCTATGGCATTTAAATCATTTAACTGAACAGGAGGTCTAAAATCACCATCATCAGAGTTAGAAAAAGAGACATTTACTTTTGGTTTACCTTCTGCAGCAGTAAACCAAGCTATAGCTGTATTCGAAGAATTCACAACAACTTTTGGACCATTTACAGGGCAACCATTTATTACCCATCCATCATTATGAACAGGTCTTGGTTTTTCCCAAATACCATCTTTATATCTAGTGATAAAAATATCGCGAACCTCATCTTTACTTCTATTTCTATAAACCACTATTGGCCCATCATTTGTCATAGCAATGGAAGTTTGACAACAATCACACGTAGTAGCGTCTAATTCAGTTTCATTTACTATTTCTCCAGTAGGTAAAATTTCTGCAAATCTTATGGTCATTGCTTTATGATGAGCTTCTCCTGAATTAGCAACTGTATTTCTCCCATCTAACCATGTAACATAAAATCCTTTTTTATGTGATGGAATCATACTCACAAAACCATGTTCAGCTTTTACACCGTCTGTATGTAATAAAAAATTTTCTTTAATTTTTTTTCCAGATAAAGTTTCTAAATTTAATAGAACATCATAAGTATATGTTCCTGAATCCGATTTTTTTAAGTAACTGGTTAATAATAAATCTTCGTTTATCGCATTTGCAGGGAAATCAGCCCAATTCACAAACCAATCAGAACCAGAAGCAATAGAAGTAGGTGCTGTCCACTTATTATCTTCATATTGGCTGTAAAATAATATAGCCTCTTTATCTTCTTCTGATGAAATCCAAGAAAGGGTTAAATCATCACCATTAGAAACAAGATTTGGTTGAGCATTATTTTTACCGAAAGAAAATTGTATTTCTTCGACTTTAAAATCTATTCTTGTACAAGAGGATAAAAAAAGAAATAAAACTAAAAAAACACCCTTATTCAAATTATATGGCTTTAAGTTGTTTTATCATTCTTTTTGAATCCCAAACTACAGATCCTTCTATGGTTTTTATTTCTTTACCTTCTTCATCGTAAATGATTGTTATTGGTAAAGAATATATTCCTATAGAAGCTAATGAGACTCTTGATCTTATGTAGTTGAAATTAAATTTTTTACGGCTTTTAAACCTAGAGATTCTCTGAGTAGATTCCTCTGAAACTAGCAAAAAAACATACTCTGATTTTAATTGTTCTTGTGCTCTCAAAAGAGATGGCATTTCCTGTATACAGGGCCCACACCATGTTGCCCAATAATTTATTAAAATTTTTTTTCCTTTAAATGAAGATAAGTTCACTTCATTATTTTCTAAATCTAGATATATTGATTTCGTTTGGCTTACATCAAGATTATTACGATTTGAATTTTGTGAAGTGCTAGAATTACACGCTATTAATAGGGAAAAACAATAAAAAACGATAATTTTTTTCATTTACATTTAAAAATCTTCTGAGCTATAAAAATATGATATATTAAATTAAAATCATTGAAAACTATTTATAAATCTTGTATTCTCTAATTTTAGAATAAAACGTAACTTTGCACCTCAATTTTTGAAGATGAGCTTTTTAAAGGAAATAGACCGCAGAAGAACTTTTGGTATAATATCCCATCCAGATGCTGGAAAAACTACTTTAACCGAAAAACTTTTATTATTTGGTGGAGCGATTCAAGAAGCTGGTGCAGTTAAAAATAATAAAATCAAAAAGGGAGCTACGTCTGATTTTATGGAAATTGAACGTCAACGTGGAATTTCAGTAGCAACCTCAGTTCTAGCCTTTATTTACAAAGACAAAAAAATAAATATTTTAGATACACCTGGGCATAAAGATTTTGCTGAAGACACGTTTAGAACCTTAACAGCTGTAGATAGTGTTATCGTTGTCATAGATGTTGCCAAAGGAGTCGAAGAACAGACAGAAAAGTTAGTTCAAGTATGTAGAATGCGAAATATTCCAATGCTTGTTTTTATAAACAAATTAGACCGTGAAGGAAAAGATGCGTTTGATTTGTTAGATGAAGTTGAACAAAAATTAGGTTTGCGAGTAACCCCAATGAGTTTTCCTATTGGAATGGGTTATGATTTTAAAGGGATCTATAATATTTATGAAAAGAAATTAAATATTTTTTCTGGAGACAATAAACAAGGCATTACTGCAGGTATTGAATTTGACAACATAAAAAATCCTGAATTAGATGAAGTTGTGGGTGAAAGCGCCGCTGATACGCTTCGTGAGGAATTAGAACTAATTTATGAGGTTTACCCTAAGTTTAACAATTTAGAATATCTAGAAGGTAAATTACAACCCGTGTTTTTTGGATCTGCTTTAAATAATTTTGGAGTTAAAGAATTGTTAGATGCTTTTATAGAAATTGCACCAAGACCCCAACCTAAAAAAGCAGAAGAAAGGTTAGTTGATTCTAAAGAAGAGAAATTAACAGGTTTTGTTTTTAAGATTCATGCCAATATGGATCCAAAACACAGAGACCGTCTAGCGTTTATAAAAATAGTATCTGGAACCTTTAAAAGAAATGCCCCATATTTACATGTAAGAAATGGTAAAAAAGTAAAATTTTCAAGTCCAAATACATTCTTTGCAGAAAAAAAAGAAATCGTTGATGAATCATTTCCTGGAGATATTGTAGGATTACATGATACAGGAAATTTTAAAATTGGAGATACGCTTACAGAAGGAGAACAATTAAATTTTAAAGGAATTCCAAGTTTTTCTCCTGAACACTTCAGGTATGTAAATAATGCAGATCCTATGAAGTCTAAACAACTTTTTAAAGGCTTAGACCAATTGATGGACGAAGGTGTTGCTCAACTATTCACATTAGACATGAACGGTAGAAAAATTATTGGAACTGTGGGGGCCCTTCAATATGAAGTGATACAGTATCGTTTAGAACATGAATACGGCGCAAAATGTTCTTATGAAAATATTAATGTTCATAAGGCTTGTTGGGTACAAGCCGAGGACCCAAAAAATGATGAGTTTAAAGAGTTCAAGAGAGTAAAACAACGCTATTTAGCAAAGGATAAACAAGGGCAATTGGTTTTTTTAGCTGATTCAGCATTTACTATCCAAATGACACAGAGTAAATATCCTACAGTAAAACTTCATTTTACAAGTGAATACGAATAAAAATTAGGAGATAGAATAGTTTAAAACAAATTAAATAAATTAAATAATGGATAACGGAATCTACGCAAAATTCAAAACTTCAAAAGGAGATATTCTAGTAAGTTTAGCCTATGAAAAAACACCTGGTACTGTTGGTAACTTTGTTGCCTTAGCAGAAGGAAATTTAGAAAACAGTGTTAAGAAACAAGGAACACCATATTACGATGGTTTAAAATTTCATCGTGTAATTCCAGATTTCATGATTCAAGGAGGGTGTCCATTAGGGACAGGAACAGGAGACCCAGGTTATAAATTTGATGATGAAATTCATCCAGATCTAAAACATGATGGTCCAGGAAAATTATCGATGGCCAATTCAGGACCAGCTACTAATGGGTCTCAATTTTTCATAACTCACATTGAAACTCCATGGCTAGATGGAAAACACACTGTTTTTGGAAATGTTGTTGAAGGACAAAATGTTGTAGATACTATTTCACAGGGAGATGAAATGTCTATAGAAATTATTAGAGTTGGAACAGATGCTGAGGCCTATAATGCAGTTGAGGCCTTTAGGACCTTTGAGGGTTTAAGAGCAAAACGAGAGGAAGAAGAAAGAAAAAAACAACAAGAGATCTTAGATACTGTAGCAAAAGGTTATGAAGAAACACAAAGCGGTTTACGATATAAAATTTTACAAAATGGTGATGGAAATAAAGCTACCAAAGGAGCTAATGTTTCTGTGCATTATAAAGGACAATTATTAGACGGTACAGTATTTGACTCTTCATATAAACGCAAGCAACCAATTGAATTTTCTGTTGGGGTTGGTCAAGTAATTGCCGGATGGGACGAAGGAATACTTTTATTAAAAGTAGGAGATAAAGCACGTTTTGTAATTCCTGCTAACTTAGCTTATGGAGAAAGTGGAGCTGGCGGAGTTATTCCTCCAAATGCTACACTAAT
>CAJQMN010000032.1 GCA_905479435.1 uncultured Flavobacteriaceae bacterium | reverse complement strand
ATTACCGGAACTACTTTCATAATCATCCATTCAGGTCTGTTTTCTCTATTTTTTTGAGAATCTCTGAATGCTTCAACTACATTTAATCTTTTTAAAGCCTCAGCTTTTCTTTGCTTAGAGGTTTCAGTATTCGCTTTATGTCTTAATTCATATGATAATTCATCTAAATCTATACGAGCTAATAAATCAATTAAACACTCTGCACCCATTTTAGCAATAAACTTCGTTGGGTCACTATCATCTAGATACGTGTTTTCTTGAGGAAGCGTTTCTAGAATATCTAAATACTCTTCTTCTGTTAAGAAATCCATTTTCTGTAAGGGTTCTCCTTCAATATTTTTTGCAATACCTGGTTGGATTACTACGTATCTTTCGTAATAGATAATCATATCTAACTTCTTAGATGGTAACCCTAGTAAATATCCCATTTTATTTGGTAACGATCTAAAGTACCAGATATGAGCAACAGGAACAACTAAATTGATGTGTCCTACTCTGTCTCTTCGCACTTTCTTTTCAGTTACCTCTACACCACATCGATCACAAACAATTCCTTTGTATCGAATTCTTTTATACTTACCACAAGCACATTCAAAGTCTTTAACAGGACCAAAAATACGCTCACAGAAAAGACCGTCTCTCTCGGGCTTATGTGTTCGATAATTAATAGTTTCTGGTTTTAACACCTCTCCTTTAGATATTCCTAAAATAGATTCTGGTGATGATAAACCAATTGAGATTTTATTAAACTTTTTTACGGTGTACTTCTCGTTTTTTCTTGCCATGGTAATGGTATCGAATTAAATTGGGTCTGAAACCCTTATTAAAAAAGCATGTGTCTAGGTATGAGAAATCATACCTAGACATATACAATAAATTTATTCTTCTAGTTTTAGATCTAAACCTAAACCTTTCAACTCATGCATTAATACATTGAAAGATTCTGGTAAACCTGGTTCTGGCATGGTTTCGCCTTTAACGATACTTTCGTATGTTTTAGCTCTTCCCATAACATCATCAGATTTTACTGTTAGAATTTCTCTCAAAATGCTTGAAGCTCCATAGGCCTCTAGTGCCCATACTTCCATCTCACCAAAACGCTGACCACCAAATTGAGCCTTACCACCAAGTGGTTGTTGAGTAATCAACGAATAAGGTCCAATAGAACGTGCATGCATTTTGTCTTCAATCATGTGACCTAATTTGATCATGTAAATAACACCTACAGTTGCTGGTTGATCGAAACGTTTTCCTGTTCCACCATCATAAAGGTAGGTATGACCGAATCTTGGTACTTGTGCTTCATCGGTAAAACCATTTATTTGGTCTAAAGAAGCTCCATCAAATATTGGAGTAGCGTACTTTCTGTCTAATTTCTGACCAGCCCAACCAAGAACTGTTTCATAAATTTGACCAATATTCATACGAGACGGAACACCTAAAGGGTTTAACACAATGTCAACTGGAGTTCCATCTTCTAAGAATGGCATATCTTCTTGACGAACAATACGAGCAACAATACCCTTGTTACCATGTCGTCCAGCCATTTTATCACCTACTTTTAATTTACGTTTCTTAGCCACATAAATCTTTGCAAGTTTTAGAATTCCTGCTGGTAATTCATCTCCAACAGATATCGTAAACTTCTCTCTACGTAATACACCTTGAAGGTCATTTACCTTAATTTTATAATTGTGAATTAATTCACTAACATGAGAATTAATTTTAGAATCTGTAGTCCATGTTCCCGAAGTTAAATGCACATAATCATCAACTGCGTTTAGCATTTTGAGAGTGTATTTTTTACCTTTTGGTAATACTTCCTCGCCAAGATCGTTAAAGACTCCTTGTGAAGTTTTTCCACTAACTAATTGGAATAGTTTTTCTACTAAGTTTTCTTTAAGAACTTCAAATTTTGACACAAAAGATGATTCCAAAGAGATTACTGCTTCTTTATCTTTAATTCTCTTAGTCTTATCTTTAACAGCTCTTCTAAATAACTTTTTATCAATAACTACTCCTCTCAAAGATGGAGAAGCTTTTAAAGATGCATCTTTTACATCTCCTGCTTTATCTCCAAAAATTGCTCTTAGTAGCTTTTCTTCTGGTGTTGGATCAGATTCACCTTTAGGAGTAATTTTACCAATTAAAATATCTCCAGGGTTTACCTCTGCTCCTATTCTAATCATTCCATTCTCATCAAGGTCTTTTGTAGCCTCTTCAGAAACGTTAGGGATATCATTGGTTAGTTCCTCTGTACCTAATTTTGTATCACGTACATCTAAAGAATATTCATCTATATGTATAGACGTAAAAATATCTTCACGAACAACTTTTTCTGATATTACGATAGCATCCTCAAAATTATATCCTTTCCAGGGCATAAAGGCAACTTTCATATTTCTACCTAAAGCTAATTCTCCTTTTTGTGTTGCATATCCCTCACAAAGAACTTGTCCTTTTTCAACTCGGTCACCAGAACTTACGATAGGTTTTAGGTTGATACATGTTCCTTGATTGGTTTTTCTGAACTTAATTAAGTCATACGATTTTTCATCAGAATCAAAACTCACCAACTTCTCTTGATCTGTTCTGTCATACTTGATGGTAATCTTATTTGCATCTACATATTCAACAACTCCTGCTCCTTCAGAATTAATTAGAATTCTAGAATCTTCAGCAACTCTTCTTTCTAGTCCTGTTCCAACAATTGGAGACTCTGGGCGTAATAATGGAACTGCTTGACGCATCATATTTGATCCCATCAATGCACGGTTTGCATCATCATGCTCTAAAAATGGTATTAAAGAAGCAGATATTGAAGCAATTTGATTTGGAGCAACATCCATGTAATCAATAGTGTCTGGAGTAACTACTGGGAAATCTCCTTCCTCACGAGCAATTACTTTATCTCCTGATATGGCTCCGTTTTTATCTAAACCTAAATTAGATTGAGCAATTTTCTTACCCTCCTCCTCTTCAGCACTTAAATAAATTGGTGCTTTTTTCACATCAACAGAACCTTTGTTTACCTCCCTATATGGTGTTTCTATAAATCCTAAGTTATTAACTTTTGCGAATACAGATAGAGAAGATATTAAACCAATATTTGGACCTTCTGGTGTTTCAATTGGACATAAACGCCCATAATGTGTATAGTGAACATCACGAACCTCAAATCCTGCTCTTTCTCTAGATAAACCTCCAGGCCCTAGTGCAGATAATCTTCTTTTATGCGTAATCTCGGCCAATGGATTTGTTTGATCCATAAACTGAGATAATTGATTAGTACCAAAAAATGAATTAATTACGGAAGACAATGTCTTGGCATTAATTAAATCAATTGGAGTAAAAACCTCATTATCACGTACATTCATTCTCTCTCGAATGGTACGAGCCATACGAGCTAAACCAACACCAAACTGACTGGCAAGTTGCTCTCCTACAGTTCTAACACGACGGTTAGATAAGTGATCAATATCATCAACTTCTGCTTTAGAATTGATTAATTCAATTAAATACTTTATGATTGTAATAATATCTAATTTGGTTAAAACCTTTTGATTAATATCAATATCTAAACCAAGTTTTGTATTCATTCTAAAACGCCCTACTTCACCTAAATTGTAACGTTGTTCAGAGAAAAATAATTTATCAATAATTCCTCTTGCAGTTTCCTCATCTGGCGGCTCAGCATTTCTTAATTGTCTATAAATGTGTTCAACAGCCTCTTTTTCAGAGTTTGTTGGATCTTTTTGAAGTGTATTGTGGATTATAGCGTAATCAGCTTGTTGATTATCTTCTTTATGAAGTAATACTGTTTTCGCTCCTGCTTCAATGATTTCTTCTATGTGTTCTTTTTCAATAATTGTATCACGATCAAAAATAATTTCATTTCGTTCAATTGACACAACTTCTCCAGTGTCTTCATCTACGAAGTCTTCAAACCAAGTTTTTAATACTCTTGCAGCTAATTTTCTTCCTAAAACTTTCTTTAATCCAGCTTTTGAAACTTTAACTTCTTCAGCTAAATCAAAGATTTCTAAAATATCTTTATCTCTTTCAAAACCTATGGCTCTGAATAAAGTAGTAACAGGTAATTTTTTCTTTCTATCAATGTAAGCATACATAACTTGATTGATATCGGTTGCAAATTCTATCCAAGACCCCTTAAAAGGAATTACTCTTGCAGAATATAATTTTGTACCGTTTGCATGATAAGATTGTCCAAAGAATACTCCTGGAGATCTATGTAGCTGAGATACTACAACTCTTTCTGCACCATTGATAACAAAAGTTCCAGAATTTGTCATGTAAGGAATAGTCCCTAAATATACATCTTGTACAATTGTTTCAAAATCTTCGTGCTCTGGATCTGTACAATAAAGTTTAAGACGTGCTTTTAAAGGCACACTGTGAGTTAGACCTCTTTCGATACATTCTTGAATACTATATCTTGGTGGATCTACAAAATAGTCTAAAAATTCTAATACAAAGTTGTTACGGGTGTCCGTAATTGGAAAGTTGTCCATGAAGGTTTTGTATAAACCTTCTTCTCCTCGCTCTTCAGCTTTTGTTTGTAATTGGAAAAAATCTTGAAAAGATTTTACTTGAATATCCAAAAAATCTGGATAATCTGTTCCAAGCTTAGAAGATGCGAAATTGATTCTTTCTGTAGTGTTTTTCGTTGCCAAAAGAGAATGTTTTTTTGATTAAAAATCTGAATTTAATAAAGAACGAATATATACACAAAATGGTTTAGGTCTAAGAACCTAAATTCTTAGTACCTAAACCTTAGTTTGTTAGATATGTTAAAGCTTACTTAAGCTCAACCTCAGCTCCTGCTTCTTCCAAAGATTTTTGAAGACCTTCTGCTTCATCTTTAGAAACTCCCTCTTTAATAGGAGCAGGTGCGCTATCAACGATACCTTTAGCTTCTTTTAATCCTAAACCAGTTAATTCCTTAACTAATTTTACAACTGCTAGTTTAGAACCACCTGCTGCTTTTAAGATTACATCAAATTCTGTTTGCTCTTCGGCTGCATCGCCACCTCCTGCTGCTGGTCCAGCAACAGCTACAGCTGCTGCTGCAGGTTCGATACCATACTCATCTTTTAAAATACCAGCCAACTCATTAACCTCTTTTACAGTTAAGTTAACTAATTGTTCTGCGAAATCTTTTAAATCTGCCATTTCAATTGTTTTAAAAATTTTATTATTTAGTTTATTAATGCGCTAATTTATTTATCTGATAATGTTTGTAAAATACCTGATAGTTTACCACCACTTGACTGCAATGCTGAAATAACATTTTTAGCAGGTGATTGTAATAAAGTAATAATATCTCCAATAAGTTCGTCTTTAGACTTCACATTTACAAGAGATTCTAGTTGGTCATCTCCAACATAAATAGCTTCTTCGATGTAAGCACCTTTTAATAAGGGCTTGTCTGATTTTTTTCTGAACTCTTTAATTACTTTGGCAGGTGCATTACTTGCCTCAGAAATCATTAAAGATGTGTTACCTTTTAATATATCTTGTAATTCTCCAAACTCCTTATCAGAAGCTTCCATTGCTTTTGAAAGCAATGTGTTTTTAACAACAGCTAGTTGAACATTTGCTTTAAAGCAAGCTCTACGTAAGTTTGATGTAGCTAAAGCATCTAATCCAGAAATATCTGCTAAATAGATGGTATTAGTTCTTGCTAACGTAACTGTTAAATCTTGTATTACTTGTGATTTTTCTTCTCTAGTCATAATGATACATTTTAACTGCTTACGAAACAGATTTTACATCAACTTCAACACTAGGACTCATTGTAGA
>CAJQMN010000031.1 GCA_905479435.1 uncultured Flavobacteriaceae bacterium | reverse complement strand
AAATCCACTTAAATAATTCGAGTAAAATGCTTTAGTTGCTTCTATCCCTACAATATCACCATTAGCAGTAACAACAATACAATCTTCTGTAAAATTTTTACTATTAATTACACTGGGATCTCTATTAAACAGAAAATCATCCCAGAGATTTTCATACATTTCTATATCTTTTTCTAATTGAGCGTTTGCATCGGTTACAGTATCTTTTTTACTTTCATTATTACAGCTCAAGATAAAAGTAACTAAAACTAAAATGACTATTTTTTTCATTGTTGTGAATATATTGAATTGCAATATATAAAATAATTAATACCCTTGAAGTCTTGCTACATACTTTCCAATGACATCAAATTCTAAATTAACGAGGGTTCCTTTTTTAAATTCAGAGAAACCTGTGTGTTCGTAGGTGTATGGAATAATGGCAACACTAAACTGAGTTTTTTTCGAATCTACAACAGTAAGACTTACACCGTTCACTGTAATTGATCCTTTCTCTATAGTAATATTATTGGCTTCAGCAGAATATTCAAAAGTATAGAACCAACTTCCATCATTCTCAGATACTTGAGTACATATGGCGGTTTGATCTACATGCCCTTGAACAATATGACCATCTAATCTATCGCCTAACTTCATCGCTCTTTCAATATTAACTAGGTCATTTTCAGATAAAGTTCCCAAATTTGTTTTATCTAATGTTTCTTTTATTGCAGTAACAACGTAGGTATCCTCTGTAATTTCAACTACAGTCAAACAAACTCCGTTGTGCGCAACACTTTGGTCTACTTTTAACTCGTTTGTAATATCAGTTTGAATTGTAAAATGAGTATTCCCTTTATCATTTTCAATCTTTACAACGCGCCCCAATGTCTCAATAATTCCAGTAAACATGTCTATAAATTTAATTACTTTTGTGATGTACAAAAATAGACATATTAACTTTTAGATATGAATAAAAAAGATAAAATAGTAGTTGGAATCTCTATCGGAGATATAAATGGTGTAGGAATTGAGGTTATCTTGAAAACATTTGAAGACAAAAGAATGCTGGATTTTTGTACGCCACTTTTATTTGGTTCCTCTAAAGTTATTGCTGCTCACAAAAAAATATTAAACATAGAAACCCATATTCACGACATTAAATCTATTGACCAAATTAAAGAGGGTCAGATAAATCTGTTAAATATTTGGGATGAAGAGGTAACATTAGAACTTGGAAATGCAACAAAAACTGGAGGTCAATATGCTTTTAAATCATTGAATGAAGCCACTAAAGCATTAAAAAAAGGTGAAATTGATCTTCTTATCACTGCTCCAATTAATAAAGAAACGATTCAATCTGAAGAATTTAATTTTTCTGGGCATACAGAATTTCTAGAACATAATTTAGAGGGAGAAAGTTTAATGATTTTAATGAACGGTTTTTTAAGAATTGGACTCATAACTGGACATATTCCCATATCAAAAATAGCTGAATCTATAACGCCAGAGCTCATAGAAAGTAAAGTTAATATACTCAACAAGTCATTAAAACAAGATTTCAACATCAACAAACCTAAAATAGCTGTCTTAGGATTAAATCCGCATTCTGGAGATAATGGTGTTATTGGTCAAGAAGAAAACGAGTTGATTAAACCTACGATACAATCAATTCATGAAAAAGATATTTTTGTATATGGCCCGTATGCAGCAGATGGCTTCTTTGGATCTGAAGCCTACAAACAATTTGATGGTGTATTGGCAATGTATCACGATCAGGGCTTAGCGCCTTTTAAAGCACTTACTTTTGGCAATGGAGTTAATTTTACGGCAGGTCTAAGTCATGTAAGAACATCTCCAGATCATGGAACTGCTTTTGACATCGCTGGAAAAGGGAAAGCAAACTCAGATTCTTTCAAGGAAGCTTTATTTACAGGTATTAAAATATTCAAAAACAGAAATGAGTATAAAGAACTCACACAAAATGTTTTAAAGCCAAAAAAACAGTAAATATTTTGATGTTAAAAAAGAATAAATTATTAAAACATTTTATTATATTTGCACGCTCAAATTCATTCGCTTGTAATGTCAAACTTGAAACAATTTAATATTCCTTTTATAGGATTAAAGCAAGGAAAGCATTTATTTGATTATGAAATTGAGAATACGTTCTTTGAAGCTTTTAATTTTAATGAGTTTAATAGTAGTAGACTTCAAGTTAAATTAGTTTTTGACAAGAAATCTACCTTTTTTGAATTGAATCTCAATGTAGAAGGGTTTGTTAATGTTGATTGTGATATTTCACTAGAGCCCTACCAACAGGAAGTTAAAGGAAATATGCCTTTAGTAATTAAGTTTGGAACAGAATACAATGACGACAATGAGGAAATGATTATTATACCTCATGAATATTTCGAAATAAATGTAAGTCAATTCATTTATGAATTAATTATACTCTCTGTACCCATAAAAAAAGTTCATCCAGATGTACTAAACGGCACTATGAATTCAGAGGCTCTAAATAAATTAAAAGAATTAGAAGTAACGGAAAATAATACTTCAGGAAACGAAGATAAAATAGACCCACGTTGGGACAAATTAAAAAGTTTAATTAAAGAAAAAAATACATAAAATGGCACATCCTAAAAGAAAAATATCTAAAACTAGAAGAGATAAGAGGAGAACACATTATAAAGCATCTGAACAGCAGATTGCAGTAGATCCAACAACAGGAGAGGCTCATTTATATCATAGAGCTCATTGGCACGAAGGGAAATTATACTATAGAGGACAAATAGTATTAGAATCTTCATCTGCTGAGGCATAGTTAATTTCTAAAAAACATAAAAAAAACCCTCTTTTTGAGGGTTTTTTTCTGTTTTTGAACAAAAAATGCTTGTTTTGGCTTATTTTTTTAAAAAAAACTAAAATAATTTTTACTACTTTAGTCTCCCGATTAAAGAGAGGAAATAACCAAATAAAAACTTCTCACAATACGTTATCATATGTCAAAAATAACTGCAGCAATTTCAGCAGTTGGGAAATATCTTCCTGATTACATTTTAACCAACAAAGAGCTGGAAACTCTTGTAGAAACAAATGATGACTGGATTACTTCAAGAACTGGAATCAAGGAAAGAAGAATCTTAAAAGAACCCAACCAAGGAACCTCTTTTATGGCTATAAGAGCAGCTAAAGATTTACTGCAGAAAACAAATATTGATCCAAAAGAGATTGATATGGTTATTGTTGCAACAGCAACACCAGATTTACCAGTAGCCTCTACCGCTGTTTTTACTGCTACTGAAATTGGAGCAACTAATGCTTTTGCTTATGACTTACATGCAGCATGCTCAAGTTTTTTATATGGTATGTCTACTGCAGCTTCTTATATAGAGTCTGGTAGGTATAAAAAAGTTTTACTAATTGGAGCCGATAAAATGTCTTCAATTATTGATTATACAGATAGAGCTACCTGTATCATATTTGGAGATGGAGCGGGTGCCGTTCTTTTTGAGCCAAATTCTGAAGGAATGGGGTTACAAGATGAATATTTAAGAAGTGACGGTTCTGGAAGAGAATTTTTAAAAATAGAGGCTGGAGGTTCTATTCTTCCTGTTTCGGAAGACACATTAAAAAATGGACAACATTTTGTGCATCAAGAAGGGAAAACTGTTTTTAAGTTTGCAGTTTCCAACATGGCAGATGTTGCAGAAAAAATGCTAATTAGAAATCAACTATCAAACAATGACATAAGTTGGCTGGTTCCCCACCAAGCTAATAAGAGAATTATTGAGGCTACAGCTAAAAGAGTTAATGTAGACGCCTCAAAAGTAATGATGAATATTCATAAATATGGCAATACGACTTCAGCAACTTTACCGTTATTGCTTGCAGACTATGAGCATCAATTAAAAAAAGGAGATAATTTAATATTTGCAGCATTTGGTGGTGGCTTCACATGGGGGTCTATCTATCTAAAATGGGGCTACAATTCATAAAATAAAACAACTAAAACTAAGTATAATGGATATTAAAGAAATTCAAAGCCTTATCAAATTTGTCGCTAAATCTGGCGCTAATGAAGTTAAGTTAGAAATGGAAGATATAAAAATCACCATTAAAACTGGTTCTGAAAGAACAGAAGTTACTTACACACAGCCTGCTCCAATGATGGCTGCACCACAAGTTATTCAGGCTGCTCCTGTTGAGACACCTATTGAAACCCCAAAAAATACAAAGGCTAACGATTCGGAAAACGACTCTAAATACGTTACCATTAAATCACCTATTATTGGCACTTTATACAGAAAGCCTTCACCTGAAAAACCTTTATTTGTTGAAGTTGGAAGTACTATTAATGTTGGTGATACTGTTTGTATTATTGAAGCAATGAAGCTTTTCAATGAAATTGAATCTGAAGTTTCTGGAACCATTGTTAAAGTATTAATAGACGACTCATCTCCGGTGGAGTTTGATCAACCTTTATTCTTGGTAGACCCATCTTAATTTTATAACTCAATTTTGATTTTATACCATTAAGGATAAAAAGATACAATTATGTTTAAAAAAATATTGATTGCCAATAGAGGAGAAATTGCTCTTAGAGTTATTAGAACTTGTAAAGAAATGGGGATAAAAACTGTAGCTGTTTACTCTACAGCAGACGCCGAAAGTTTACATGTTAAGTTTGCTGATGAAGCGGTTTGTATTGGCCCTGCACCCAGTGTAGATTCTTATTTGAAAATGTCTAATGTTATTGCAGCAGCAGAGATTACTAACGCCGATGCCATTCACCCAGGATATGGTTTTTTATCAGAGAATGCTAAGTTCTCTAAATTATGTGAAGAGCATGAAATAAAATTTATTGGAGCCACAGGAGAAATGATTGATCAAATGGGAGATAAGGCTTCAGCAAAGGCAACCATGATTTCAGCAGGCGTTCCCTGTATACCAGGGTCTGAAGGGATTATTAAAGATTTTCAAGAATGTGAAAAACTAGCAACTGAAGCAGGTTATCCTGTAATGCTTAAAGCAACTGCGGGTGGTGGTGGAAAAGGGATGAGAGCTGTTTGGAAAGCTGAAGAGCTCCAAGAATCTTGGGACTCAGCCCGTCAAGAAGCAAAAGCATCTTTTGGTAATGACGCCATGTATTTAGAAAAACTTATCGAAGAGCCAAGACATATTGAAATCCAAATCATTGGAGATTCTTTTGGGAAAGCTTGTCATTTATCTGAAAGAGATTGTTCTGTTCAAAGACGTCATCAAAAGTTAACAGAGGAAACCCCTTCCCCTTTTATGACTGATAAACTGAGAGATGAAATGGGGGAAGCAGCTGTAAAAGCCGCTGAATATATTAAATACGAAGGAGCAGGTACTGTTGAGTTTTTAGTTGACAAGCACAGAAATTTCTACTTTATGGAGATGAATACACGGATTCAAGTAGAGCACCCAATTACAGAAGAAGTTATTAATTATGACTTAATAAGAGAACAAATTTTAGTTGCAGCAGGTGTGCCTATTACAGGAAAAAATTATTTACCAAAACTACACTCAATTGAATGTAGAATTAACGCAGAAGATCCCTATCATAATTTCAGACCTTCTCCCGGGAAAATAACTACTTTTCATGCTCCCGGAGGACATGGAATCAGATTAGATACTCACGTATACTCGGGTTATACAATTCCTCCAAATTACGATTCAATGATTGCTAAACTTATAGTCACAGCACAAACAAGAGAAGAAGCAATTAACAAGATGAAAAGAGCACTTGATGAATTTATAATTGAAGGTGTAAAAACAACAATCCCTTTTCACAGGCAATTGATGGACCACCCTGACTATATCGATGGAAATTATACTACAAAATTTATGGAAAGTTTTGAAATGGTAGCCAAATAAGCTTTTAAGCTTACAACAAACAATTAAAAGGAAGGTCATATATTATGTCTTTCCTTTTTTTTATATTTGATGCTTACATTTTAACTTCTAAATAAAACTATATGGCTAGTAAAATTAAAATTGATGGTATCGATAAGATTATTATTAAAAGACTTGTTGAGGATGCTAGAACACCTATTTTATCTATCGCTAGAGAGGTAGGAATTTCTGGAGC
>CAJQMN010000030.1 GCA_905479435.1 uncultured Flavobacteriaceae bacterium | reverse complement strand
AGGGTATCAAACCCCACATTGGAATAAAAGCACTTGGGATAATAGAGGTATAGGTGGAAGTGAATATTGTATTTTAAAACTAGCGGAATATTTTACTAAACAAAACCATAATGTAATAGTAAGTGGAGATGTAGTTGATGGTAAATTTAATGGTGTACAATATCTTCACTATGATAAATTTTTAGAATGGAGAGGACCAGTTAGTCATACTAACCCAAATGCTTTAAAAGTATTTTCCCACTTTGATGTAGTAATAGGTTCTAATTATATTCATTACCTAAGGCATCTTAAAGATAATCATATTACTTTTGATAAATCCTATTTTTGGATGCATAATGAGGATTATTACAGGTGGTATAAAGGTAGTACATTAACTAATACTGATGAATATTTTCAATCCCCTAAACTAAATAAAATAATAGGTGTAAGTAAACTCCATGAAAAGTTATTAGTAGATAATTCAGAATCATTATTTAATTATAATATATCTAAGGCTTTAGATACAATTTATCATGTAGAAAATGCTATTGATGTAAACGATTATACTAACCCCTTAGATAATAAAGTTAAAGGTAGAATTATATGGTCATCAGCTCCTGATAGAGGATTAGATTTTATAGTACAAAATTGGGATAAATGGAAAGAACAACGACCAGATTTATCATTAGTGGTATGTTTACCTCCATATGCTAAAGATTGGGATAAAGCTGATGTATCAAACTTAAAGGATGTTGAATACAAAGGTGCTTTAAATCCAACTCAATTAAGAGAGGAACAATCAAAAGCCGAATATTGGATTTATGTTTCAAATTATACTGAAACATATTGCATTACAGCTTTAGAGATGATGTTACAAAAGGTAAAAATAATAACTAACGGACCAGGAAATATAAAAAACTTAATAGAAAATGGTGGAAGTGGTATTTTGATTGATGATATTGACCCTAATATTGTTATTAAAAAACTACTTAATAAGTATAACAATAAGATGATTGAAAAGGCATATAAATATGCTCTTGAACAATCTTGGGAAAATAGAACTATGGAGTGGTTAAACTTAATAGAAGATGAAGAGTAAAAAATATAAATACATAGATGAAAACCAAGAAGAATACTTGGATAGCCAAAAAATAGCTAAGCTTATTAAAAAGAATAAAGCGGTTAAAAAGAAAAGAAAACTTAAAGATGATTTCACAGATTCAAATGATTGGGAATATGAAGGGTAAAAACATAAATAAACTACTACTTTTACTACTACTTTTTATAAACTGTAGTGAAAAAGAAATAATAGCTCAAGATAAAGATATTGACTTACAGTTAAGGGATGAGGTAATTGTAGAAAATCCTGTATTTAAAGTATGGTATTCTGAAGTGAAAGAACAACCTATAAAGTTAATCTATACCTCTACTAATAGGGTTAAAAATGTGGACAGAGGAAGTATGAATTTTCGTACTGAATCTAATATTCATACTTCAGACAATGCTGATTATTATCGTAATGTTTGGGATAAAGGTCACTTAGCACCAGCAGCTACTTATTCTGATTCAATGGTTAATCTTAAACAAACATTCTCATTTTTAAACTGCGCTTTACAAAACCAGTATTTAAATAGAGGTGAATGGAGATTATTAGAGGAGCAAGAACGAGTTTGGGATGATGAGCAAAATTTAACTATAACAGTTGAATTAATTTGGGAAGATGGGTTTCAAATTTTACCAACTGGTGGTCATATCCCTACTCATATGTCTAAACACATTTATTTTGAAAAAGGAGATACTTGTAAAACATTTATATTCCCAAATGAAAAACCAACTCAAGGTTGGGAAGAATATGAAGTAAAATGTAATTAAATCTAAAATTGTTATGAAAAAAGTTATAGTAGTAAGTGGTTATTTTAACCCAATCCATAAAGGACATATAGAGTTGTTCAACAGAGCAAAAGAATATGGTAATGAACTTTGGGTTATAGTTAACAATGACATTCAACGTGAACTTAAGGGTTCTAAAAAATTTATGAAGGAGGATGAAAGATTACTTATAGTTAGTAGTTTATCAGTTGTTGACTTTAGTATAGTATCTATTGATGAAGATAGTACTGTAAGTGAATCATTAAGATATTTAAATTCAAAAGTGCTTACAAGTGACCCTAAAGGCAAAATGGTATTTGCTAATGGGGGTGACCAAACAAATGAATCAATACCCGAATCTAAGATTTGTGATATGCTAAGTATAGAGTTAATAGATGGTATAGGTAATAAAATTCAATCAAGTAGTTGGTTAATAAATGATGATTAATAAAATATATTATGGAACAAAAACAAATAAATATAAAGAAAGAGTTAGATTTAGTAATCCACCAAGCAAATGCTTATATTGATTATCTTAACACTGAATGTACATACTCAGAATTTGGAGATAGATTCTTAAAGATTAGTAATAAAAGTGATATGAAACAGGATATGAATCAGTTGAAATCATATTTGTGGAACAAACAAAAAGCTGATAGTGAAGATTTTCTCCAATCTATACTTGACTTTGAAGGTATTATGAAGGCTATAGATACTCATGGCACTCAAATTACAAATGAAATATATAGAAATTCTAGAGAATACTGGAACGAGGCACAAAACCATTTAAAAGCAAGAAATAATAATAACTATTTAGCTTAGTTGTCATATTTATTATCACACCAATTTATCTAAATAATGATTTTCTCACAACAAGATCCTGGACACTGGTTAACTTTCTCAAAAAGGGCAGATAATGTTAACTTACCCATTCAAGAGTTAACAAGAAAATATAATAAAGAAAAATTATTATTTGAGAATTATGTAACTAATTTCCAACAAATGGAAATAGCATTACGTTCGCAACAATCATTAGGTTTTGGTGGTGCGGGGATTATTAATGATTCTAATATATATCGAATAGTTGATGCATGGTTTGTGAATAAAATAAGAACTGAAGCACAATATGGTCCTATTGGTAGTTGGGATGTGTCTAGAGTTACTGATATGTATCAATTGTTTGAACCAAGTACTTTCTATACTATTGGAAAAAATGTAGTAGATGGTTTTAATGAAGATATTAGTGCTTGGGATGTAAGTAATGTGAGTGAGATGAGTGAGATGTTTAGTAATCAAACTATATTTAATCAACCTTTAGATAGTTGGGATGTGAGTAATGTTAGGAATATGACTTATATGTTTAGTGGTGCCACAGCCTTCGACCAACCCTTAAATTCT
>CAJQMN010000029.1 GCA_905479435.1 uncultured Flavobacteriaceae bacterium | reverse complement strand
GTGTGTGTTGTTGTGTGTTTGTTTTAATCCAATGGAAGTAAAAATTAAAAGAGGTAGCTTTAAAGCTACCTCTTTTGAATAGGTATTATTTTCTAATTCCTAATTCTTTAATTATTGCACGATATCTAGTGATATCTTTTTTCTTTAAATAGTCTAAAAGACTTCTACGCTTTCCAACCATTTTTACTAGAGAACGCTCTGTGTTAAAATCTTTACGATTTTGCTTTAAGTGCCCTGTTAAATGGTTAATTCTGTGCGTAAATAACGCAATTTGTCCTTCGGCAGAACCGGTGTTAGTTTTACTATTACCGTGTTTTTCGAAGATTGTTTCTTTTACTTCTTTTGTCAAATACATGCCAATATTATTTAAATGATTTTTATGTACATCAATGATTTTTTCATTGATCTGGCAAATGTACAATTATTTTATATGTTAACCTATAAATTTTATAGTGATAAATAAAGGTGAAGAAGCGGGATAACTTATTGCTATAGAGCAAGTTGAGGAAGCTACCTTAGATTAAGACTTTTTTATACTCTTATGGACTGATTTTGTATCAGGTCTATGTAAAGATTGATTTGCTTTTTTAAATTTTTTCTTTCATAGATTCCATCAAGAAATCCATGTTCTAATACAAATTCAGATCGTTGAAACCCCTCTGGTAAATCTTTCCCAGTAGTATCTCTAACAACTCTGGGGCCAGCAAATGCAATTAAAGCATTAGGCTCAGCTATATTAATATCTCCTAGCATTGCAAATGAAGCAGTAGTTCCTCCTGTTGTTGGGTCTGTGCATAAAGAGATGTAGGGTATTTTTGCTTCGGCAAGTTGTGCAAGCTTAGCAGAAGTTTTTACCAATTGCATTAAAGATAAAGAGGCTTCCATCATTCTGGCTCCCCCAGATTTTGAAATCATTAAGAACGGCAATTTGTTTTGAATTGAATATTCTATCGCTCTTGCAATTTTTTCTCCAACAACACTTCCCATAGATCCGCCAATAAATGAAAAATCCATAGCTGCTATTACAATTTCTTTACCTAAAGATTTACCCACGGCTGTTCTTACGGCATCTTTTAGTTTAGTTTTTTCTTGTGCAGCTTTTAATCGATCCGGGTATTTTTTTGTGTCTTCAAACTTAAGTGGATCTTTGGCCGTAATTTTTGCGTTTAATTCTTTGAACTTATTATCATCAAATAGTAGTTCAAAGTATTCTTTACTTCCTATTCTAACATGATATCCATCCTCAGGACTTACATAAAGATTGCGTTTTAATTCTTCAGTATCTATTATTTTACCGCTAGGGGTCTTATACCACAAGCCTTTTGGTGTGTCTTTTTTTGCTTCTGTAGGGGTATTTATCCCTTTTTCTTTTCTTTTAAACCAAGCCATATACTACTAGTTAGTCATCTGTTTTGTGTTGTTAATTTAAGTAATACTGACTTAAACCAAGTTCACAAATTTAATGGATTAATATTTAACTTTCCAATAAAAAAGAAAGTCTGTTTAAAAATTTAAACAGACTTTCATATTTGTAGTTTTATTAAACTATAATGTATTTACATTATTTAGATCTTCAAAAGCTTTCTTTAATCTAGTTTTGAAAGTAACTTCTCCTTCGCGCAACCATTTTCTTGGATCATAATATTTTTTATTAGGTTGATCTGCACCATCTGGGTTTCCAATTTGCTTTGCTAGGTAGTCTGCTTTGCCTTGCATATAATCTCTAATCCCTTCTGTAAATGCATATTGTAAATCAGTATCAATGTTCATTTTAATAACACCATAGCCAATAGACTCTCTAATTTCTTCTAGGGTAGAACCTGATCCTCCATGAAATACAAAGTCAATTGTATTGTGAGCAAGATTGTATTTTTGAGAAACATGTTCTTGTGAGTTTTTTAGAATTTTTGGAGTTAATTTTACATTCCCAGGCTTATAAACTCCATGAACATTTCCAAAAGCTGCAGCAATTGTAAATTGAGGGCTTACCTTCATTAATTCCTCATAAGCATAGGCTACTTCCTCTGGTTGTGTGTATAATTTAGATACATCTACATCAGAATTATCAACACCATCTTCTTCTCCACCTGTAATTCCTAATTCAATTTCTAAAGTCATCCCCATTTTAGACATTCGTGCTAAATAGGTTTTACAAATTTCAATATTTTCTTCTATAGGCTCTTCAGATAAATCAATCATGTGAGAGCTATAAAGAGGTTTTCCAGTAGTGGCAAAATGTTCTTCACTTGCTTCTAACAAACCATCAATCCATGGTAATAATTTTTTAGCACAATGGTCTGTATGTAAAATTACAGGAACTCCGTAGGCCTCAGCTAATAAATGGATGTGTTTAGCACCTGCTACTCCTCCTGCTATCGCTGCTTTTTGATCCTCATTAGATAATCCCTTTCCAGCATTAAACTGCGCCCCACCATTTGAGAATTGAATAATTACAGGAGCATTTAGTTCTTTAGCTGTTTCTAATACTGCATTAATGGTATTTGAACCTACAACATTTACAGCAGGTAAAGCAAATGCTTTTTCTTTAGCAAGTTTAAAAATAGCTTGAACTTCTTCTCCAGTAGCAACTCCTGGTTTAATATTGTGACTCATTTTATTTGTTTTAAATGATTGAATTTAAGGCATCAAAAGTAATCAAAAAATAGCTATTAGTAGAAAATTTAATTGCCGATGAGCTTAAAAATCATCGAAATCGTTGTAGGAAAAAAAGTGAATTAGTTTAAAACGGATAATTTATTCCAATGTTATATACAGCATTTGAAAAATTGTAATTCCTAAACCATTTATTTGTTTCTAAATAGGGTTCGTGCATTTTAAAACCAAGGTCTAATCTAAAGACTAAAAAACTAAAATCATACCTGAGTCCAAAGCCAGATCCAACAGCAATATCTTTCACTGAATTAATCCCATTAAATTTTGCCTCATCTTCAGCAAAGATTGAATTTGTAATATCCCATATATTTCCAGCATCAACAAATAAGGCTCCCTTTAAACTTCCAAACAAATCAAACCGATATTCTGCACTAGTTAAAAATTTCAGACTTCCAATATTATATTCCAATCCAGAATTTCTATTTCCTGGGCCCAAGTCATAGGTTTGCCACGCTCTTATGTCATTTGAGCCTCCAGCAAAATAACTTTTAGTAAAAGGTATTGCAGAATTATCGTAAGGTAAAATAGCTCCAATAAAGCTTCTAAAACCAATTACTGAGGAGTTATCTATTTCCCAAAACTTTTTATATTCAATATCAGTTTTAAAATACTGAGCTAACGGAATATTAAAAATAGTTTTTCTATTGTTATTGTTTTTTTTGTTTGACAATAATCCTCCTATATTTCCTGAGTTTGCAACTCTTATTTTAAAAAAAGAAAAATTATTATCTCTAAAGTCACTCTGGTTATTGTAGGTAAATGAATATGCAATTGTTGGAATTAAAAAATCTGAAGTGATGATATTGTATCGATCTAAAATATTCAAATTATTTCTATAAGAATCAGGATTGTTAGTTAAAAAATTAGGATCATTAAAAACAGTACTCATAAATGAAACAGTTTCCTGCTGTCTCTCTAAGTTGTAATCAGGGTTGTTATAAAACTCTTTTGCAATAGAATTTAGTTTAATATATTCGGAATTGTAGATGTCAAAGTAATTCCCAATTCTTAAGTTTCTAACATATTGAGTATTGAAAATATCCAATTGAATTGTTTTTTTTGCATTGTATTGCCATTTATAACTCATCAATGCTGTAAGGGTTTCTCGATCAAGACCAATATTCTGCTGAATACTTGTTCCTAATGAAAACACAGTTCTTGGAGACATTCTTTTTGGAACTAATTTATTGATTCCAAAGGGCGCAACAAATCGAGGAATTTCTAAAGACATATCTGCTCCAATTTCCCATGAGTTGAAAAATTGTTCTTCTTTATTTGCATCTTGGGAAGCATTAAAAAATGAACTCAAAAATGAAAGTTTAAAAATTTCGGCTCCCTTAAAGATATTTCTATTTACTATGGAGAATTTTGCTGAAACACCCAAATCTCTAATGTTTGAATGCGTGAGTTCAGTTTCTAAATCTAAACTAAATTTATCTAAAGGTGTTAGTAAAATAGATACATCTAGTTGATTACTTAGACTATCAACTGGCTCATATTTAATATTAATTACCTTAAAATTTCTTAATGATTTTAAATGTTTTCTAGTTAAGTTCCTGAGAGAATCAGCATAAACCTCGCCAGGTTTAATAAATATAGACTCTGATAAAAGTTTTGGGTTGTACTTTATTTTATTGTGGGCAAGAAAAGTAATTCCTTTGTAGGTAGTAGAGTCTAGGTTAGGATTGTCTTTTTGAGAAAAAGAATAATCTGTAAAAACAGTAACTTTTCTAATTTTTTGAATTTTATAGGGTTTTAGAATATAATCACCATTAGCTTTTAAAATTCTTTTTTTATCAAAAATTACTAGATCAATATTTGTTTTATAATTATTTGTATTCGCTGTATCTATATTGTAATAGCCTAAATCATTTTCTGTAAAGTGATAAATACCATTATTTCTAAAAAGATTAGTAATTCTTTTGGCTTCTTTAATAAAATTACTCTCTATGAATTGATCTCCACTTTTCAAGTAGGATAATGCTTTCTTTGATTGATATAAAGAGTCTAATACTGGAGATTTTATCTTTGTTCTTATGGAATCTAAATATGTTGGACGACCTGTATTAATTATGTAATCTATTTCCCCCTTCTTATTCTTTAATAGTTTTTTGTTAGAACTTACTTCTACTCTAAAATACCCTCTGTTTTTATGGTATGCAGTAAGATTACTAATTGTTTTTTTTATTTTTATATCATCAATGGTTATTGGAGCTTGACCATTTTTTAAAAACCAATTATTTAAACGAATCATACTATTTGCAAATGAGATACTTTGCTTTTCAGAAAAAATAGTTTTAATAAAATTATAGGTTTTTGGTTTAAGGTTTCCCCAGTCTGAGGCTTTTTCAGGCTTTTTGTTGTCTCCTAGATTATAAAAATATAATGATAGTGGGAGCCCTAATGTTTTACTATTTGGTTTTTGAACCAATAACTCAATTAAATCTGTATTGGTGTTTTTTTTATCATTAATGATTATTGTATTCTGAGTCAATAAATATTTAGCATCATTTACCCTCTTTACCGAGCTACAGGCTGACAAAAATAAGATTAATAAAAAATAGATAAATATTTTTTTCATGAATTACATCCAAAATATAAACTCAAAAATACTACTTTTGATTTCTTTATTAAGATAATTTTTTTTTCAGTTGCATATAAAAACACAAGCTTCAGTTTTTATTATTCTATTTTAGTAAAATAATTTTAATTTATTAAATGAGACTATCTAATAACCATCAAAAACTAATTACTAGTTTATCTCAAAAAAAGTATCGACAAAAACATCAATTATTTATTGCTGAAGGGGTAAAAGTAGTTGAAGAGTTTCTTAACTCATCTTATGAGTTGGAGATTTTGTTTTCTACAGATTCTGACTTTTCCTCTTTAGATTGTTTTATTCAAGTGTCTTCTCAAGAATTAAAAAAAATAAGCAGTTTAAAAACACCAAATAAAGTTCTAGCACTATTTAAAATCCCTTCAGAAAAAAAGTTGAATTCATCAGGTTTAATTGTTGCATTGGATACTATTAATGATCCTGGAAACTTAGGAACTATAATTCGTTTGTGCGATTGGTTTGGTGTTGAACAACTAATTTGTTCTAAAGAAACAGTTGATTGTTACAATACCAAGGTGGTTCAAGCCAGTATGGGGTCTTTAACCCGGGTATCTACTTCCTACCTTAATTTACCTGAGTATTTAAAAACAGTTTCTATTCCAATATATATAGCAGATATGAACGGAGTTAATATTCATGAAACTAAACTCCCTACTTCAGCAGTTTTGGTTATGGGTAATGAAGCTAATGGTGTTTCTGATACGTTAAAACAATTAATTAGCAATAAAATATCAATTCCAAGATATGGTGATTCCATGCAAGTTGAAAGTTTAAATGTTGCCACAGCTACAGCTATTTTATTGAATGAGTTTAGAAGATAAATTTATTCAAAAGCAAAACTTATAAAAATTCCTCGTGTAGAAAATGAATTAATAGGAGATGTCCAAGGGCTATCATTATTGTTGTCATCAATAAGTTCTCTGTTCATCGCAAAAAGACCTCGAATTGATGGTGAAAACTTAAAAAAGGATAAATAAATATCTACTCCAAAACCAACTTCATACATAAAGTTTTTAGTTTTCATTCTAAATTCTCCACTATAATTATCATCAGAATTTTCTTGATTACTTGAGAAGTTATGATCGTAAGATACACCTGCTAAAACATAGGGTCTTACGTTATTCCATCTATCAGTACTAAATTTTAAAATTAATGGGAGGTGTAAATAGGTGGAGCCAATTTCTCTAACACTATCTCTTTCTGTAAGTAATGATGAACTATTATTAAAATAAATAGTTTTTGAATTACTCATTAAACCGGGTTCAAAACGTAAGTTTATATTTTTATGAATTTTTAAATCTGTAATTAAACCAACATTAAATCCTGAAGTTGGTTTTATTTCAATAACCGTATTTGGAAAATTACTTGGTCTATAATTAACCTTAAAATCGTTTTGATTTATCCCTAAATAAAAACCATAATGAATTTTTGGCTCATCAAAAGTTGGGAGGTTATCTACATTTCTTCTTATTTGAGAGGACGCAGGAAGTACAAGTAAAAAACAAACAACAAAAAATACTATTTTTTTCATATTATTTAGAAGCAGAGTATATGGTAGCTACACCAAATGTAACAGGGGTATATTCTGTATTAATAAACCCATTATTTTTCAAAATATTGTTGAAGGTTTCGCCAAAAGGAAAATAATTTGCAGATTCACTTAGATAAGAGTAGGCTATTTTATCTTTAGAAAACAACTTGCCGATAATTGGTAGAATAAAAGAAGTGTAAAATTTATACCCTTGTTTAAAAGGAAATTTTGTTGGATTTGAAGTTTCTAAAATAACAAATGTTCCACCAGGCTTTAAAACTCGTCTTATTTCACTCAATCCTTTTTCTAAGTTAGCAAAATTCCGAACCCCAAATGATACAGTAATAGCATCAAAAGTACTGTCTTCAAAAGGCATATTCTCCGAATCGCCAACAATCATTTCTATTTTATCGTTTAATTTTGCTTTGGCTATTTTTTCTTTTCCTACAGCTAACATGCCCTCTGAAATATCTAAACCAATAATTTTATTTGGTTGAAGTGCAGACATCATTAGCGCTAAATCTCCGGTTCCAGTAGCAATATCTAGAATTTGTTGAGGATTGTTTTTTGAAATAATTTTTACCACTTTTTTCCTCCAACTAACATCTATTCCAAATGATATTACTCTATTTAAGTCGTCATAGTTCTTTGATATATTGTTGAACATTGTAGCGACTTGCTCTTTTTTGCCCAACTTGGAGTCTTTGTAAGGTTTAATTATTTTAGACATTATTTTTTATCTATTCGCGCTTGAAATTAAATTACCCGTTAATCGCTACTACTTGACTAATTTCGTTAGGAAGCATTTCTTGTAACATGGTTTCTATACCGTTTTTTAAAGTAATGGTGGAGGAAGGGCATCCACTGCAGGCTCCCTGTAAAATTACACTTACAATTTTACTGTCTTCATCGTAGGATTTAAACGCAATATTACCTCCGTCTGATGCAACTGCAGGACGAATATATTCATCTAAAATAGCTATAATTTTGGCAGGAGTTCCTTCTAATTCTCCAGTATCAAATTCTTTCGTTGAGGATTTGTTTGTTTTCTCAATTGATTTTGGAAGCTCTTTAATTATGGTTTTATTTTCTTGTAAATAGGAACTTATAAAATTTCTAATTTCAGCATAAACGTCATTCCATTCAATAATATCAAACTTAGTGATGGATATATAGTTCTCAGAGATAAATACTTCTTTTACAAATTGAAATCCAAATAAAGCTTTTGCCAAGGGAGACGATTTACTTGCTTCTTCTATGTTTTTATATTCAACATCTGTAGTTGTCAAAGACTTATTAGTTCCAAACTTCATAGTAGCAGGATTTGGGGTCGCTTCTGCATACACCTCAATCGCTGCTTTTTTTCTCGACTCTAAATTTTCCTTAATAGCAATTCCTCCGGCAGTGAAATAGGCTTCAATTTGTTCTTTAACTTCCTCTTGAACATCAATCCATTCAACAATATCAAACCGTTGAATTGCAATAAAATTTGCAGTAATGAATATTTTTTTCACGAAAGGCAAATAAAATAATTGTTGAGCTAAGGGAGAATTTTTAGCTTCATCAATATTATTAAATTCATAACTACCTCCATTTATTAAAATTTGATTGCTTACAAACTTTAAAATGTTTTGGTTGTTGGTTGGTTGAATTGTTATTTGTTGTGCATTCATTGGATAAATAAATAAGGAGCAAAATTAGTCCAAAAAAATGAATAGATATGTTAAATATAAATAAAATTGGAAGTTGAAAAATTAAGGTTATTTCAAAAATTTTGCTTTAATTATTTAGATGTTTACAGAAAGGCCGATTGTAATTACAGTGTTGTCAATGTCTAATTTTGCGGGATCAACCTGATTGTATTGTGGGTAAAAGTTGTATTGTTCGTTTTTATTATTTTTTCTGTAGGCTAGATTGAGTTTGATAGATCCAAAATTATACCCCATTCCAAGTGAAAAACTTTCTTGGTTGTCTAATAAAACAGAATTTGAATAAGGACTTTCTTCATATTGGTATCCGCCTCTTAAACTTAATTGATTAATTCTCCATTCTGTTCCAATATGAATAGCATTAGCTCTTCTTAGTTGATTGTCAAAAAATAAATTCTCTTCTGAGAAATTATCACCAGACAAATATAAACCCTTGTAATTTTTAGAGGAGTAATCTAAACTAATCAAGCCCTTTTTTCCAAAAATAATTGCTGTACTTGCTGTAATTTTAGCAGGTGTTTTTAATTTATAAAGTAGTTCTTGTATGGGTAAATTACCGCCAAAAGTATTATCATAAATTACATCATTATTACTTACCTCAATTTCAGTATCTCCAAAAAAACCGTCATTATTTATAATGTTAGTGTTTTCTATAAGTTCTGTAAACCATGAAGGTGATTGATAACTTAAACCTATTCGAATGGTATTAGTTGGTTTGTAAATGAAGCCAGCACTCATAGAGAAACCAACACCATTTGTAAAATTTTCTTGATAAAATTTTGCAGACAATGTGTTTTCATTTCCGTCATTATTATTTTCATTTAAAACTATTTGTTGACTAAAATTAATATCATAAAAATTTAGTCCAGCCCCAATATGAAGTTTTTCTAAATAAACTCCTGAGAAAACAAAATTTAGTTCTGAGAGTTCACCATTATAAAAGTTAGAGAATTCCTGGCTTTCTGATATATTGTATACAGTTGGGTTTTCGTTTTCATCAAGAGGGAAACTATCAAATGAAGAAAAACCACTATTACCTTTGGCGATAAATCTATTTTCAAAATCAGTAGAAATTCTAAAGTTAACTCCAAAAGTAAATTTAGACCAATCAGTATCAATGTTATTTTCGAAATTAAATACAGCTCCTGCACTAGATATGTTGAAGTAATCTTCTTGAGTTGTTAAGGAATTTCCATAATAGCTTGTTGCTGTATTAGTATTTCGTATCTGAAAAGCTATTGCAGCATTATTACCATTAAAAACTGATATTCCAGCAGGATTTATGATCATTGAAGATACATCTCCACCCACAGCTCCAAAAGCTCCGCCCATAGAAACAAATCTAGCACTGCCATTTCCATCGTTTCTTGAAAACATTGTCGCTATATTTTGATAATCAAGTGACTGAGAATAAGACGCAGTTGTGAGTGCGGCAAAAACCACAAAAGAAATAATTTTTTTCATAAATTTAGATTAAATATTAACCGCCTCTTTTTGAAATCCCTTTTGATGATGAACTTCTACCTCTAGAAGAGCCTCCACTAGAAGAAGAGCTGCTCCCTCGGGAAAAATTACTGCTTCTCATTCTTGATGAACTCCTTGGCGAGTTACTGCTTCTCATTCTTGATGAACTATTACTTCTAGACCTGGAAGCATTTGAATTATAACTAGATCTTTTGGATGAGCCACCAGAACGAACTGTAGAAGTTTTTCTAACATTTCTACTAGATCGTC
>CAJQMN010000028.1 GCA_905479435.1 uncultured Flavobacteriaceae bacterium | reverse complement strand
ATGTACATATAGATTTTGGTGCGATAAGAATTAAAATAAAAGGAAGTGCAGGAGGTCATAATGGTTTAAAAGATATTCAAGATAAATTAAATACCCAGCAGTACAACAGATTCCGTTTTGGTGTTGGAGGAAACTATGCTAGAGGGCGTCAGGCAGATTTTGTTCTTGGTTCTTGGACAAAAGAAGAAGCAAGCCAGCTTACAGAAAGAATCCCTGTAGCTACAAAAGCCATTTTATCTTTTGGAACAGATGGAATTCACAATACGATGAATAGCTATAATGGAAAATGATAAGAAATATTATTTTCTTTCTAAGCTCAAATTAACATTAGCCCTAACTGTTAAATCTCCAACAATCTCTTCTACTTGTTGATTAAGCGTAAATGTAGTCTCATTAAAAACAATAACGTTAAAAGTACCTTCTAATAAGCTTACATCTTGACTTGAAAAAGTAATGGTATTATCCAAAGTATTTAAGATATAAGATCCAGAAGTTGATTCAAAAGTTAAAATTTCAGTTTCTGTTATTGGGGGCGTTCCAACCGGGGTTATGGTACTTACCACTCTATATTGCCCTCCTGCAGAAAATGTTCCATCAGCATTGATAACAACATCAACTTGGAAAGTATCACCTACTAGACTAGCATTAGCTACAGTAACGGGGACATTAGCAACTATAGTGCTTGTTTCTATATCTGAATCTAAAACAGTAACATTATAGTTTCCAGCTAAACTTTCATTTGATAAGATCAATTCTGGTTCGGTAGAGTTATCTGCACAACTAAGTATTGTTAAAGAAATAACGGCAAACAGTATAAATTTTAGTGTTTTCATAAAGGTAACTTTTATCAAATATACTAGTAAAATGAATATATCTAACAATATAAGAATTAATTTTCACTAGCAAACCATTCTGCAAAAGAGCTCTCAGTTTCTTGTAATTTAATAGAAAATAGAGAAATATTTTCTGGAAGTCTTTTACTAATTTTTTCTGCAAAGTCTATAACCATCATTTCTGTTGTAGGTTGATAGTCTACCAAGATCACATCATGGTCTCTTTCACTTAATAATGTTGCTAATTCTAGGTGAGGCGTGTTTTTATTAAAAACAGTAGCATGATCAAATTTGTCTACAATTTCTTCCTTTACAATTTTTTTTAAATCAGTAAAGTCAATAACCATTCCGTATTTAACATGAGAGGAATCAGTAATTGGAGTTCCCTGTACGGTTACAAAGAGTTTATAACTGTGACCATGTATGTTTTTACATTTTCCGTCATATCCATATAGGGCATGGCCTGTTTCAAAATCAAACTTTTTGGTAATTCTAATGGTACTCATGTATATATTTTTGTCAAAATTACTTCTTTTCAACCAAGGGTAAAAACTTTCTTTTAAATTTCAGTAGTAAAGGGATTCCTCTTGCCATTATCCATAGTAAAAACGTAAACCAAACCCCTTCTAATTTGAATTCATAGACATCAAAAAACAGCAATGATGGGATAAACACTAAAAGCGTAGATAGCAGTAAAAGGTTTCTCAAGAATTCAGTGTATCCCATTCCTTTAAACATACCATCAAAAATAAAAGTAATTGCACAAATGGGTTGCATAATTAAGATGATCCAGAATACTTCATAAAAACATTGAAGAACTGCATGATCCTGTATAAAGACTTCTCCAATAAACTCATAAAAGATAAACCCAATTCCCGCAAGAAAAACTCCTGCAGAAAGACCATAACCAATTAATTTTTTTCCTAAACTCACCAATGTATCATATTCTTTTGCTCCTAATAAACGACCAGATAAAATATTTCCTGCACTTGAATACCCATCGATGAAAAAAGCGCCAAATAACCATAATTGTATTCCAATTCCATAGGCAGCAAGTTCATCTGTACCATAACTAGTGGCTTTATAAACCGCAAAAATTAAGGCAGCATTTAATGCAATAGTCCTTAAAAATAAATCAAAAACCATTTTTATGAGTCTTGGAATTTCTTTATTAAAAGGAAGTATAAATTGTAAACTGATTGCTGTTTTTTTAAGCAGTAAATATCCAGCTACAATGGCCATTATAATCTGAGAAATAACACTTGCAAAGGCTGCTCCTTTAACATTCATGGCAGGAAACCAGCCCTCAACTCCATAAACTAGTATCCAATCAAAGAACACATTTAAAACAGCTCCTAAAATTGCAATAAGCATCGGATAAAGTGTATTTTGAAGCCCCCTAAAAGTTCCAAAAATTGTAAAAACAAACAAGGTAAAAGGTAAGCCAAGAATTCGAATTTTATAATAATCTACAGCATATATTAATATTTGATCTGTTGCTCCGTATAGCTTAAAAATGTTTTCAGCATATGGGTAGGTAAATAAAATGACAAGCATGCTTAAGCTCACAATAATTAAGATTGCTTGAGCGGGTAATGTTTTTACTTCTTCAAGTTTATTTGCTCCTAAATAGTTAGAAATAATGGAAGACACAGCGCTTCTCGTTTGCGCAAAAACCCATATTAACATCGATAAAAATGACCCCACGATGGCAATTGCACCAAGACTTTCTTTTGCGTTAACATCTATATTGCCAATAATAGCTGTATCTGTTATGGAGATAAGTGGTTCTGCTATTCCAGCAATTAAGGCAGGAATTGCAAGTTCATGTATTCGTTTAAAACTAATGTCTGTTTTCAAAAGATAAAAATAGTCAAAGACAAAGTTACAATTTGACATTGGAAGAAATTTAAATCCTCTAAAAAAATGTACCTTTGTTAAAGAATTATAAATCGTTTACGCCAAAATAATTTCTTAGAATAATGAATCATATTTTAGTCCCTATAGGTTCGAAAGAAAATGCTTCTAACACCCTACAATACGCTATAGATTTTGCTAAAGAGATTAAGGCAAAAGTTTTTGTATTTAGAGCTTATAAAGTGCTTTCTAAAGCGGGTACATTCATTAATGTAAATAACATTTTAGAAAGAGAAACCAATTTATACATTCAAGCTATAATAAGTGGTGTAGATACTTGTGGAGTAGATGTTAAAATGATTTCTGCCAAGGGAGGAACCATAGAAAGTATTCATGCTGTTCATGAAGAATTAGGAATTGATTTAATTGTTGTAGGACCAAGAAGTAATTCAATAAAAGAAGAGGTGTTTTTAGGAAGTACATCGGGAAGTATTGTAAAGCAAACTGAAATTCCTGTTTTAATAGTTCCTGAAGATTATAAGTTTAGTCCATTTAAAGTTGCTTTAACTGCTTTTAAATCAGGAGTTTTAAATCAACAAAATGTTTTAACTCCGCTGGAAGAAATAAAAAGCCTTTTTAAAACTAAAATTAATTTACTGTTGGTGAAAACACCCGAATATAAAGAAGAAGATTTAATTGTAGATGCCTCCTTAAAGGCCATACAAAACAACATTTCAACTTCAGAAAATATGACTACTTTTCAAGGAGTTTTAGAACACTTTCAATCTAATAATCCAGATTTATTATGTGTATTTAGACGTAAAAGAGGATTTTTTCAAAAACTATGGGAGAAAAACACCATATTAAAATCTGAATTTCATTGTTCTATTCCACTCTTAATTCTTAGTGGGCAACAATAATTATATGGGGCATTAGCTCAGTTGGCTAGAGCGCTACGCTGGCAGCGTAGAGGTCATCGGTTCGAATCCGATATGCTCCACTTTAAAATAATATTAAAATAATATTTTCAATGCATAAAAGAATCTTTCTATTGTTTGTCTTAAAATGTAGTTTTCTATGCTCACAATCATTATCAATTCATCCACCTGAAAAATATTCTAAGGCACCTTTTGGTATCGTAGCTTCAGGAATTGATGAAAAAGAGATCCTAGCAGTTATCGACCAATTTATGGTTGCCGTAAATACAAAAGATAAAAGTATTTTTAACAGAATACTTTATAAAGGAATTAATAGAATTGTTACAAATATTGAAAAAGATGGTAAGGCTTCAACTACTGTGATAGACAATGATCAATCTATTTCTTTAAGAATGAATCCAAAAACTTCAGAACAATTTAGGGAGCGGTATTGGGACGCTAAGGTGATTACCGATGGTTATATTGCTTCTGTCTGGGCCCCTTATGATTTTTATTTAAATGGTTCTTTTTCACATTGTGGTGTTGATTTGTTTTACCTTGTAAAAACAAATAACAAATGGAAAATTGCTCATTTTGGGTATACTAGACATAAAAGTTGTAAATAGTTTGTATACTAATGCTAATGGAATGAGAGCTTCTTAGGTTCTTTAAATGTAATTTCAGAATTGTATATTTCTTGCAAAAGAAGTGATATTTGATTCATAAAATCATCTAGTTTTTCCTCAGTTATTATGTGCTCAGGATTTTTTATTTTAGATGAAAAATTGATTTTTAAAAGCCCTGCCTTTAGATTTTTAAAAGAAATAATTCCTGCAATCAAAGGCTGTTCCTTAGCTAAAGAATTATTTTGACAATATAGAAACGCATATAATAAAACCTGAATGGCTTTACTGTATTTAACATCCTTAATTTCTTCAAAATTTAGCACTTTCAAATCTGCAGGATTCACTTTCCCTGTCTTATAATCGATTATTCTTGTTACTCCATTAAACTCATCAATTCTATCTACTACACCTCTTATTTTAATTGGAAAATCTATTCCTGGAACACGAATAGACGTTTCTAATTTTAATTCAGCACCTAAGATTTTTATAGCATGTCCTTCTTGTAATTCTTTTTTTTCCATGGAAAGAAAACGTTTTACAAATCGATTTGAAACCTCAAAAGCTAATCGATTTTTACCTGAAGTAACATCTCCATTTTTAAAGTATTTGATAAAATATTTTGTCACTAAGCTCTTGTAATTTTTAATCATATGATCAATATGATCTATAGTTAAAAATTCATTGATATGATCTTTGTATAATTCATCTAAAGTGTCATGAATAACGTTACCCATTGTATTTGCGGCAATTGTTTCTTCTACTAAATCTAATTCATCAAGTTTTAAAATTTTCTGCTTATAAAATGCAATTGGATTGTATAGATAATTAGTAATTGCAGAAGGTGAAATTCCATCTCTTGCCAATGCTCTTAAACGGTCTAAGACCTGTTTGTTTTTTCTAACTTCAGGCTGTTCTTTTTTTTCTGTAATAACTTTTGGTGCAATTCGTTTAGAGATTAGATCAGTTTTTATTAACTCTAATTGAGATATAAACCTACTTTTTTCTCCACTTCCATAGCTGTCATTTTCTGTATTATAGAGAATATAGATGTTTTTTGCTCTTTGGATTAGACGAAAGAAATGATAAGAGTAAATAGCGTCTTTTTCTTTATAAGTTGGCAATCCATATTCAATTTTTATGTCAAATGGGATAAATGAACTTTGTGAACTACTGGAAGGAATAATATTTTCATTAACAGAGGTTATAATTACATTTTCAAAATCTAACACCCTGGTTTCTAACATCCCCATTAATTGTAAACCATTAAGAGGTTCTCCTTGAAATGATAGTTTTTCATTAGTGATAATTTGCCTGTAAAATTGATAGATGGTTTTAATATTTTGGAAATAATTTTTTGAAGCGTTTAAATTAAGCAATTGAGTAAATGCATTGTAAAAACGGTATAAATATTCTTTTTCCAAAACAGATACATGATCTTTGGCCTGCTCAAGTAAGTTTAAAATCCTGGTAATAAATTCGTTTACAGAAATAAACGGTTTAAAAATAGACAAAAGAACCTCACTAGAAGTGTTTTCTAGAGGTTTAAGATAAGAGGTAATTGTTGGAAGGTCTATAAAAGATATATTTTTCTTAGCAATAACATCTTGAATAGATGATAGCACTTTCTGACCCTCCGGACTTACAAATTGATAAATTACAGAGTTTTTAATAAAGCGTATCACATCTTTGTGGTAAAATTCATTTGTTGAGGTTCTCTGAAGCGTGGTTTGCGTAATAAATAGTTGAAAAATAGCTGAAATTAATTGAGATGTTGGTACATTTTGTAACGGATACCCCATAGTTATATTAATTGCATCTACATTTTCAGGAATAGAATTTAAAGCAACAGACAATAAAGACTCATCCCCCAAAACTAAGGCAGTATTTTTATGGTCTGATACCTTTGTTAATATTTCCCCAGCATATTTTAATTGAGATATGTTTTTAGCAGCCCCAATAATTTCAATATTTTTCTTAGAGGTAAAATGACTGCTAATTTTCTTTATTTTGTTTTTTTCATAGTACTTCCATTCCTTTTTATACTTTCTTATAAAGTTTCCGGCGGCATGGTTTGTATCAAAAAAAGCGTGATCTATATCCCAATAAACTTCTGACTGTCCGTTTTCTAAAAATAATTTAAATAGAGATTCTTCAGCTTTGTTCAACGCATTAAACCCAATAAAAAAGAATTTTTTGTGAACATGCTTCTCTATAAACATTTCTGCTTTTTTTACAGCTTCTCTATACATCACCCCTTGGTATCCTATTTTTTGATCTATTAAAAACGAATAGAATTTAGTATAGTAGACCCCTAGACGTTCCATGAAAATGAAATGGTCTTTAATGAGTTTTGTTTCCTTAAACTCTCCTTTAACAGACCATTTTTTTAAGCGCTGTACATCTCTTAAATAGGTAAAAATTGACTCAGGACTAATTAGGTACTGATCAATTTCATTAAAATCTTGAAGTATTACAAAAGCCCAAGAAGAAAAGACATCAAATGCATCTGGATGCTCTTCTATTTCACAATAAATAGCATAAAAATGAAATAATAATTGGATGGCATCTGCTTTAGATATTTCAGAAATTTGACCAATAAAAGATTCAATAGTTAAAATTTCAGGTAAAAACCCTGAAACTATTTTAGTTTTGAAGGTATCTTTTACAAAAACGCCAGCTCTTTGAGATGGTAAGATAAAAACACAGTCTTCAAAAGAAGCGTTATTTATGAGAATATCATCTAGGGTTTCAGAAATAAAAGTTTGCATCAATTTTTAAGGACTTTACTAAAACAATGTACAAAATACTATTTCTAAATTTATACATTTATTAAAAAATTAATTCCATGTCTAAAGAATTAAATATTGTTGCGATACAAGCCAATTTAACTTGGGGAAACCCAGAAAAAAATAGGCTATATTTTGAGCAAGTTATCAATAAGCTAACTTCAAACACCAATTTAGTAGTGCTGCCTGAGATGTTTTCAACGGGTTTCACCATGAAACCCAGTTCTGTTTCTGAAACTATGAATGGAGCTACTGTTTCATGGATGATAAATATGGCTAAGACTCATAATATAGGTATTATAGGCAGTATGGTAATACAAGAGAATAATCAATACTTTAACAGGGCAATTTTTGTTCATCCTTCAGGATCTCTTGAAATTTACGATAAGAGGCATTTGTTTAGTTTGGCAGGAGAAGACAGACAGTACACTCCTGGAACTAATAGAATAGTAATTCAATTTAAAGGATGGAGAATTTGTCCTTTTATATGTTATGATTTACGATTTCCAGTATGGTCTAGAAATACGGACAACTATGATGTATTGTTATTTATGGCCAACTGGCCAATTCCAAGGATTGATGCATGGGATACCCTATTAAAAGCCAGAGCAATTGAAAACATGAGTTATTGTAT
>CAJQMN010000027.1 GCA_905479435.1 uncultured Flavobacteriaceae bacterium | reverse complement strand
TAATATTATATTTCAATTTTTTAAAACCATATTCAATTGATGCTAAAGAAGCTTCAGTAGCATATCCTTTTCCCCAAAATTCTGGTATAAATCGATAACCAATATCTATAAAATTTGTGTACCCATTCAACATTTCCTTTTCATCTAAATTTAATTTTAAACCTGCCCATCCGATAAATTTGCCTGACGATTTTTCTATGGTTGCAAAACGGCCAATTCCTCTTTCCTTGTATTGAAGGTGAAAAAAAGACACAATTTCTTCAGCCTCTTCTAGTGTTTTAATGGGTTTTTTACCTAAATACTTATGGACCTCTTCATTAGAATCTAATTTATAAATATTAGCAACATCAGTAGCTTTAAATTCCCTCAACATCAGGTTTTTGGTCTCTATAAGGTGTGTCATAGTCTTATTTATAGTTCCTTCATAAAGATATGAATTATTCGTTTACAAACGACTACAAATATTTACAACCGAAAGTAAGTGTCTAACAACCGATTCTAACTTGGTAATTAAATCATATTTGCAGTGTTGAAAAAACTCAACAAAAAATAAATTATAATCTGCACTATATTATTTAAGTGCGCAAAACCTTATCTTATGAATACGTTAAGAAACAAAGTACAGTTAATTGGAAACCTAGGAAACGATCCTGAAATTATTACTTTAGAAAGTGGTAAGAAATTAGCAAAGTTTTCCATTGCAACAAATGAAAGTTATAAAAATTCACTAGGTGAAAAAATAACCGACACACAATGGCACAATGTTGTGGCATGGAATAAGACTGCTGAAATTATTGAAAAATATGTGACAAAAGGAAATGAAATTGCAATTGAAGGCAAATTAACCTCTCGCTCTTATGAGAGTAAAGAAGGAGAAAAAAAATACATCACAGAAGTAGTCTGTAATGAATTGTTAATGTTGGGAGGAAAGTAGAAGTAATAAATGTTATGGAAAATAAAAGGATGCCACTAGGCATCCTTTTTTTAGTATTTTTGATTTTATAAATTAATGATAGTTTTTATGAAAAAACAATTGATAAGGTATTTTTTAGAGTTTTTGGTCATTGTATTGGGGATTTCAATTTCATTTTATCTTGAGAAACAAAATGCTATCAAATACAAGGAAACTTTAAAAAATCAATCTTTAAGTAGAATTTTAACTAATTGTAAGGTTGATCATGAAGATTATTTATTTAATCTTGAGGCACAAAAAATTGCGATTAAATCTGGTCAATGGATAGTAGACAACCAAAATCAACTTTCTAAATATTCTAGAGATTCTATTGGGTATCATATTGGAGCAGCAATATCAATTAATACTATATTCGTTGACAATCAGGAAGAGTATCGAGGGCTTCAAAACTCAGGGCTAATTGAATTAATTGATAATGAATCAGTAGTTACAGCTCTTCAGAAAAAATATATATATCATGATTTTTGTAAACAAATAGAAGGGATGATAGATTTGAGAGCCAATGCAATCCTGGATTTTCTTTATACCAATACAAAATACAATAGTAATCAGGTAAATGCCCTTGGTTATCAAATTGATAGAACGTATACAGGGAATTTAAAAATTCCTCAAAAGATACTACAACAAATACAAGATAAACTTTATTTACATCATTATTACAAAGGGCGAATTCTCAGGGGCATAAAAACAGATGAGATTTTGGTTAAACAAATTAATGATGAAATTGGAGCAACCAAAAAAAGTTAATCTTAAACTAATAGGTTCTCAATTTAGAAAAAAATAGCAACTCTTCCATATTTATATTTGATTATCAGTATATTAGATTTTTGAAAATTAATTTATTTTAAATAGTATGGCAAAATTTAAATATTTTTCAGCCTTTATTGTTCCTTTACTAGGATTACTAACATTTAACACCACCGGCATAATCGCTTACACAGGCATTTTTAGTTTATATGTTATAGTTCCTGTTTTAGAAAACTTTTTACCCCACAATACGTATAACTTGACTTCTGTTGAGAAAGAATTAGCAACAGAAAATATTTTTTATGACGTTGTTCTTTATCTCTCAGTACCGCTTCATTTATTTGTGGTATACCAATTTTTGATTACGGTTTCTAACCCTTCAATATTAACCTCTGATTTAATAGCTTGTATTTTGTTTATGGGAACAATTTTAGGGGTCAATGGAATTAATATTGGACATGAGTTAGGTCACAAAAAAGATCATAAATTTAAACAATTTCTAGCCCATATATTATTATTAACGGCCATACAAAACCACTTTATGACCTATCATAATTCTGGCCATCACAGAGATGTAGCAACCCCAAATGATCTTACCTCAGCTAAAGAAGGCGATATTTTTTATTGGTTTGCATTGAAATCTCAAATAGGAGGTTATTTTAAAACATGGCGATTAGAAACAGAAAGGTTGAGATCTATGGGAAAGTCTTCATTATTCAATCCAATGATATTTTTTACACTTTTATCGGTGTCACTTTTTGTTGGAATTAATTTCTTTTTTGGCTTAAACGTAACAGCTATCTATTTTATCACAGCAGTGTATGGAATTTCAGTTTTAGAAGCGCAAAATTATTTTTCCCATTACGGACTTCGTAGAAAAAAG
>CAJQMN010000026.1 GCA_905479435.1 uncultured Flavobacteriaceae bacterium | reverse complement strand
GAACGAATCAATTTTAGATTATAGTCACTACTTAAAAATAGAAAGAGGTCTTTCTTCCCATACCATACAAAACTACATAAGAGATGTAAAAAAACTTATCTCCTTCATAGATAAAAAGAAAATAACTAGTACACCAATAGAAATAAAGGAAGATTTAATTCAACAATTTATTTATGAGATAGCAAAAGAAATAAGTCCTAGAAGTCAAGCAAGAATCATATCAGGTTTACGAAGTTATTTTGACTATCTAATTTTTGAAAACTATAGAGAGTCAAATCCTACAGACTTAATTGAAACTCCAAAAATTGGTGTAAAATTACCTGACACCTTATCAGAACAAGAAATTAACAGCTTAATTTCTGCAATAGATCTTAGCAAAGCAGAAGGAGAAAGAAATAGAGCCATGTTGGAAACGATGTACAGCTGCGGATTAAGAGTAAGTGAGTTAATTGATTTAAAAATTTCAGATTTATTCTTTGATGAAGGGTTTATAAAAATTGTAGGTAAAGGAAATAAAGAACGTTTTGTACCTATTCATTCTAGTGCACAAAACTATATTATGTTGTACATGAATGAAATTCGAAGTCATTTGTCAATCAAAAAGGGTTTTGAGGATACCTTATTTTTAAATAGACGAGGAAAATCATTATCCAGACAAATGATCTTTATGATTTTAAAAGCGCTAGCCATCAAAATAAATCTTAACAAAAAAATTAGCCCCCATACATTTAGACATTCTTTTGCGACACATCTTTTAAAGAATGGAGCTGATTTAAGAGCCATACAACAAATGTTAGGACATGAGAGCATCACTACTACAGAAGTTTATGTTCATTTAGATACTAGTTATTTAAAAAAAATAGTAGAGAAATATCACCCAATAAAATCTTAAAAAAAATCCCATTGTTAAACTTTAGTATTTAACAATGGGAATATTTATTTGAGTAACTAATTACTTAGCTACGTTAACAGCTCTAGTTTCTCTAATTACTGTGACTTTTACTTGACCTGGGTAGGTCATGTCATTTTGTATTTTTTGACTTATACTAAATGATAATTCAGCAGCTTTAGTGTCATTAACTTTTCCGCTTTCCACCATAACACGTAATTCTCTACCTGCTTGTATAGCATATGCTTTTTGAACACCTGAAAAACCAAAGGCAATATCTTCCAAGTCTTTTAATCGTTGAATATAGGAATCTAATACTTGTCTTCTTGCACCTGGTCTTGCTCCAGAGATCGCATCACAAACTTGAACTATAGGTGCAAATAATGTTTTCATTTCTATTTCATCATGGTGAGCTCCAATTGCATTACAAACATCTTTTTTCTCTCCGTATTTTTCTGCCCATTCCATCCCTAAGAGCGCATGCGGCAGTTCACTTTCAGCATCTGGTACCTTACCTATGTCATGAAGTAATCCAGCTCTTTTAGCTATTTTTGGGTTTAAGCCTAATTCAGAAGCCATAATACCACATAAATTGGCAACTTCTCTTGAATGTTGAAGTAAATTCTGACCATAAGATGATCTATATTTCATTCTTCCAACGGTTTTGATAAGTTCAGGGTGTAATCCATGAATCCCTAAATCTATAACCGTACGTTTCCCAACCTCTATAATTTCCTGAGTAATTTGTTTTTTTGTTTTAGCTACTACTTCTTCAATTCTTGCAGGATGAATTCTTCCATCTGTAACTAGTTTGTGCATAGACAACCTAGCGATCTCTCTTCTTACAGGATCAAAACATGAAAGAATAATAGCTTCCGGAGTATCATCAACAATAATTTCAACACCTGTTGCAGCCTCTAGTGCTCTAATATTTCTTCCTTCTCTTCCAATAATTCTTCCTTTAACATCATCAGATTCTAAGTTAAAAACAGATACACAATTTTCAACAGCTTGTTCTACACCTACTCTTTGAATTGTACTTAGCACTACTTTTCTTGCTTCTTGTTCAGCGGTAAGTTTAGCTTCTTCAAGTGTGTTTTGTACAAACCCCATAGCATCAGACTTGGCCTCGTCTTTTAATGAGTTTACTAGTTCTTTTTTTGCTTCTTCAGCAGAGAAACCAGAGATCTGCTCTAGGAGATCTACGTGCCTTTTGTGAAGTTTAGATACTTCCTCTTGTTTTTTCTCTAAATAGGTTAATTTATTATTGTAATCGTTTTCTTTTTCTTCTAAAGAATTATTTAGACGTTTAGTTTTATCAACCTCAGACTGTATCTGTGATTCTTTATCTCTTGTTCTTTTCTCTATATCAGAAATTTTCTTTTCTCTACTTAAAATGACTTTTTCATGCTCAGACTTTAATTCAATAAATTTCTCTTTTGCTTGTAAAATTTTGTCTTTTTTTAACGCCTCCGCTTCAATTTTAGCTTCTTTAAGAAGAGAGTTTGTCTCTTTTTTTGTAGCATCTAAAATTTTGTTAGCTTTAGATTTTTCTGAAAATTTTGCGATTATTAATCCTATTATTATTCCTACTACTCCTACTAATACTGGAATTATCATTTGTTCCATAATTTTGATTTGTTTAAATAAAAAAGCCTACAGTAGTGAGGTTTATATAAACTCCATTATGACATGTATAGAACTAACTAGTTGATCAAGGGTCCTCCTGATAGAGAAATAAATTCAATACCTAAGGCATTCTTTAGCAACTAAGACTTGTCCTTCATAATAGTTTCGTGTTGAGTTTATCAAACAAATAACTAATGTAGGCAGTATTTTATTGTGTTGAAAGAGTACTTATTCTAAATAATTACTAACCATTTTGGTGAGTTCATTTATTTTATCAAATGCTTCGTTATTAATTTCTCTAGTATCTAAGGTGGCTATTTCAAGCTTTGATGCAAATTGCAATGCGCACATTGCTAAAACATCTTGTTTATCACTCACAGCATAGTTGTTTTCATAATTACTGATGAGTTGATTAATATTTGTCGCAGCTTTTCTCATGCCCTCCTCCTCTATTGTGTTATTAACACTTAAAGGGTATGATCTTCCAGCTATTACTAAATTAATCTTTAATTTTCCCACAATACTAATAAATTATATTACGCGTTCAGTTGAACGATACATTTATCGATTTCTCGAATTAAAGCATTTATTTTAAATTTCGTATCTCTTGTACTATTGTTACTACCTTCTATAGTTTTAGCAATCTTTAACAACTTAAATTGTTTTTCTTGTTGTTCAAGTAATTGCTTACTTTCTAAGAGTTCATGGTGTAATTTTGATGTATTTTGAAGTAGTAATTGATTCTCTTTTAATAAAAAATCATAATTAGAAAGTAAATTTTTTAACTTTTTTTCTAATAAATGAACTGCTTCAGTAGTATTACTCATTAAACTTTTAAATAAAAAACTATAGTCCAAAGTTAACATTCTGTTTATTAACAAACAACTATTTATAGATTTAATAAAAAAACACATAAAAATATTTGAAATTCATAGTCTACTGATTTAAATAGTTTTCTTAATTTGGTAAAAAAAATTATTGTAATTTGAAAAAAATCATTTTTTTGTTTTTAATGGTAAGTTTTTCTTCATTTGCTCAGAATAATTATCCATTAGATTATTTCAGAAGTCCACTGGATATTCCTCTTAGACTTGCTGGAACTTTTGGAGAATTAAGGAATAATCATTTTCATGCGGGAATAGATATTAAAACAAATCGTAGAATTGGTCTACCGGTTTATGCTACAGCAGATGGTTATATTTCAAGAATAAAAGTTGCAATTTGGGGATATGGAAAAGTAATTTATATAAATCACCCTAACGGCTATACTACTGTGTACGCACATCTCAATAAATTTGGGGATGAAATCCAAGAATATGTTAAAAATATTCAATATAAAAAGGAAAGCTATGAAACTGGTAATATTTTTCCAAAAAAAGATCAATTCATGGTTACAAAAGGCCAAATAATTGGCTATTCGGGAAGAACCGGTGGGTTTGTAGCTCCACACTTACATTATGAAATAAGGAATACTAAAACAGAAAAAATTATTAACCCATTGTTGTTTGGTATAAAAATTAAAGATTCAATTGCTCCAAAAATAAAGAAATTAATAGCTTACCCGATTGGTTTAAACTCAAAAATCAATAGAAGTTTAAAAAATCAAAGCTTATCCATAAAAAAAGATTCTCTAAACAACTACACAGCCAATAGATTAAGTGCTTCAGGGAAAATTGGTTTTGGAATAAATGTTTATGATTTATTAGGAAAAGAATTAAATAAAAATGGAATTTATAGTCTAGAAATGAAAATCAATGGAAAAAGAAAATATTACCACGACGTAGAAACATTTTCTTTTTCTGAAAGTAAATTTATAAACCTTTTAATTGACTATGAATATTTCTCTAAATACAAAAGTAGAATACAAAAAACCTTTAGAGAAAATGAAAACAAACTAAGTATTTATGAGGGATTAATTGAAAACGGTAGTATTACTATAAATGAAGGATTAAATTATCAGATTGAAATTATTGCTAAAGATTTTACAGGTAATAGCTCGTCTCTGAAAATTCCTGTAGTTGGGCTTAAAAGTGAAACTATGATAAACCAACAAAAAGATACTACTGCTTATAAAATTGTAAAAAATAAATTTCAAAAGTTTTCTAAAGATGGAGTAACCATTGCTTTCCCTAAAAACACTTTCTATAAAGATATTTTTTTAAATTTTTCTGTTAACGAAAGAACTGTAACTATTCATAAACCTACAATTCCATTAGATAAAAAGTTTACAATTTCTTTTGATAGTATCATGTATGATAAATCTGAATTGGATCACATCTATATTGCTAACATGAATAATAAAAAATACCCATATTATATGGATACTAGAAAAAAAAGCAATAAATTATTTACGACAACTAAAACTCTAGGTAAATACGGTTTACTAATTGATAATCAGATTCCTAAAATTTATAATCCAAACTTTAAAAGTAATGATTGGGTGAGTCGCTTAAGGTATTTAACTATTAAAATTTCTGATTCACAATCTGGTATAAAATCCTATGAAGCCTTCATAGATAATGAATGGATATTAATGGAATACGATGTAAAGAAGAAAAAATTATCTTATGATTTAAGAGATAAAAAATTGGTTGGAAGCAAACATAGTTTTAAACTTGTAGTCTCTGATAATGTTGGAAATACGAATACCTATAATTCTTCGTTTTATAGAAAATAAATAAACTCACTTTGTGAAAAAAATTTTACTTCTCTTATTTATATTTCCAACCTTATTATGGAGTCAAAAGATGTCTATAATTAAAGGTTTTGTTAAAGACTCTGACAATAATTCTATTGAAAATGTTTCCATTAAATATGGGAATGAGGGTACTACTTCAAATGCCAGTGGTTTTTATCAAATTCGAATCCCTATAAATACAAAGGTTACATTAGAATTTAGTCATGTAGGTTATAAATCACTTACAAAAGATTTCCTCGCAAAAAAAAGAAACATAATTCGTTTTTCTCCTGTATTAATTCCAAAAAATGAAGTTTTAGAAGAAGTTGTCTTAAAAAATGAAACAAAAAATGCGCAAGGCGTAATAGCTCTTAAAGCTGAGGAAATTAAAAGAATTCCAGGAGCTAACTCAGGAATAGAAACACTTTTAATGACTTTACCTGGGGTTAGCAATAATAATGAGCTAAGCACTCAATATAATGTTCGTGGTGGTAATTTTGATGAAAACTTAGTGTATGTTAATGGAATAGAAATATATCGTCCATTTTTAGTACGATCTGGACAACAAGAAGGATTAAGTTTCGTGAATTCAACTATGGTTCAAAACATTAACTTTTCTGCAGGAGGTTTTCAAGCCAAATATGGTGACAAACTTTCATCTGTATTAGATATAACGTATAGAAAACCAACAGAATTTTCTGCCTCTATCAAGGCTAGTCTTCTTGGAAGTAGTATTACTGTAGAAGATGTTTTTTTAGATAATAAATTAACTGCTATTGTTGGACTTAGATACAGAGATAATAGTTTATTTGTAAATTCTAAACAAATAGAAACGAATTTTAAGCCTCGCTTTACAGATGTACAAACTTTTTTATCTTATAAAAAGAATGAAAAACTAAGCTTAAATTTCTTAGGAAACTTTTCTTTAAACTCATATGATTATCAACCCGTAACCAGAAGAACTAGGTTTGGAACTGTTTCAGATCCTTTAGAATTAATTGTGTTTTATGATGGGCAAGAAAAAGACACATATCTAACTGCATTTGGTGCTTTAAGCGCTAATTATAAAGTAAATGATAATTTAGAGCTTACGAGTACTGTAAGTGCATTTAACACACAGGAAGAAGAGTATTTTGACATTGCTGCATCCTATAATTTAGGAGAAGTAGATTCGAATATCGGGTCACAAACATTTGGTGATGTTACCTTTTCTGAGGGAATAGGGTCTCAATTAAATCATTCTAGAAATGATTTAGATGCTTTAATTACTAATGTTCAAATAAAGGGAACTTATAAAAAAAATGAAAACCAAATTGATTTTGGAGTTAAATATCAATCAGAAAACATTAAAGACCGAATTAGAGAATGGGAAATTATTGACTCTGTTGGATTTTCAGTTCGGCCTCTAAACTTAGGATTTATTAATGATCAACCCTATAATCCATATACAGGACCAATTGAGCCGTTTCAAAATATAAGAGCCGAAAACAAATTAAGCATAAATCGAGTTTCTGGATTTTTTCAATACAGTAAAAAAGGATTTATTGGAGACCATAAAGTATGGTGGAATCTTGGACTTCGAGGACAACTATGGTCTGTTAATGCTAATCAAAATAATAGTACAAGTCAGTTTATTCTAAGTCCAAGAGCTCAATTTGCCATCAAACCTAATTGGGACAAAGACATGTTGTTTAGAGTTTCTGGTGGTGTTTATGCTCAACCACCTTTTTACAAAGAGCTTCGAAATTACAAAGGAGAAATTATTCCAAACATAAAAGCTCAAAAGTCTATTCACATGGTTTTGGGAAATGATTACAGCTTTACGATGTGGGACAGACCATTTAAATTAACTACAGAATTATATTATAAAAACTTATCTAATATAAATCCTTATAGTGTAGATAATGTTAGAATAAGATATCAAGCTAATAATAATGCAAAAGGATATGCAACTGGAATAGATGTAAGACTTAATGGTGAGTTTGTTCCTGGAAATGAAAGTTGGGTTAGTTTAGGTATATTAAAAACTGAGGAAAACATTGACAATCGTGGATACATCGCTAGACCCTCAGATCAAAGGTTTAAATTAGGCATCTTATTTCAGGATTATGTCCCAAATTTACCCGACTTAAAAGCCTATTTAAATTTAGTATACAATTCTGGAGTTCCGGGTGGAGCCCCCTCCTATGCAGACCCCTACAATTTTCAAAATAGATTGAGAGATTACAGACGTGCCGATCTAGGAGTACTCTATATTTTTACAGATGCAAATAAAAGATATTCAACAGGCTTTTTAAGTAAATTTAAAGAGTTTACAGCAGGTTTAGAGCTATTTAATATGTTTGATATTCAAAATTCAATTACAAATACTTGGGTAAGAGATGTTGCAACGAAGAATCAGTTTGGAGTACCTAATTACCTCTCAGGGAGAATTTTAAATCTCAGAATAGGGATAACATTCTAAATAATAAAACCTAAATTACAATATCTGAGAAGCGTGATCCTTGGTTTTCACTTTTGAGATCACATTTTCAATTATTCCATTACCATCAATTACAAATGTTGTTCTATGAATTCCGTCATACTCTCGACCCATAAATTTTTTAGGTCCCCAAACTCCAAAACCATTGATAACATCGTGGTTTTCATCAGCTAGCAAAGGAAATGGTAATTGATATTTTTGAACGAAGTTTTGTTGTCTTTTCTCTGAATCTGCACTTACTCCTAATATTTCGTAACCTTTGGATTGAAATGTTTGATAATGATCTCTGAGATTACAAGCTTCAGCAGTACATCCTGGAGTACTTGCTTTAGGATAAAAGAAAACTACTAACTTTTTACCACTATAATCATCTAACTTCCTTATAATTCCTTGATTATCTTTAGTTTCAAAATTTGGAGCTTTATCTCCTACTTTTAGTGTATCCATATATTTTTTTTTAATACTTCAAATATACAAAAGTGTTATAAAATTTTAAATGCTAGTTTGTAACTTTGTAAATCATACTCTTTTTAAAAACTAAATAAATGACCAAGGCTGAAAAGGTAGAGTTTGTAATTAATACATTGCAGAAAATATATCCTGAAATCCCTATTCCATTAGATCATAAAGATCCATATACTTTATTAATTGCGGTATTACTTTCGGCTCAATGTACAGATGTTCGTGTTAATAAAATCACCCCTTTATTATTTGCTAAAGCAGATAACCCTTTTGATATGGTAAAAATGACCGTAGAAGAAATAAAACAAATAATTAGACCCTGTGGCTTATCTCCAATGAAATCTAAGGGGATCTATGGGTTGTCAAAAATTTTGATTGAGAAATATAATGGGGAAGTACCTAAAACTTTTGAAGGTCTTGAAGAATTACCTGCAGTAGGTCATAAAACTGCCAGCGTTGTTATGAGTCAAGCATTTGGAGTTCCTGCTTTTCCTGTAGATACTCATATTCATCGCTTACTATATCGGTGGAATTTTACTAATGGAAAAAACGTAGTTCAAACCGAAAAAGATGCGAAAAGATTATTTCCAAAAGAGCTTTGGAATGATTTGCATTTACAAATTATTTGGTATGGAAGGGAATTTTCTCCTGCTAGAGGATGGGATTTAAAAAAGGACATAATTACAAGTAAAATTGGAAGAAAAAAAGTTATAAATGACTATTATAAAAACAATTAAGTGCTAAAAAAAACCTTGACTCGTGTCAAGGTTTTTTAAACTTAATTCAAATTCAATTCAATTTTGATATTTGATATTGTTTTTACAACTGATAGTGATTTGGAAAAATTAATCAAATATTGAACTGTTTCTTTTTTTGGTTGCTCCTGAGATTCAGAAGACTTCTTAGAGTAAAGTTGCTTCATACAGTATATAATTATTGTCTTTAAAATATAAAAACGGAAGCAATCTATAATTATTGTTAATCCAATAAAATTATTTTATTTTCTTCTATTATTTTTCTTAAATTTATTAATGCATAACGCATTCTCCCTAGAGCAGTATTAATACTTACCCCAGTGTTTTCACTAATTTCTTTAAAACTCATATCTTTATAAATTCTCATAACTAAGACTTCCTTTTGCTCACTAGGTAGTTCTTCGATTAAATCTTTAACATCCGATAAAACCTGATCTTTAATTATTTGCTTTTCAGCATTTAAAGAACCGTCGCTTATTACAGAAAATATATCAAAATCGGCTGTGTTTTTAAATGACCGCATTCTGTTTGACTTCCTAAAATGATCAATTATTAAGTTATGTGATATTCGCATTACCCATGGAAGAAACTTTCCTTGTTCGTTATAGTTTCCAAGTTTAAGGGTTCTAATTACTTTAATAAAAGTGTCTTGAAAAACATCTTCTGTTATTTCTCTGTCTTGGACCTTGCTATAAATAAAACTATAAAGACGTTGTTTATGTTTTTTAATTAAAATTTCAAGGCTTGCTTCACATCCTTGTATATAGCTTGTAACTAAAGTGCTGTCTGGGGTAAGATTTTTATACATTATATAATTACTTTATGGAAGAAATATTTCTATCCGTTATTTTTAGAAAATTAAAAAAGTAATTTTATTCTATAAATGTATTTTTTATGGTTATATCTACAAATATAAAAAATATTTTTTAATTATATTTTTTTAAATTATAATTAAATTAAAATCAAAAAAAGTGAAAAAATGATTATTTTTATAGCTTGCTTTTAAATATATGAATAAAGATTTATCAAGTGTAAGTCCAAAAGAAAATATCATTATTAAAGGAGCTAAGCTCCATAACCTAAAGAATATTGATGTTGTTATTCCAAGAAATAAACTAGTGGTTATTACGGGGTTATCGGGTTCAGGGAAATCTACCCTAGCCTTTGACACCTTATATGCAGAAGGCCAAAGAAGGTATGTAGAAAGTTTATCCTCATATGCTCGTCAATTTTTAGGGAAATTACACAAACCTAAAGTAGACTATATAAAAGGAATTGCTCCAGCAATTGCTATAGAACAAAAAGTGAATTCTACCAATCCTCGATCTACCGTTGGTACATCCACTGAAATTTATGATTACATAAAACTATTATTTGCAAGAATTGGTAAAACCTACTCTCCTATTTCAGGGGAAATTGTTAAAAAACACACCGTAACAGATGTAACAAACTTTGTAAAGACTTTTAAAGAGGAAACTAAACTACTATTGCTTTGTCCAATTGTTATTAATAAAGATAGAGATTTAAAGACAGTTTTAAAAGTTTTATCTCAACAAGGATATGCTCGTATTAAATACGAAGATCAGATTTATCGGATAGATGATGTGCCTACTGATAAAAATAATTATAATGACTTAAAACTAGTTATTGACAGGGTTGTTGTTAAAGATGATGAAGATTTTTACAATCGTTTGTCTGATGCTATTCAAACTGCTTTTTTTGAAGGAAATGGAGTTTGTGTTATTCAAGATGTATCTAATAATACTTTAACTGAATTTAACAACAAATTTGAGTTAGACGATATTTTATTCTATGAGCCAAATACTCATTTTTTTAGTTTCAATAACCCTTACGGAGCTTGCAGTACCTGTGAAGGTTATGGAGATGTTGTTGGGATAGATGAAGATTTAGTAATTCCAAATACAGGAATTTCCATTTACAATGATGCTATTTATCCATTCAGAACAGACGCCTATAAACACTACAAAGATGAATTAATTACGCACGCCTATAAATATGACATTCCAATTCATAAACCCTGGTTTGAGCTTACTGAAGAACAAAAAAACTTAGTTTGGAAAGGCAATAAAAGTTTTTATGGTATTGATCATTTTTTCTCAGCTTTAGAAGAGAAAAGCTATAAAATACAAAATAGAGTAATGTTATCTCGATACCGAGGAAAAACAATTTGTTCAACCTGTGATGGTAAAAGATTACGAAAAGAAGCTAATTATGTCAAAGTTGGAAATAAAACAATCTCAGACTTAGTTACCTTACCATTAGATGAATTGTCTGTTTTTTTTAAGCAATTAAAATTAAATAAATATGAAGAAAAAATAGGAAAGCGTTTATTAACAGAAATAAATAATCGCCTAGATTTCCTTCAAAATGTTGGTTTAAACTACCTCACGCTAAATAGAACCTCAAATTCACTATCTGGAGGAGAAAGCCAACGTATTAATCTTGCGACTTCATTAGGGAGTAGTTTAGTAGGTTCTATGTATATTTTAGATGAACCTAGTATTGGATTACATCCAAAAGACACTAAAAGACTCATAAATGTATTACAAGATTTAAGAAATTTAGGAAATACAGTGATTGTTGTTGAGCATGATGAAGATATCATGAAAGCTGCAGATTACATTATTGATATTGGCCCTGAGGCAGGTACTTTTGGAGGAAAAATAGTAGCAGAGGGTAACTTTGATGATATCTTAAAATCTGATTCGTTAACAGCTAAGTATTTGACAGAAGAATTTAAAATTGAAATTCCAACAAAAAGGAGAAGTTTTAAAAATTATATTCAAGTTCTAGGTGCTAGGGAAAATAATTTAAAAAATATTGATGTAAAGTTTCCTTTAGAGAGTTTAACTGTGATTACAGGTGTTTCTGGAAGTGGAAAAAGCACCTTAATAAAAAAAATATTATATCCTGCCATGCAAAAAAAAATGATGGGATATGGAGAGAAAGTTGGTCAACACTCAGATATTATTGGAGATTTTGGACAAATAAAACACATCGAATTTATTGATCAGAACCCTATTGGTCGTTCTTCTAGATCAAATCCTGTAACTTATATTAAAGCATACGACGATATAAGAGCCCTTCTGTCCTCTCAAAAAATTTCAAAGATCAGAAATTACAAACCAAAACATTTTTCATTTAATGTGGATGGTGGTAGATGTGAAGTGTGTAAAGGTGAAGGAGTTGTGACTATTGAAATGCAGTTTATGGCTGATGTTCATTTGCAATGTGATGATTGTAATGGTAAACGATTTAAAAAAGAAGTTCTTGAAGTTAATTTTGAAGGTAAAAATATCGATGATATATTAAATTCTACAATTGATGATGCAGTATCCTTTTTTATCGAACATCAACAAACCAAAATTGCAAATAAGTTAAAACCTTTACAGGATGTTGGACTGGGATATGTTCAATTGGGTCAGTCATCCTCTACTTTATCTGGTGGTGAAGCTCAAAGAATAAAGTTAGCTTCTTTCTTGGTGAAAGGAAATACTAAAGATAAAGCATTATTTATTTTTGATGAACCCACAACAGGTCTCCATTTTCACGACATTAAAAAACTTTTAGCTTCATTTAATGCTTTATTAGATAAAGGACATTCTATACTGGTTATTGAACATAATATAGAATTGATAAAATGTGCAGATTATATTATAGACCTTGGGTTAGAAGGTGGAAAAAAAGGAGGACAATTAATTTTTGAGGGTACGCCTGAAGAATTAATTAAAAATAATAAATCATATACATCAGAAAGTTTAAAAGAAAAACTTATACCTAACAAAAAGTAAAAACCAAAAAAAGCCTTCTCATTTATGAGAAGACTTTGTCTTTTTGGGTAGAAGATGGGGCTCGAACCCACGACCCTCGGTACCACAAACCGATGCTCTAACCAACTGAGCTACAACTACCATATCACTTATGCTATGCAAACAATAAATGTTAAGCCCTCATAAGCGCTTGCAAATATAATTTTTTTTTAAATCTATAGAAAGAAAAATTATATTAATTTATCTAGAGATGTAATGGCAATAAAGCGTTCTACCGTAAAACCTTCTGCATAATCTACACCAATTAGTCTTCCTAAGTCTCTAGCTCTATAGCGTATACTATCTGTGAAATTTTTGGAGCTGATAGGGGTTTCAGTCTCTTTACTATTAGAATCATAAAATTGAGAGCTGTACGCTAAAACAGCATCCATTTTCACATCCATAAAACCACTAACATCTACAACAAAATCTGGTTCAGAATTTTTCCATTGTAAATAATGATAAACCAATTTAGGCCTCCACTTGTTTTGTAGTATACCATCAAGTTTAGTTTCAATTTTTTCAAGACCACTCAAAAAACAAGCATCAGACACTAACTTACTCCCTTTTCCATGATCAAGGTGTCTGTCATCAACCGCATTACACAATACAATATCAGGTTTATATTTTCGAATCAATTTAATAACTTCTAACTGGTGATTTTTATCGTTTACAAAAAAAGCATCTGCAAATTTTAAATTTTCTCTAAACGTTACCCCAAGCACTTTAGCAGCTTTAGCAGCTTCAACTTTTCTTAATTCTTTAGAGCCTCGTGTCCCTAATTCACCCTGAGTTAAATCTACGATTCCAACTTTCTTCCCTAAAGAAACTTCTTTGGCAATTGTAGCTGCTGCTCCTAATTCAACATCATCTGGATGTGCACCAAAAGCCAATATATCTAATTTCATATGTCTCCTTTTTTTATTTTTAAAAGCGCTTGTTCAATATCAGCTATTAAATCTTCAGGCTCTTCTATGCCTACTGAAAATCGAATCAAGCGATCAGATATCCCTCGTTCTAGTCTTTCTTCCTCACTTAACAAAGCGTGGGTAGTTTGGGCAGGACTCAATATTGTACTTTCTACTCCTGCTAAACTTAATGAAGGTTTAATAAATTCCAATGAATTCTGAAATTCCATAGCATCAACACCTTCCTTTAATTCAAAAGACATCATTGCACCAAAACCATGCATTTGTGAGGCTGCTATAGTGTGTTTTGGATGACTTTTTAAGCCTGGGTAATAAACCTTCTTAATCGATGAATTACCCTCTAAATATTCTGCTAATACTTGGGCATTTTTGGTTTGTTCTTTAACCCTTAAATTTAAAGTTTTTAAACTTCGTTCTAACATCCAAACAGTAAAATCACTTAAATTTCCACCTAAATTAATTGCAGTTTCCCAAATTAATTCTATAAATTCTTTAGAAGTTGCTACTGCGCCTGCTGAAATATCAGAATGCCCTCCCATGTATTTAGTAGCAGAGTGGATCATAATGTCTATTCCAAAATCTGCAGGAGTTTGATTAATTGGTGAGGAAAATGTGTTATCAATCATGGTAATAATTCCCTTACTTTTTGCTAAATCAGCTGTAGCTTTTATGTCTGTAATTCCTAATAAAGGATTTGAGGGGGTTTCTATATAAATAATTTTGGTATTTGGTTTAAGTAAAGGCTCAAAATCTTCAAACTTATCAGATGCTGTGTAAGAATATTCTATTCCATATTTTTCAAATTCTTTGGCAATAAAATTATAAGTACCACCATAAATTACTTGTTGAATTAAAACATGATCACCTTTTTTTAAAAAAGCCAACAATGTTGTGCTTATAGCTGCCATTCCAGAACTAAAAATCAGTGCATCCTCAGTATGCTCCAGAGCTGCAATTTTTCTTCGTAAAGCTTCTTGATTAGGAGTATTAAAATAACGAGGATATCGTTTAACATCTACTTGATCAAAAGCATACGAAGTAGACATATACATTGGTGAAATAGCTCCCTTAAATTGTTCATCTTTCACTTCTCCAACATGAACACAAACAGAGTTAACTCCTAATTTTTTTGAATCTATCATTTAATTAAATTATTAAAAACGAATTTACAAAAGAAACCACTAAAAAGAAACATAATTATAAATCGCTTTTCCGAAACTGAAGAAATCAAACCTAACAATTAATAATTTCAATATCTTCGCAGCATGATTTCAGTGGTTATTATAGGAAGTGGTAATGTTGCCAAACATTTAATTAAAGCTTTTTTAAAGATTGAAAATGTCAATCTAAAACAAGTATATACAAGGAATTTAGAGGATGAAGCACTGCTAAAAAGTAGTGTTTCAACTACAAGTGATTTGTCATTAATAAAAGAAGCCGATGTAACAATTATAGCTGTAAGCGATGATGCCATAGCAAATATTTCATATAATCTAAAAAACGCTTTTGTTGTTCATACTTCAGGAAGTGTGGAAATGAAAGCTTTAAAAAATCAAAAAAATAAAGGTGTATTTTATCTTCTACAATCTTTTTCAAAAGAAAAAGAAATAAATTTTTCAACTATTCCCATTTGTTTGGAAGCGGAAAATAAAAGTGACCTTGCGAAACTAGAAAAATTAGCTTCTTTATTGCAAGGCAATATTTATCACCTTTCTTCTCTTCAAAGAAAAAAAATTCATGTTGCGGCTGTTTTTGTGAATAATTTTACAAATCATATGTACACAATTGCATACAATATTTGTGAAGAACACAATGTTCCGTTTGATATTTTAGAGCCATTGATTGAGGAAACATCTCAAAAAATTAAAAATTTAACTCCCAAAGAAGCACAAACTGGTCCAGCAAAAAGAAATGACATAGAAACAATAAAAAATCATCTAAATTTGTTATCAAAGTCACAACAAGAACTTTATTTAAAAATTACACAATCTATTCAAAATCATGGAAAAGAGCTATAAACAATACTTATCTCAAATTAATACGCTAATTTTTGATGTTGATGGAGTTTTAACTAATGGAATTGTAACTGTATTTCCAAATGGTGAATTAATTCGTCAGATGAATATTAAAGATGGTTATGCACTTCGTGCAGCTGTTAAAGCTGGTTTAAGAATTTGTATCATCACTGGAGGAAAGCATGAAGGGGTAAAAATTAGATTACAAAATTTAGGCATTGAGGATGTGTATATGGGTGCACACAATAAAATTGAACAGTACAATGAATTTATTGAAATGTATAATTTACAGTCAGAGCACATTTTGTACATGGGTGATGATGTACCAGATTACCCAATCATGAAAATTGTTGGCTTAGCATGCTGTCCTAACGATGCTGCAATGGAGATTCAACACATATCAAAATATATTTCTGATAAGAATGGTGGTGAAGGATGTGTGCGAGACATTATTGAACAAGTCCTCCGAGTACAAGGAAAATGGGATTCAAACTTTGATGCTACCTATGATTAATTTAATTACAAACATTACATTCTAAAGATTATGAAAAAAAAATTAGTGCTTATTTTTAGTGTTTTTTTTACAATATCAAGTTTTTCACAAACTATTTTTGGCAATTGGAATTCTTATGATGAAGAAACAAATAAAATTGAATCTGTTATTGAAGTTTATGAGAAAGACACAAAAGCCTTCGCAAAAATAATATCAATCAGTGATGCTAATAGAAGTTCAGCAACGTGTGTTGAATGCAGTGGAAAAAGAAAAAATGCACCTATTTTAGGTATGAATATTTTAACAGGTTTAAAAAAAGATGGCAATGAGTGGTCTGGTGGAAAAATTTTAGACCCAAAAAATGGAAAAGAATATAAGTGTTACATTCAATTATTAGATCATAATACTTTAAAACTAAGAGGTTATATTGGGTTATCTATGTTTGGAAGAACTGCTATTTGGAAAAGAGCAAAGAAAAATTAGATTTCCTTGGTAAACTCTTAGATTTTTCAAGTTGCAATACAAAATCTTTTATTAATTGATTAGTATTATACTTTCTTCTGAAGCATGGGGACGAAAGCAAAATCTCCTAGCTCTTTTTTTTCAAATTCTTTAAGCGTTTTTCTATAAAACATTGTCATAATTTGTTTTTTATCACCTACGGGTATTAATAACATCCCTCCCACTTTTAATTGAGCTAATAATGGTTTCGGAACAAAAGGTGCCCCAGCGGTAACAATAATTTTATCGTAAGGTGCTTTTTCTTTAAAACCTTTATACCCATCTCCAAAAATAAACTTCTTTGGTTTAAACCCCAATTTAGGTAAAAACAATGAAGTTTTTTTAAACAACTCATGTTGGCGTTCTATGGTATAAACTTCAGCGCCTAGCTCAATTAAAACAGCAGTTTGATATCCTGAACCAGTTCCTATTTCCAAAACAAGATCTCCTTGATTAACGGCTAAAGTTTGAGATTGAAAAGCAACAGTATAAGGCTGAGAAATCGTTTGTTCTGCTGCAATCGGGAATGCTTTATCTTGGTATGCATGATCTGAAAAAGAGGAGTCAATAAACAAATGTCTTGGAATTATTTTTATTGCAGTTAATACTTTCTCATTTGTAATTCCTTTCTTTTTTAGAATGCTAGCCAATTGATTTCTTAGGCCTTGGTGTTTAGAAGTATCTTTCAATTTATAACTTTAAATAGAAGGCTAAAAGTAGAATAATTGATTTAAAATTCCTATAAAATTGTATCTTTGTTATCGTTTAAATATATCATCAAAAAAATCAAATTTTTATGCTAAAAGCAGGAGTATTAGGTGCAGGTCATTTAGGAAAGATTCACCTGAAATTACTACAACAATCTAAGAAATACGATTTGATAGGTTTTTACGACCCCTCAAAAGAAAATGCTCAGAAAGTATCTGAAGCTTTTGGATATCGAGCTTTTAGCAATATTGAGGATTTAATAAAAGAAGTTGATGTTGTAGATATTGTAACCCCAACGCTTTCTCATTTTGATTGTGCCAAACAGGCTATAGAAAAGGGTTGTCATATTTTTATTGAAAAGCCAATCACAAAGACAGTCATAGAAGCAGAAGCAATTAGAACCCTTGCTAGTCAAAAGCATGTTATGGGTCAGGTTGGACACGTAGAACGTTTTAATCCAGCATTTACAGCAGTAAATGATAAGATAGATTCTCCTATGTTCATAGAATGTCATCGTTTAGCTGAATTTAATCCAAGAGGAACAGATGTTCCAGTTGTGTTAGACTTAATGATACATGATATTGATATTATTTTAAGTGTAGTTGATTCACCTGTTAAGAATGTTCATGCTAGCGGTGTCTCTGTTATATCTGAAACTCCGGATATAGCAAATGCCAGAATAGAATTTGAAAACGGATGTGTAGCCAATTTAACAGCGAGTAGAATATCTATGAAAAATATGAGAAAATCTCGTTTTTTTCAAAAAGACGCTTATATTTCTGTTGATTTCCTAGAAAAAAAATCTGAAATTGTAAGAATGAAAGATGTTCCTAATCAACCTGATGAATTTGCTATGATTCTTCAAAACGCTGAAGGAGTGAAAAAACAAATATATTTTGATAACCCTGAAGTTACTCCAAACAATGCCATTTTAGATGAATTGGAATCTTTTGCTAATGCTATTGAAAATAACACAACACCTATTGTATCTTTAAGACAGGGTACAAATGCTTTAAGGATAGCACAGCGCATTATTGATTGTTTTTAGATAATATTTATACTTAAATACTCAATTAATGTAAGGATTATCCCTAAAAGTCTCTACCAATAGAAAATAAAAAAATAATTCATAAAAATATTAGACAGATGAAAAATATAGCAGTAATTGGAGCAGGCACTATGGGTAATGGAATTGCGCATACCTTTGCTCAATTTAATTTTAATGTACAATTGATTGATGTTTCTCAAAAGGCTCTTGATAAAAGTATTGCTGTAATATCTAAAAATCTTGATAGAATGGTTATTAAGGAAAAAATAACTACTGCTGACAAAGATAAAACTTTAACAAATATTACTACTTACACTTCAATTAAGGAAGGCACTCAATATGCTAGCTTGGTTATTGAAGCTGCTACTGAAAATTTAGATTTAAAATTAAAAATATTTAAAGAATTAGATGAAGTCTGTCCGGATGACACCATTTTAGCAACGAATACTTCTTCTATATCCATAACACAAATTGCAGGGATAACTTCTAGACCAGATAAAGTGATCGGTATGCATTTTATGAATCCCGTACCCCTAATGAAATTAGTTGAAATCATTAGAGGATATAACACCTCTGATGAAGTTTCAAAATTTATAGTTGACCTATCTAAGAAAGTAAATAAAATTCCTGTAGAAGTAAACGACTACCCTGGATTTGTAGCCAATAGAATATTACTTCCTATGATTAACGAGTCTATTGAAACTCTTTACAACGGAGTTGCTGGAGTGTCGGCAATTGATACAGTCATGAAATTAGGTATGGCTCATCCTATGGGCCCTCTACAGTTAGCTGATTTTATAGGTTTAGACGTTTGTTTGTCTATATTAGAGGTTATGTATAATGGTTTTAAAAACCCAAAATATGCACCATGTCCACTATTGGTAAATATGGTAAGTGCTGGGAAATTAGGCGTGAAATCTGGAGAAGGTTTTTATGATTATTCTGAGAGTAAAAAAGCTGAAAAAATAGCTAAGCAGTTTGAATAGATCAATTTTTATTTTTTTATTATTTTTTTATTCTTTGGTCAATAGCCAAGAAAAACAAATAAAACCCTCAGTAAAGAAAATAGGATTTCTTTATAGTAGTGCTAAACAAAATAATATTTTATTTTTTGATAAAGATTATGACTACAAAACCAATGTATATAAGTTTCAGTTATTTTATGTATTGAGAAAAGGAAAGAAATGGAATATAAACCTCATTGTACAACCCCAGTATCAAAAGGTACAACATCAATTGCTCAATGAACAATTTATTACTCCTGATGAAGAAAATTTTGAGTTTCTACGTGAAAAATTTACTCAAAAAAAAGACATCTCATTATATGCTTTTGAATTAGGATTTCAATTAAGAAAATCTCTAATTAAAAACATTGCCTTCGAGGCTACTTTAGGTTTGGGAGCAGGCTATATAAGCTTAGAATCTGAGCGATTGGCTAAGGGCTTTACATTCATTGAAAACGTATCTTTAGGTCTTGCTCATACGAGAAATTCATCAGAGGTTTTTGTAGCAACTACAGTTGGCCATGTTTCCAACTTCAATATACAAAAACCTAATAGTGGCTATAACATACTAGGGTTTGAATTGGGGTATAGGATTTTTATCAAATAAAAAAAGGGATTTATTAATAAATCCCTTATTATGTAACCTCAATTATATCAATTAATCTCTTCTTGGATCATCATCTGCTTCGTAATCTTTATTGGCTTTATTCCATATTTTCAACTCATCAGTAGTATTAATTCCAGATTTTACCATAATATTAACCCCATCTGAAATCCCTAACTCTAACTCTCTTTTTTCAAACTCATTCTCACCAATTTTAACCTCTACATAAGGTTTTTCAGTTTTTTTATCAAAACGAAGTAAAGCCTCTTTTATGGATAATACACTATCTTGTTTTTCAAGAACAATATCAGCATTTGCACTGTAGTTTGCTCTAACAAAATAATTATCATCTAGAGTTATATTTGCTTTAATTTTAAATTGAACAGCTCCACCCTCTTCAGTTCCTTTTGGAGCAATGAAATTTAATTTAGCTGGAAATTTTTTCTCCTCTATGGCTCCTAATGATATTTCTATATCTGTGCCTTTAACTAATCGACTAACTTCTGATTCATCAACTTTACCTTCAAAAATCATTTTACTCATATCTGCTATTGAGGCAATGGTAGTTCCAGCATTAAAATTATTACTTTGAATTACTTGATCTCCTTCTTTTACAGGAATCTCCAATACTGTACCAGATATTTGGGCTCTAATATCAGTATTGGCTAAGCCAACACCAGAGGAACCACTTTTAATGATTTTGTAATCATTTTGAGCGTTCACCAAATCTTGTTTTGCTTGTTCGAAAGACAACTCAACTTGCTCAAATGCTGATGCTGCTAACACCCCTTTATCATACAACTTCTTATTTCGGTCAAAAGAAATTTTTAAATTTTTAACTCTTAATTTAATATTATTAACCCTTCCTTTTGCACTTATCAAAGATTGCTCATTTGGGACAACCCTTACGGTTGCAATTAAGTCTCCTTTTTTTACTTTTGCACCCTCGAGTAAGATTATTTTATCTATAATCCCAGTAATCTGTGGTTTAATTTCAATTTCTTCAAGAGGAATCACTTTTCCGGTAGCAACTGTCTTTTTTACTATAGTAGCTTTAAAAGCTTTTTCAGTATCAAAAGTTTTTATGTTTTTTTTATTTTTACTCCCTAACCATAGAAGAACTCCTGCAAATGTTATGAAAACTATTACTAATATAATTTTTGCTCTTTTACTCATTTTATTTGTGTATAAACTCTGATTAATATATTTCTTTATTTTTATTCATCTCTTAGGGCATCTATTGGTTTTACCAGTGTAGCCATGTAAGCGGGTATTAAGCCAATTAAAGTTCCAAGCACTATTAGGATTAAAAATGCAAATAATATAATTGGAATATTAACTGTTGGATTTACTAAAGTAGGATCTGGGCCAGAACCTAAAAAATAATCTAATAAAAACAATACGAAACCTCCAAAAATAATACCTAGCATCCCTGCAACAGTTGTTAAAAATACTGACTCAAGAACTACTTGTCTTCTTATTTCTATTGGAGTTGCTCCAATTGCACGCCTAATTCCTATTTCTTTGGTACGCTCTTTAACTGTAATTAAGAGAATATTTCCAATAGCAAATACCCCAGCGATAAGAGTAGCGATACCAACAAACCAAGTCAAAAACTGCATCCCTGTTAAAAATCCTGTAACTTTTCCAATTTCAACTGCTAAATTAGCACTACCAAAAGCTTTTTTATCTTCTGGATCTACTTTATGAATATTTTTTAAAGTTAATAGTAAATCTTTCTCCATTTGTAAAATATCAACTCCTTCATTTGCAGTAATCATCATCCAACTAATTCTATTTGCTCTATTAAATACCTGTTGAAAAGTTGTAAAGGGTATGTATGCGGCTGAACCATCAAAAGAAATGTTGCCGTTTTTGTAAACCCCAATAACTTTGTAAGAAATATTTCCAATATTTACCATTTCTCCAACTGGGTCCTCATTTTTATCAAATAATTGTTCGTATATCTCCAACTCAATAACACAAACTTTAGCTTTTAACTTTATATCATTTTCATTTAAAAAACGCCCATAAACTAAGTCCTTTTTTTGAACTTTATCTAAAACGGGTAAATCTCCTGAAATATTAAAATTCCCTGTTTTAAAACCTCTAGTTATTGCACTATTTGATTGACTTCTAGGAGCAATAAATTTAATTTCTTTGTATTCTCTTTTTAAAATCTCAACATCATTTGTTGTTAAACGAAGTCTTCTGCCTTTTTGAAAACCTTTGAAAGGAAGTTCGGTTCTTTGAGACCAAACAAATACACTATTCGTAGCAAAATCTCCAAAAATATTTTTAAAATTATTTTCTAAACCTCGGGAAGCTCCTAATAGAGTTACTAACAAGAAGATTCCCCATAAAACACCAATGATAGTTATTACTGTTCTCGTTTTATTTTTACGGATTCCTCCATAAATTTCTTGCCAAGTATCTGAATCAAATATAAATTTCATACTAATCTGCTCTTAAGGCTACTACGGGTTTAATTTGTGATGCTTTTCTAGCAGGAACTAAAGCGGCTATTAACCCTGAAATAATTAAAACAAAAGTGGCGCCAATGACCAATCCTTGACTAACACTTGGATCTTTAATGAAATAATCTTTTTCTAAGCTATTTCCTATTAAACTTAAAATATATGTACCTAAAGTTAAACCAAGATACCCTGCTATGGTGGTAATTAAGACAGACTCTTGAACTACCATTCCAACAATTGAAGAAGGTTTAGCGCCTAGGGCTTTTCGTATACCAAATTCTTTAGTTCTTTCTTTGATCACAAATATCATAATATTGCTGATACCAATTATTCCTGCAATAAGAGTACCAGAGCCTATAAAAACTACGATAAAAAAAAGTGCAATCATAAAAACATCAACTCCTTTTCTACCTTCAGCCATATTTCTAACAGACAAAGCGCTTTGGTCATCTGGATGAATATCCAGTTTGCTTCTCATATCTCTTTCTATAAGATTTCCAAAAGCTATGGCCTCATCTAAATTTAAATCTTGATTGTACCCAATTCTAATTTGATTTAAATACTCATTATTCCCATATAATTTTTGTGCTGTAGTTACAGGAATATAGGCTACTCTCTCTTCATTGTCTCCGCCATCATCAGAAAAAATTCCAATAATTTTATAGGATATCCCTCCTACATTGACTCGTTTACCCAATGCTAGTTTTTCTCCAAATAAATCAGACTTAATTAACCTACCTATTACGATTACTTTTGAGGATTCATTGATGTCTAGTTGATTTATGTATCTTCCCTCATCTATTATTGTTTTCTCTAAAAATTGATGATCGGGATGAACAGCTGTTACACTATAATTGTCTTGTTTATCATTATATGAAATACTGAAATTTTTAAAAATTCTAGCAGTCATCAAATCTATCTTTGATTCATATTTGTCAGCTAAATAATCATAATCTGGATTCTTTAATTGAATTCTCCTACCAGATTGTAATCCTTTGAACGGTTTTGTTGTTTTCCAGACCCTTACAATCATAGAATTTACAGCATCGTCTACAAACGCACCTTCAAATGTGTTTTTAAGACCACTAACAACACCAAATAACAAGGTAAATAATAAAATAGCAAAAGCTACTGTAAAACCAGACATTACAGAACGTAATTTATTTTTATTTATGCTTTGGAAGATTTCCCTCCATCGATCTAAATCGAACATAGTTAAACGGTTTTTACAGGGTTTCTTTGAACGTTGATAGTATCACTAATTATAATTCCGTCTTTTAAACGAACTATTCGTTTAGTTTGATCAGCAACTTCCTCCTCGTGTGTAATCACAAAAACGGTCATTCCTTCATTATTGATGTCTTTCAATAAATCCATCACAGAATCTGTTGTTGTGGAATCTAATGCTCCCGTTGGTTCGTCTGCTAAAACAACCTTGGGTTGGGTTACTAAAGCCCTTGCTATAGCTACACGCTGTTTTTGACCACCAGATAATTCATTGGGTAAATGAGATGCCCAATCTTTAAGACCTACCTTATCTAAATACTCTAGCGCTATTTTTTGTCGCTCTTTTCTGGAGACCCCTTTATAATATAATGGCAATGAAACATTCTCTAGCGCAGTTTTATATGAGATAAGGTTAAAAGATTGAAAAACAAACCCTAAAAATTTATTTCTAAGAACTGCACCTTTTTTTTCATTTAAATTTTTAATTTCTTGACCATTTAAAAAATAATCACCCTCATCGTGCTCATCTAATAAACCAACTATGTTTAATAAAGTAGACTTACCTGAACCTGATGAACCCATAATTGAGACAAATTCACCTTCTTTAATATGTAAGTCTATACCCTTCAAAACATGTAAAGAATCTTTACCTATGGGATACGATTTATGTAGGTTGTTTATACGAATCATTTACCTAATTTATTTTTTGATAAAAGTAGCTAATAGGCAATATTACCGCTACTAATTTTATGTTAAAACGAATTACAATTTACTTGTAAATAGTGATACTCACATAAGACGTTTCCAAAATAAATTTGTTACACTAAATTTTAAATTTTTATGCATTATTTTTGCTGTATATGTTTAAAATGATAGATACCATTCCTAATAACAAAAAGTTAATTTTATTTGACGGGGTCTGTAACTTATGTAATGAAGCTGTTTTAAAGATAATTAAACAGGATAAAAGAAACATTTTTTTATTTACAGCACTTCAATCAAATACAGGCAAGTATGTTGTCAAAGAACTAGGAATCAATACTTCAAAAATAGACTCTATTGTGTTATATATTCCTGGTGAAGACTACTTTATAAAATCTGAAGCAGCTTTCAAAATTGCAAATGAATTTTACGGGATATGGAAACTCATTCAAGTATTTAGAATTTTCCCTGTTTTTTTTAATGACTTTTTTTATGACTTTATCGCTAGAAATAGATACCGTTGGTTTGGAAAAAAAGAAGAATGTATGATCCCTACTAAAAAATTAAATTCTAAATTTTTAAATTAAATGAACTTTCCAAAAAAATTACAGTGTGTTATTTTTGATATGGATGGCGTTATTATCGATTCTGAAGAAATTCATAAAAAGGCATATTATGAGACTTTTAATAGTCTAGGGGTTGATGTTTCTGAAAAACTTTATAAAACGTTAACTGGCTCATCTACTATAAATGCATTTCAGAAGTTGGTGAATCATTTTAATCTAGATGATAACCCCGAGGAGTTAGTACTTCAGAAAAGAAAACGTTATGTCAATTACTTTGAAAATGACCCAACATTATCTTTGGTTAATGGAGTAAAAGATTTGATTCATTTTTTTCACAATCAAAACTTAACTTTGGTTTTAGCCTCCTCTTCAGCTATGGTAAACATTAATCGTGTTTTTTCTAGATTTGATTTAAATCAATATTTTACTGCAAAAATAAGTGGTGCAGATCTAACAGCCTCTAAACCCCATCCAGAAATTTTTGAAAAGGGGGCTATTCTTGGTGGTGCGTCAAAAGAACATTGCATTGTTATTGAAGATTCAGATAATGGAATCAAAGCAGCTAATGATGCAGGAATATTTGCTGTTGGCTATAGAAATCCTTTAGATAGTGATCAAACTCTAGAAAATGCTGATCTAATTATTGAAGATTTTAGTGAACTAAAAAAACGATTATATTTCAGTTAACAGATGATTTATCGTATATATGTTATAAGAATTCTAAATTGAACTAGCTGATAATGAATATTTATAATAGTAAAATAGAAGATATTGATCATATATTCGAATTATACGAAATAGCAACTAATTTTCAAAATAAGAAATCTATGGTTGCTTGGCCAAATTTTGAACGAAAGTTGATTGAAAAAGAGATACGTGAAAATAGACAATGGAAACTTATCATAGATGATCAAATTGCCTGTATTTGGGCTACTACTGAGAGTGATCCTCAAATTTGGGGAGCTAAAAATAATGATCCTTCAATTTACATTCATAGAATCTCTACAAGTCCAAAATTTAGAGGTAGGCATTTGGTTAAAAATATCGTAAAATGGGCTAGAAAATGTGCAGAAAAAAGAAATAAAAAATACATTAGAATGGACACTGTTGGAAAGAATACTGGACTTATAAATCATTATAAAGTATGCGGATTTGACTTTATAGGTATCTCAAAATTACAGCATACTTCAGAACTCCCCTTACACTACCAAAATGCAACAGTAAGTTTATTTCAAATAACTGTTTAGAATAAATCAAATAAACTTATTTCAAAGCTTAAATCAATAAAAAAAGCTCAAGTTTAACATGAGCTTTTATCTTTTTTGGTAATTTAAATACTAGGGTCTAAAAGAAATTTTTCGCATTCGTAAACTTTCTGGCGTAACCTCTAGATATTCGTCTACTTTAATATATTCCATACATTCTTCTAATGAAAAATCAATCTTTGGTGCTATCTTAACACTATCATCTGTTCCAGATGAACGAACGTTGGTTAATTTCTTCCCTTTGATTAAATTTACTCCCATATCTGTATCCTTACTATTTTCACCAACAACTTGTCCTATATATATGTCTTGATTTGGATCTATAAAAAAACGTCCTCTATCTTGCAATCTATCTATTGCATAGGCTGTAGCTTTTCCTGCTGCAGAGGAAACAATAGCTCCTTTAATATCCTCTGAAAATTCACCTTTAAAAGGACCGTACTCAGAAAATCTATGGTTAATAATAGCTGTACCTGCTGTTGCTGTTAAAATCTTATTTCTCAACCCTATAAGTCCTCTAGACGGTATAGTAAACTCTAAATGCTGAAGATCTCCTTTTGGCTCCATTACTAATAAATCTCCTTTTCGTAATGAAACTAAATTAATTGCCTTAGAGGCAACGTCTTCTGGAACATCTATTGATAAAGTTTCGTAAGGCTCAGATTTTACACCATCAATATCCTTGAGTATTACCTGTGGTCTTCCTACTTGTAATTCATATCCTTCTCTTCGCATGGTTTCTATCAAAACAGATAAATGAAGAACACCACGACCATATACATTAAACTTATCCTCTGAGTCTGTTGTATCTACTCGAAGTGCTAAATTCTTTTCCATCTCTTTAAATAATCGATCACGTAGGTGACGAGAGGTTACAAACTTTCCTTCTTTACCAAAAAAAGGAGAATTATTAATGGTAAATAACATACTCATTGTAGGTTGATCTACTTCTATTCTAGGTAAAGCCTCCGGAGCATCTAAATCTGCAATAGTATCACCAATTTCAAAACCCTCTAAACCAGTTATTGCACAAATATCACCACTTCTTACTTTTGAAGTTTTGGATTTCCCCATCCCTTCGAAAACGTGTAATTCTTTTATTCTAACTTTTTTTGTAGAACCGTCTCTTTTACACAACATATAATCTTTATTCTCTTCTAAATCACCTCTAAAAACACGCCCAATAGCAATTCTTCCTGTAAAAGAGGAAAAATCTAAAGAAGTAATTTGCATTTGAGGAGATCCTTCTCTGTAGGGAGCTTCAGGTATAGATGCTATAACAGCATCTAATAAATCTAAAATATTGTCTTTTGGCTCTTGCCAATCTGTACTCATCCAGCCATTTTTAGCTGAACCATATATTGTAGTGAAATCTAATTGTTCTTCTGTAGCTTCTAATGCAAACATCAAATCAAATACTTTTTCATGAACTAAGTCTGGTGTACAATTTTCTTTATCAACTTTATTCACAACTACAATAGGAGTTAAACCTAGTTCTAGTGCCTTACCCAATACAAAACGTGTTTGAGGCATTGGTCCTTCAAAAGCATCAACTAATAATAAAACACCATCAGCCATTTTTAATACACGCTCTACTTCACCACCAAAATCTGCGTGACCTGGAGTGTCTATTACATTTATCTTTACATTTTTGTAATTAACAGAAACATTTTTCGATAAAATTGTAATTCCTCTTTCCCGTTCAAGATCATTGTTGTCTAATAATAAATCTTTACGTTCTTTACGATCGTCTAAAATTTTTGCTTGATCTATAATCTTGTCTACTAATGTAGTCTTACCGTGATCTACGTGGGCTATAATAGCAATATTCCTAATTGATTGCATACTTACTTTTTTTGAAGTTGCAAAAGTAGTGTTTTACTTTAAGAGATTGAATAAATTAGCATTAATTTATTAGCTCTTCATCATCTCTAAAAGCTGTAGGTAAAATATCTGGGATTAATTTTATTAAAAGGGGTAATAACAAGGCACCTCCAGGTAACATAAATACTGTAAATGCAGGTATAGCTTTACAGATATCTAATAACTGAATTTTGACTTTTTCTTTTTCCTCCTCAGATAAAGAGGAATGCATAGACTTTTTTATCAAACTAACGGCTTCTTTACTTTGCTGAAGTTCTACGTCTAAGCGCTTTTTATTTTTTTGAAGGAGTTCTTTTATTTCTTCTACGGTATTCATTCTAATTTTCTTCTTACTCTTTCTTCTTTAATTAAATTTAACTCTCTATTGGTTTGTCCTGCTACAGAGGTGTTTTCCTCAGCCCTTCTTATTAGATAAGGCATCACATCTCTAACTGGTCCAAAAGGAACATATTTAGCTGTATTGAATCCTTCTTTAGCTAAATTAAAACTTATGTGGTCACTCATACCGTACAATTGACCAAACCACAACCGTTGATCAGCGGAATTTATGTTATATTTTTTTGCTAAACCCAACAATAAATAAGAGCTCTCTTCATTGTGTGTTCCTGCAAAAAGAGCCATTTTATCGTGTTCCATCATAAATTTTATAGCAGCATTAAAATTTTCATCAGTAGCATTTTTATCTTTACATATGGGAGATATATACTTATTTTCTCTTGCTCTTTCCCTTTCTTTTTCCATGTAAGCACCACGAACTATTTTTAATCCTATGTGATAATTTCCTTTTAATGCTTTTTGGTGTAATGATTTTAAATATTCCATCCTATCATGGCGATACATTTGTAATGTATTAAAAACAATAGCTTTGTCTAGATTATACTTTTCCATTAAACCCTCAACCAATACATCTGCCGCATCTTGCATCCAACTCTCCTCGGCATCAATTAATATAGGAACATCAAATTTTATTGCTTTATCACATATTTCATAATAACGATTCATCACTGCATCCCACTCACTTTTTTCTTCATTGGAGAGTGGTTTTTTTTCTGTAATTTTTTGGTATAAGGAAAATCGACCAACTCCTGTGGGTTTAAAAACCACAAATGGAATTGCATCTTTTTTCTTAGCAAATTCAATATTTTTTAATGTTTTAGCTTTTACAATATCAAATTGTTCTTCTGTTTCTTTTCCCTCCACAGAATAATCTAAAACAGAGTAAACACCATTACTATGCATCTTTTCGATATTAGGAATACAATCTTCCTCTGTAACACCACCACAAAAGTGATCGAATACAGTAGACCGTATAAGACCCTCTACAGGTAAGTGAGCCTTTAATGCAAAATTTGTTACTGCAGTACCAATCTTCACCATTGGTTGGCTTTGGATTAAATTGAATAGAAAGAAAGCTCTTTCTAACTCAGAATCAGATTTGAGAGAAAATGCAATTTTGGTGTTATTAAATAGACTCATTATTTAAAAATATATACAAACAAAGATAACCACCTTGCTTAAATTATTCAATATTTTGTAGTTTATTTGTAGATGAAATATATTCAGAATATGAAATCTATAAAAGCAGCAACTTACTTTGTTCATTTTAAAAATAAAGGATATGAAGAACTAAATAGTCTAATCATAAAGAAAGATTATTCTTCAATTTTTATTTTAGTTGATGAAAATACATTTGATTGTTGTTATCCAAAATTTATTCCTTTACTAGATACAGATAAACGAATAGAAATTATAGAAATTGAATCGGGAGAAATTCATAAAAACTTAGATACTTGTACTGGTGTTTGGAATGTACTAACCGAATTAAACGCAGACAGAAATAGTTTATTAATAACTTTAGGAGGGGGTGTAATTACAGATTTAGGGGGTTTTGTTGCTTCTACATTTAAGAGAGGAATTGACTTTGTTAACATCCCTACAACATTATTAAGCATGGTTGATGCTTCTGTTGGTGGAAAAACTGGTGTAGATTTAGGTGTTTTAAAAAATCAAATAGGTTTGTTTGCAAACCCTGAAATTGTAATCATAGATGATAACTATCTGGCTACACTTGAGGAAAGGGAGTTGCGTTCAGGTATGGCCGAAATTATTAAATATAGTTTAACATACGATGTTAAATTATTAGATGCAATAAAAAGTTTTGACAAATCAAATATTGAGTATCTCAT
>CAJQMN010000025.1 GCA_905479435.1 uncultured Flavobacteriaceae bacterium | reverse complement strand
TAAACTCGTCTACCATATACTGTACTTTAGAAACTGGAGCTAGTACTGCAGTTATAGCTGCTCGTTGTGCAATACAATTTGTTCCAGATGTAATTTGTCCTTGCATTTTTGTACATGCTTTAGCGATCCATTCTGGTGCTCCGATATACCCGATTCTCCAGCCAGTCATAGCAAAAGCTTTTGCTAGACCATTCACAGTAATCGTTCTATCAAACATGTTTTCGATAGCAGCAAAACTAAAGGTTGGGTTGCTGTAGTTTATATGCTCATAAATTTCATCAGATAGTACATAAATTTGAGGATGTTTTTCCAAAACTTTTGCTAAAGCCCTGTATTCTTCTTCCGTGTAAATTGTTCCACTAGGGTTATTAGGTGAATTAAAAAACACCATCTTAGTTTTTGGTGTAATAGAGGCCTCTAACTGTTCTGGTGTAATTTTAAAATCAGTTTCTATAGAAGACGGTATTTCGACGAATATTGCTTCACATAAAATTGCAATCGCAGAGTAACTTACCCAATATGGTGCTGGTAATAAAACTTCATCTCCAGGATTAAGAAGTACTTGAGCAACATTAGCAATGGACTGTTTAGCTCCTGTAGATACTACAATTTGACCCGGTTTGTAGCTCAAGTTATTATCTCGTTTAAACTTAGTACAGATGGCTTCTTTCAACTCCCCATATCCATCTACAGGGGTGTAAGAATTATAATCTTGATTGATTGCTTCTACAGCTGCAACTTTAATAAAGTCTGGTGTGTTAAAGTCTGGTTCCCCTAAACTTAAACTAATAATGTCTTTACCTTCAGCTTTTAATTCTCTTGCCTTTGCTGCCATAGCCAATGTTTGAGAAACAGGCAGGCTATTTATTCTATTCGATAATGGATACGCCATTGGTATTATATAATTATAATTTTTTATGCTATTTCTGGATTTTTACCTAAAACACCCAGGTGTCTAAAATGTTCTATAATGGCCTTACGAGTTGTTTTATATTCATTGTAAGGTAAATTAAACTCTTTGGCTGTTTTTTTTACAATTTTAGCCAACTTACCATAATGAACATGAGATATATGAGGAAAAATATGATGTTCAACCTGATGATTTAGCCCCCCTGTGTAGAAATTTACGAGTCTGTTACTAGGAGCAAAGTTAGAGGTGGTATATAATTGGTGGACTGCCCACGTATGTTCTAAATTCCCATCTTTATCTGGTATTGGCATTTCTGTATTAGGTACAATATGTGCTAATTGAAAAACTAGGCTTAAAATCATGCCAGCTGTATAATGCATTACAAAAAAACCAATAAGTATTTTCCACCAAGCTATGTCTAAAACAGCAAGAGGTAAAACGATCCATAGAGAGTAATAAACGAGTTTAGAGACCACTAATTTTGTCCACTCTACAGCTGGACTAGGAAATTTACCATACGATAATTTTCTTTTCAAATAATTATGCATCTGTTTAATATCGGTAGTAATTGCCCAATTTATTGTTAATAAGCCATAGAGGAAGATAGAATAGTATTTTTGAAGCTTGTGAATTTTCAACCATTTAGAATGTTTAGAAAAACGTATAATTCTCCCGGCATCAATATCTTCATCATGGTCTTTTATATTGGTAAATGTATGGTGTAAGACATTGTGTTGTACTTTCCAATTGTATACATTACCGGCAAGAATATAAATGCTACTCCCCATTAATTTATTAACCCATTTTTTACTAGAAAAAGAATCATGATTACTATCATGCATTACATTCATTCCAACTCCAGCCATTCCAACTCCAGTTACAGCCATTAGAATAAACATCAACCACTGTGGCATTTCAACTGTAAGAATTAAAATAAAAGGCACTAAAAAAATAGAAAACATTATAAAGGCTTTGGTGTATAATTTCCAATTACCTGTTCGCTTAATATTATTTTCTTTAAAGTACGTATTTACTCTTTTATTGAGTGTTCTAAAAAACTTTGCCTTATCTATTCTTGAAAAATTTATTGACTTCATAAATGGGTGTATTGTTATATCTCAAAAATAAACATTTTTGAGTACGATATGGTTATAAACGATTATTATTTAGAGGAATTGTTCTATTGATTAATTACTTTTGCCATATATTCAAAATCATGGATTTACTTTTAAAATATTTTCCGAAATTAACACAAAATCAAATTACACAATTTTCAAAACTGCAAGAGCTGTATAAAGATTGGAATTTAAAAATTAATGTGGTCTCTAGAAAAGATATTGATGAGCTATATTTGAGACATGTGTTACACTCACTAGGAATAGCTAAAGTAGTTCAGTTTAAACCAAACACAAAAGTGATGGATGTTGGAACTGGGGGTGGTTTCCCCGGTATTCCTTTGGCTATATTATTTCCAGAAACACATTTCCATCTTGTAGATAGTATTGGTAAAAAAATAAAAGTGGTAAATGAGGTAGCTGAGGGCTTAGGCTTGCACAATATTTCAACCACGCATGGAAGAGTTGAAGAGGTTAAAGACACCTATGATTTTATTGTTAGTAGAGCAGTGGCTCAAATGGAAACGTTTGTTCGCTGGACCAAAGGGAAAATTAATAAAAAGCAAGCGCACAAAATTAAAAATGGAATTTTATATTTAAAAGGGGGTGATTTAACTGAAGAGTTAAAAAAATACACCGCAGTTTCAATTTTTAATTTATCAGATTATTTTAATGAAGATTTTTTTGATACAAAAAAAGTGGTGCATTTGCCCATGAAGTATAAAGGCTAAAAAGTAAGAATATGGCATTAACTCCGTCCAATAATTTTCAGAAAGGCATTGCTGCTCCTAAGTTCACATTAGTAGATACCATCTCAGGAAAAAAGGTTTCTTTAGAGGAATTAAAGGGAAAGAAAGGAACAGTTATTTTCTTCATTTGCAACCACTGCCCTTTTGTAATTCACATTAACAAAGTCTTAGTTCAAATCGCTAATGCGTATAGTTCTAAAGGGTTTAGCTTTATTGCCATTAGTAGTAATGATTCAGAAAAATACCCGATGGATGGCCCTGCCCAAATGAAAATTCATGCTGAAAAAGAAAATTATCCGTTTCCATATTTGTATGACGAAACTCAAGAGGTCGCTAAAGCTTATGACGCTGCATGTACTCCAGATTTATATGTTTTTGATAGCAATTTAACATCAGTATATCATGGTCAATTAGATGATTCTAGACCTGGCAATGATCTTCCAGTTACTGGGATAGATATTCGAGAAGTTTTAGATCTTCTTGAAAGTGAAAAACCGTACACAGGTATTCCTAAGCCTAGTATAGGCTGTAATATTAAATGGAAGTAAATTTAGGCAGTATTATAACTTCAAGATCTTATGAGTTTCACTTTTGCCATTTGAAATAATTTGGATAAAATAAATACCAGGAGTGAGGTTTTGAGTATTTACTTTTAGGGTGCCATTAATTAATTGATGGGTTCCGTTTAAAACTGTTTGAGATTGATTGTTAAAAACCCTATAACTTACAGTTGCAAATTCTTTTTCAGAATGTACTTGTAATATTTCTCGAACTGGATTTGGAAAAACAATCCATTCCTTGAGAGCTCCTTGAGCATTAAATTTATCAATTTCGAGTGTTTGTCCGTAGCATTCTTCATCTACTGAAAATGAATCTTTGATAAGCTCATTTATTTTTAAATTTGCAAAGCTTTCATCAGTTGAAAAGTTAAAGAAGGCCGAATCAATCACTGTATCATCTGCGCCTAAAAAATTTTGCAATAAAGTACCTAATGTTTGTCTGTAATCAAATTGTACAGTTTTTAATTGGTAATTATTATCGTCAGTTGCCTCGCTTAAGTCTACATTAGTTCCAGATACTCCCCCATTAACAGGATTTCCAAATACAAACATGGGAGCAATTTCTCCATGATCTGTTCCTAAACTTCCATTTTCTTTTGCTTTTCTTCCAAATTCTGAAAAGGTTAACCCAACAATATCGTCTGCCAGTCCTTGTTGGTCTAAGTCATCTACGAAAGACTTAATAGCCTCAGAGACTTCGGTTAATAGGTCGTTATGTTTCCCTTCAATAGATCCGACTGATTGAGATTGATTATCATGGGTATCAAAACCACTAATTCTAACAATATAAACCTTAGACTCTAAGCCTCCGCTTATTAATTTAGCTACAGTTTTAAGTTGGTTTGACAAATCTGAATCAGCGTAAGAATTGGCATTGCTTCCCGTATTAAATGCATTCGAAATTGCTTGAGAGTACTGATTAGATAATTGGTCAGTTTCCGCAATATAATGAAGCTCTAAACCATAATCACTGTCTGGAATATTAGTTGGTGCGTCACCTCCTAAACCACTTAATTCTGAATAGAAACCCGATGGATCTTGTCCGGAGATATTAATTGCTAAACCGTGCTCTGTTTCTCCATGGAACCCTAAAGAGGTTTTATTAGAACCAATTTGAACTCCCAAAGGGTAGCTGTCAGTTAATTCATTTATGTAATACCTCTCCATAAATCTTCCAATCCACCCAGAATCATTTCCGTTATCCCAACTATTTCCATCATTTCCTGTAGAATAAATATCTGTAGATGCGAAATGACTTTTATTCTGGGAAGGATATCCAACAGATTGTAATATGCGCATCCTACCCTCATCATATAAATCTTTAAAACCCGTTAGAGCAGGGTGAAGACCAATCAATTGATTTTCTGGGAGCGTACTGTCTAGCGTAATGAAAGAATTTACCCCAGAGTTTGGTATTTTTAGTGAAGGTCTTAAGTTCGCATAGGCATCATATTCGTTAATGGGTATAATGGTGTTAAGACCATCATTACCACCAGCTAGATTTATTAGAACTAACTTACGATTTGCAATATCACAAGTTGATAAATTAGCAGTTTTCAATATTGCCTTTATTTCAAGAGGAAGTAAACCAATAGCAGATGCCGTTGCAGAAAGTTTTAAAAAATTTCTTCTTTTCATATAATTCTAGGTTAATTGAAATTCTGTAGCATTTATTAGCGCCGTAAATAATGCCTCTAGTCTAGATTTAACAACAGTCTCATCATTAGAATTCAAATATTCAGACCAAGCATCTGTCCAATAATATGCGGGAAACCCCTCTAATAAGTTTTCTGTAAAATAATTTTTTCTGTCAGCATCTATACTTTCAGGATATAGTAAATCAGATAATTCTGTTACTAATGAAATTGCATCAGATGGGTTGACGATATGATCTCTCACATAGTTAACAATATTTAATTGTACATAAATTAGACCATTATTGCCTATTTTATTTCTACCACTAATAAAACTTTCAATTAATTTATATCTACCCAAAACTGTGTTCGAAGAGAACCAATGTCTGTCATAATCAGGTTCTTGGTAATGGGCTGGATATCCTGCAACAGAATCAGGGCTATATAAAATGAGCCCACTACTTGCTAAAAAATAATTATGCACAAAATTAAAAAATCGATAAAAATCAATATTGTTTGTTGAAGGGTTTGCAATTTCAAGTTCAAAACATGAACTTATTTCAGAGATCATTTGTAATGGACTTTTTACTATTGATCCTATAATTTTATCAGTTTCATTTGCAATGTCATTGCCAAAAAAGTGCTCTGAAGACAAAAGTGTTTTTACAGTCGGTAATAACTCATAGTTGTTATTTATGAGTTCACTGGCCAGAGGACCAATAATATCATTTTCAATTTCATCAGTAATTTCACTTTTCACATAAAAACGATACAGTTTTCTACAAAAAGATTTAGCAGTAGCCTCTTTTTCAAATATCATTTCTACAAATGCGTCTAACTCATTAATAATGGTCTCCTCTGAATGACCTCCTGTAATTGTCTGGTTATCAAAAGCACTGCTAAATGTTTTATTTGTTGTATCATGATTCCCTACAGCTATTCTTCCTTTTGGAAGATTTGTATCAGGGTCAATGATACTTCTGTCGTATTGAACTTTAATGCCAGAGAAAACTTTTGCAGCCTGCTGAATATCTAATTCTGTATAATTTGTATAATTTCCCTCCGTTATTTGAGGCCCTTTTAAAATGGTAAATAATTCTAAAAACTCTCGTGCATAATTTTCGTTCGGATTATTTGCATTGTTAGTTGTATTGTTGAGGTATATCAACATTGAATTGTCAAAGGTTATTTTTTTTGCTAAG
>CAJQMN010000024.1 GCA_905479435.1 uncultured Flavobacteriaceae bacterium | reverse complement strand
AACCAGATTGGTCTGATGAAAAAAATTCAGAAGTCTTTGGAAAGTGCAATAACCCATATTTTCATGGTCATAACTATGAAATTATTGTAGCAGTAACTGGAGAAATAGACCCAGATACAGGTTATGTGTTTGATTTGGGAATTTTAAAAAATTTAATTCAGACCGAAATTGAAGATGCTTTTGATCACAAAAATTTAAATCTCGAAGTAGAGGAATTTAAGACTTTAAATCCAACAGCTGAAAACATATGTGTAGTTTCTTACAACAAACTTAGAAAACATTTACCTAGTTCTTTAGATTTAGAAATCACATTGTACGAAACACCAAGAAATTTTGTAAAGTATTCAGGAGAGTAATTTTCAGGCATTTTATGATAAGAATTTAGCAAGCATCTTTTTTACCTTTAACATTTGTTTTAAAGCTCTATTTGACTTCTTCAAATAGCTTGACTCAATACCAATAAACTTAGCAAGTTTACTCTTATATTCTTTAGAAAAGATAATTTTCTTATTAATTTCAATATCTTTTTTTGTTTTTTTATCGCTTAAGTATGCACTAGAAATAATGTTAGAATGAAAAAGATACAATTCATCCATTAGCTTCCCATTAACATCAAGCCGGTCATAATGATGACCATAAACCAATCCAATTTCGTGTGATAGTTTACTTACACCAAAATAAGTGAGTCTTCCACTAGAAACAGAAACGTCATAAGCGCTAGTTGTTCCAAAAAAAGTGTTTCCAGTGCCAATTTTTTTAGATTTTTCAAGAAAACTATCGTAGTTAAAGGGTATCTTATTATTCAACATATCCATTAAGTTGTGTCCAACTAAATTCTTTGAACTATGTTCACTAATAACGGCCTCTAACTGAATGATGTCTTCATCAAGATCTTTTGACATCGCATTATAATCTTCAATTAATCTCTTTTTTAGTTGATTATCTTGTCTCCATTCTTCGATAAAGAATGAAATTGTAATGGCTAAAAAAATCATAAATAATTCAAGAATACTTTTTTTTATGTCTAGTTTGAATTTTGTCATTATTGCTTTTAGTTTTTTTATAAAATTTACTTTCAAATGTATGTAATATTTATATTCGAAAAAAATCAGTTTTAGTTCAGAAAGTTTACAGTTTTAGGTAGTCTTTTAGATTTATAGTATAAACTTGCTAAATATGTATATTTGGAATTAAATATGAATAAAATTGATATGTATGAAAACTGTAAAGTAATCGCATTTGATGCCGATGATACGCTTTGGGTAAATGAAACCTATTTTAGAGACGCAGAGAAAAAGTTTGCAAAAATTTTATCAAAGTATGAGACTGAAAATAGGATAGATCAGGAGCTTTTTAAAATAGAAATGAAGAATTTGAAATTGTATGGATATGGTATTAAGGGGTTTATGCTTTCTATGATTGAATGTGCTTTAAAATTATCTAATTACTCCATATCTCAGCATGAATTAGATGAAATTCTAATCCTAGGAAAAGAGATGTTAAATAAGCCAATTGAATTGTTAGAGGGTGTAGAAGAGGTGCTAGAAAAACTTCATGATAAGTATAAGTTAATAGTCGCTACTAAAGGAGATTTATTAGATCAAGAGCGTAAATTAGAAAAATCAGGATTATTAAAATATTTTCATCATATAGAGGTAATGAGTGAAAAAAAAGATGGGGATTACAGGAAATTGATAAAACATTTAGATATTAATACAAATGAGTTTTTAATGGTTGGTAATTCATTAAAGTCGGATGTGTTACCTCTTATAAAAATTGGTGCATCAGCTATTCACATTCCATTTCATATAACCTGGTCTCATGAAGAGGTTTCATTAGAAGAAGCCCAAAATTCAAATTTTCACACCTTAGGTCAACTAAAAGATATTTTGAAATTATTTAGCTCTTAAACAAACGTAATTAATTTTAAAAGTTTGAAAAAAGATTGGATAAAATAGGCTAGATTTGTATTCTAAAATAATTAAGTATGGCAAGCATAAAGAATTTAAAAAAAGACATCAACTATGTTTTAGGTGATGTAATTGATGAGTGTTTAGTTTCTGCATCAGGAGACCTAAAAAAGATTGAAGCTATTGTAGATGAAGCTATTGTTATTTTTGATGAATTAATAGCTAAAGTAAACGCAAAAAATGTAGAAAATAAAAAAGCTCATTTTAAGGCTATCGAAGAAGAATTAGAAAAAAAGGCCACTAAATTATTAACGAAGGTAAATAAGCTTTAATTTTTTTATTGACATACGAAACTTAAAGAATGTTCGTTAAATAATAAAAGAAAGTTTGTTTATGGCAAGAGCAATGTTTGAATATTCTAAAACTGTTCTAAAAAAGGTTAGTTTTAGTTCTGATTTGTTTTGTAAAGAGTTAGAAAAAGCATTAAAAAGGTTATTACCTCATGAAATTAATGAACTTACCATTTGGTTAAGGCAGTTTACTAGTAATAAACCCGAATTACACTCTTATTTAACTTTAATAAATTAAAAATAATAATTATACATTACAGAACTATTTCTAATTATTTTTTTACGATTTTCTTCTATTTTGTCTCAACTTTTTGAATAATTCTTTTTTAAATTCTCGCTCAGCTACTTGTAATTTTAAAATCTTCTTGTAAGATAAAATAGAAGATAATTTGGACAAAAAGCTCTGTTTTTCTTGATGAGTCTTATTTCTGATATCTGTTACCAAATTATAAATTTTTTTAGCTTCTGTCTCTTTTAAGTTATCAAGATTCTTTTCAGATAAAAATGGTCTCTCTAGATTTTTCATCACTACTTTCATCGCATTTATTTCATCTTTTCGATATTGTGAAATTAATTTTTCATGTGCATTGTATATAGGCCAAAATAATTCTGCTTCTTTTGTAGTTAGATTTAATTGATTTGAGATAAAGGCTATTTTATGAGTTTTAACTCGGTCTTTTATAATTTTTTTACGGTCTTGTGAATAGTTATTTGTGCTCATTAAAATGGCAACAATTAACATCAAATATTGTATTGTTTTCATCTTTTTAATTTATTTAATAGGTTTCAATATTTTCTACTATAAAATCCTCATCATTAGAATTTAATAGAGACTCAAGAATAACTTCACTATTAATTATATCATATGGATTTGTATCATTGAAATTAAGTTCTGTTAAAGTAATTGGAATATCCTCATTAGAAAATGAATTAACATTCATGTCTAGCCAACTTATGATTTCCTCTGAAGAAAGTTCTGTATTAGTATTGTATATAAAATTTGATCCAAAAAATAGGAGTAATGCAATAGATGCAGCAACAGAAATTAGCTTTATTTTTCTTGTTTTAAAGTTTATTAATTTTCCCTTTTTATGTATTGTTTTTTCAATGATGTTATTCTCTACGTTTTCAAAATAAGCTTTTGTTATTTGAAAACCATTATGTTTAGGGAGTTTGTCTTCAATTAACTTTGATGAAAAATCGTCTTCAATATCCGTAAAATAATTTTCAGGAATTGTAAATCCTGTTTTGATATTATCGGCTAACTTCCAATCTTTTATATGTTTTGAAGTTTCTTTCATTGTTTGTAAGACTCTATTTATATCTTAAGGTTTAATTATGTTTCGTTTTTATATAATTTTCTATTTTTTTAACAGCTTGAAAGTACGAGGCTTTTAATCCTCCAACAGATGTGCCAAGTATTTCAGAAATTTCTTGATATTTTAAATGATCAAAATATTTCATATTAAAAACTAATTGTTGTTTATTTGGTAATCTCGCGACCGCTTCTTGAAGTATGATTTGAATATCATTCCCTGAAAACCATGCATCTGATTGTAGATTTGTAACTAGCTCTTGTTTTATTTCAGAAATATCAATATTCCTCTCTCTAGCTCTTTTATTAATGAAAGTTATAGACTCATTTGTGGCTATTCGGTACATCCAAGAATACAATTTACTGTCATGTTTAAAACGGTCTATGCCTCTAAAAACTTTTATGAATGTATTTTGAAGCACATCATCTGCATCATCATGAGAAATAACAATCTTACGAATGTGCCAATACAAACGTTCTTTGTATTCGCTTATTAATACTCGGAAAGCTTTTTGTTTGGTTTGAACATTTTGAAGTTCTTTAACTAAAGAGATTTCATCAATCAAGAATAGTTTTTTTAACTTAGACTTTGAACTTGGACAAAGGTTTAATGTTTCTAGATTTTATTTTTTTTTCTAGTTTTGGAATATCCAAAAAGTCTTTTTTTAACAATAGTTTCAGAGACGCCCTCAGGAAGCATTTCTTGCCATCCTTCTTCTCCTTCGGATATCATTTTTAGGACTTTTCTAGAAAAAATGTGAAAAATTTCTTGGTCGAAGTCTGAAATATCAATAAGCTTTCCATTGTTTTTGAAGAATTTATATAGTTCCTTCATTCTTGGGTGAACTTTTAGATTCTCACTGGTAATAAATTCTTTCTTTTCCTCATCTTTATAGGGGTACATATACACTTTTAAATCTCTGTAGAATAACTTACCAAAAGCTTCCAAGATTCCTCCGCTTAAATGGCGATAATACTTTTCATCAAAAATTTGAATTAAATTATAAACACCCATAGCTAAGCCCATTCTAGCTTTTGTGAATTCACTAAAATATTCAACAAGTTTAAAATATTCTTGAAAATTAGTAATCATTACATTCTGTCCTAGGGAGCATAATAATTCTGCTCTATCCAAGAAGTCACGTTCATTGATTTCTCCTTCAGCCCTTAAATTACTGAGCGTAATTTCAAAAATAATTTGAGAGTTTTCTGGGTCTACCTTTTTTTCACTAAAAAATAGTTCTTTAGCTCTTTCAAACATATCCATATTAACTTTTGTTACGGGTCTAAAACTACCGCGTAAAGCCAATATGTTTTTTTTATATAATACTTGAGCAGGAAGTAAATTATTTCCATCAGGTCCAAACATAACCGCTGTTGTCATGTTGTTTTTTACTAATTGTAAGCTCATTAAACGATTATCTACATACATAAAACGAGGACCAGAGAAATTAATCATGTCAATTTCTAATTGATCCTTGTATAGGTTATCGTAAAAAGATTTTAATAACTCTTTCGGATTATCATTTAAGTAAAAAGCCCCATAAATTAAATTTACACCTAAAACACCTAAGGTTTCTTGTTGAAGACGGGCATCAGTTTCTTTAAATCTGAGGTGCAATACAATCTCATTAAACTCCTCAAGTGGGTCTAGTTGAAATCTAATTCCAACCCAACCGTGTCCTTTGAATTTCTTTGAAAAGTCTATGGTAGCTACCGTATTGGCGTAGCTAAAGAATAACTTATCAGGATGCTTTTTTCTGCTTAAACGATCTTCTATTAAATCTACTTCATGGTGAAGCATTCTTTTTAAACGATCTTCGGTTACATAGCGCCTGTCTTCTTCAATACCATAAATAGCGTCTGAGAAATCTCTATCATACGCGCTCATTGCCTTTGCAATTGTTCCTGAAGCTCCGCCAGCTCTAAAGAAATTTCGAGCTGTTTCTTGTCCAGCACCTATTTCTGCAAAGGTTCCGTAGATATCGCTGTTTAAATTTATTCTAAGTGCTTTTCTTTTTGTAGCAGGAACACTACTGATTTTTTGATCTCCTTTTAAAGAAATAGACATTTTACTTGATTTTGCTTACTAACAAAGGTAACTAAATTGATTGCTATCAGTCAATTTTTATGTTATTTTTGTAGGATATGAAGATTACTTTTCTAGGAACAGGAACATCTCAAGGTATACCAATGATTGCAAACAATGATCCTGTGTGTTTGTCTAATAACTCAAAAGATAAAAGGTTAAGATCTTCTATTATGATTTCATGGGATGATATTCGCTATATAATAGATTGTGGTCCTGATTTTCGCCAACAAATGTTGAGAGAAAATGTTCAGGCTATAAATGGAGTATTGTTTACACATGAACATTCAGATCATACAGCAGGAATTGATGATTTGAGACCTTACACCTATAAAATGGGTGAAGTACCTATTTATGCTCAGGAACGGGTGATAGAAAGCTTAAAAATAAGATTTTCTTATATTTTTGAAACCGAAAATAGGTACGCTGGTGCACCAAAACTAACAGAAAATATTATTGATTCAAACAGCTTCATGCTAAATGGAGTACGTGTAACCCCTATAGCAGTTATGCATGGAAAATTACCTATTACAGGTTATAGGTTTGGTAATGTGGCTTATATTACAGATTTAAAAACCATGTCAGATCAAGAAAAAAAGAAGTTGGAGGGTTTAGACATTTTAATAGTAAATGCATTAAGAATAACAACTCATCCTACACATTTAAATTTAGAAGAAGCCATAGGTTTTGTTAATGAAATTAAACCTAAAAGAGCTTATTTTACCCACATAAGTCATAAGTTGGGATTTCACGAAGAGGTTGAGAAAATTCTTCCTGAGAATGTTTTTTTATCTTATGATGGGCTTGAAATTAAGTTGTAAAATACTTAAATAGGTTTTGATATTAATTGGCTACACAACTAAAGTCTATTTTCTATCCACTTTTTGAAGCTAAAAAAATTCTGAGGTGCAACACCATGTCCAACAGGATATTCTGAATATTCATTTTTTAACCCTTTTGAATCTAGAAAAGGACCAGCTTTTCTAGCCCATTCTACAGGGATTACCTGATCTACAGCTCCATGGGATATATAATAATCTGTATGTATTTTTTGAGTATTTTCTTTTGGTATTAATTCTGAGTTAAGATATCCACTTAGTGCAATTACGTGTTCAATTTTGTTAGGAAAATTAAAACTCAAGGCATAACTTAAGATAGCCCCTTGACTAAACCCAAGTAAAAAAGTATTGTTTGGATTAGTGTTATGTTTAGTTTTTATGTAATCTATGGTTGTTGTAATTTTTTGTAAAGATTTTCTAGCTTGATTTAGATCTGAAAACTTATTGTTTTTACTGTCAAGATTAATATCATACCAGGCATATCCACCATGACCCATTTCGTAGGGTGCTCTTAAACTAACTATTACTAAAGTTTCAGGTAGTTCATCAGCAAAAGAAAATAAATCAAGTTCATTGCTTCCGTATCCATGAAGTAAAATTAGTAAAGGAGGGTTTTTAGCAGGTAGTTTTGGAAGTTTTTCAACAAAGGTTAATAGGTCACTCATAGGGTTAGTTAAGGACTAATTTTTTATTTGCAAAGACTCCATAAACCTTCCCTTTTAATTTTTTTCCAAGGAAGGCAGAGTTTTTCGAAGTTGATAAAATATTTTTATTCAAAAAAACAGACGTACCGTTAGGGTTAAAAAGTGTTAGGTTAGCAATATTATCTTTTTTAATTGAGGTTGATTCTTGATTAAAAATTGCTCTTGGCTGGATGGTTAAAGCTTTTATAATTGTTTCTAAGTCTAATACAGAGTTTATAGCTCCAAATAAACTTTCTAAGCCAATAGTTCCAAATTCAGCATGGCTAAATTCTAGTTTTTTATGTTCTATATCTATTGGATTATGATCTGAGGTAATTATATCGATTACTCCATCTTTTAATCCTTTTAGTAGTGCTTTTGTGTCATTTTTTGTACGTAGTGGCGGGGTAACTTTAACATTGCTGTCAAATGAATCTAATTCGTTGTCAGTTAAGATTAAATGATGTGCTGAAACGCTACAACTTACTTTTAGCCCTTTCTTTTTTGCTTCTTTTATTAATTTAACAGAAGTTGCTGATGAAATTGTAGGGATATGTAATCTTCCTCCAGTATACTCTAGTAGATATAAATCTCTTGCAATTTGCATGTGCTCTGCTAATGCTGCTGAACCCTTTATACCTAATCGAGTACTTTGTATTCCTTCGTTAACTATTCCTTCTCCTGCTATTGAACAATTTTTTGGAAAACTTAGAATAAGACCCTCAAAATTTTGTGCATATAATAATGCCACTTTCATGAGGTTGTCGTTAGTGATGGGTTTATTGTAATCTCCAAAAGCAATAGCTCCAGATTGCTGCATGTCGTATAATTCAGCCATATTCACGCCTTTGCTTTCTTTTGTTAGTGCACCAATAGGGTAGAGGCTTGTGGCTGAGTTTTTGGCTTTATTTATTAAAAATTCTACATCAGATTTTGAATCTACCACTGGATGTGTATTTGAATTAACTGCAATGGAAGTAAAACCGCTTTTTGAGGCAACTTCTAGGCCTTTTCTTATCGTTTCTCTTTCTTCATATCCAGGTTCTCCTAACGAGACACTGGTATCAAACCACCCACAAGAAACATGAAGGTTTTCTAGCTCAATTGTCTTGTATGATGATTCTTGCTGAATGGAGTCAGCGATTTTAAAAATCTTACCGTTAACAATTAAAATATCTTTAGTTTGATTATGGTGCGGGCTGGAAGTATCTATGATAGTAGCCGATTTTAAAAGCGTAGTCATAAGTTGAAGAATTTTAAAATTAAAATTTCCAACAACAAAGATACAATTGCAATCGCCAAAAACAACCTCCAAAGTGATTGAACTTTGTTTTTTTCATTTATTTCTTTAAAATATTCTTTAATTGAACTGAAAACCTCAATGTTTTTATTTTCTTTTTTTATTGTATTTAGGTTGTGAAAAGTTAATAAACTTTCATTGGAGGAGGTATTGTAAGCTAATGTAGTTAAGGTGTCTTTATTAAGTAATATATTATAAAATCCAGCTATTTTTGGTTCATTTAGGGTCGAAAAGACTACTTTGTTAGCAAAATTTACTTGAGGGGGAACAAAAGATTTATTTTGATTAGAAATCTTTAAAACTTCATTTTTTTCTATTTTTTTGCTGATCTCTACAGTATTTTCTTTTTGAAGTATGTAATAGGGTTTAGCGAATTCAAGGCTTTGTTTGGCAATATTATATAATGTTGGAACAATTAAGGGGGAATTAACAAAATTAGAAGACTGAATATTTAATGGAGACGAAAACAAATATATTTTTGAAAAAGAATTTGAAATTTCATGTAAAAAAGGAGTATTATCTTCAAGTGCTAAAATAGCATTCCCTGTGAACGTATGTTTAAAGTTAGTTGTGGTAGTTGGATATTCAAAATTTTTAATTTTTTTATTAAATACGTCAGAAAATAAAGGATGATTAAAATTTATGGTAGTAATTTTCAATGAATCTTTCTCTTTATTTACAATTCTTCCAGTGTTTACTTGTTTAAAAAAAGAATTATAAGATTGAAGTTCTATGTTTTTATGTGGTATGACCAATAAGTTTCCTCCGTTTTTTAAAAATTTCAGTAAACTATTCTCCAAAACAATTGAAAAACGCTTTAATTGATTTAAGATAATCAGTTTTTGAGACGAAATTGAATTGTAATTTACATTTTGTAACGTTGAACTTGTGAAATTAAATTCATCACTATCAAAAATTTTAGAGATATATGGTAATGCTTTTCCAATGTTTAAAATGGATGTTTTAGAGGGGGTATTTATGGTAAAATAAAAAACATTATCAAATAAGAAAGCATCGTTAAAAGTAAGTTGAATTTTTCCTTTAAATTGGTTAATTTTTTTTATTGGAAAATCTAATATTTTTTTTTCATTTTCTAAAATAGAGAAGGATTGTTTATTGATGAGTTTTGAAGAATTATAAAGTGCAATAGGAATATTTTTTTTTGCCTTACCTTGATTTTTTAAAACTACAGAAATTATTTTCTCTTGTGTTCTTACAGTATTAATATATACACTATCTATAGATATGTTATTTTTTACATTAGAATTTAATTTTACAAACGAAAAAGGCGTAGTTACATTTGTAAACTCATTGTTTATTTTTTTATTAAAATATTGAAAATCAGATATTAAAACAGTTTTATATAAATTAATACTTTTATTTTTTAATTCGGTTTGAATTGTATTTATTTTATCTTGAATTGATGTGGTATTATTAGAGAATTTTATATTTTTGAGAGATTTCACTAATTCTTTTTTAGAAATATTGATGTTAAAATCATTATTTGTAAGTAGAGAATACCTTTCGTTTTCTGGTGAATTTTCAATAATATCTTGAGCTGCAATTTTTAGTAAATTACCATTATTTCCATTTGTATTTAAACTTTTTGAGTTGTCTAAATAAATATAATTGTGTCTATTCTCTTCTGTTTTTTTATTTCCAAAATAAGGTTGTGAAAATGTAAAAATTAAAGCCGTAAAACAAAGTAATCTTGTTGCTAATATTAAGCGTTTTTTTATCTTAGAATTCTTGCGTGTTTCTAGACGTATTTTTTTTAAAAACTGGACATTTGTAAATTCAATTTTTTTAAATCTTTGTAAATTAAAAAGATGAATTATTATTGGAATAATGAGAACACACAAAAAATAAAAAACAGCAGGATATTTAAAATGCATTTGCTCTTAAGTATTTAATATTTAGCGGGTTTGCCTTTTGAAGAACTATTTTTTATAAAATCTCTTAAATCATCATTAGATTTTTTTAAATCTTCACTCCTTAAATACATCATATGTCCACTTCTATATCCTTTAAAAAAGAAACGATCTTTCATTCTTCCACTTGGATCAGTTTGCCACATGGTATACTTTGCATTAAAGTAGGTTGTGGCACCATCGTAATACCCAGATTGAACTAACACTTTTAAATAAGGGTTTTGAGCCATAGCTTTTCTTAAACCTTCTCTTACATTGTCGTTTCTATTATCCCAAGGTCTAACCTGTCCAAATACATTGTAGGTAACGTCTGTTTTAAATTTTAAATGTTCTCTTATGTAATAATTTATGGCTGGAGTAAAAGAATGAAGCCAGGATGTAATTTCTGAATTGTAATCAGGACTATCACCTGCAAGTCTCTTGTCTAAACCTCTATATCTTGAGTCTAATCGCCCAATAGTAAAACCATTTTCATTTCTTAACAGTTCTTTCCAGAAATAGTCTTTTGGAACATCTAAATTATGTTGTAAAATCACATTTTTTTTAATTCCTGAAAAATAAGACATGCGTTCTGCAACTTTATTTCTTTCAGTATCTGATATAAACCCACCTTTTGCCATAGCAGGAATTAATTTGTTGATGGCGTATTCTTCAGATAGAGGTAAGATTTCTAATAAATCTTTATTCTGTAATTCATTAGGCAGCATTTTATGATACCAAGCTGCAGCGGTAAAATAAGGTAAATTTAATGAGGATGAAAGTGCAGATCCAGTTCTTAATACTTTATAATCTGCTGGAGAAACCATAATTACTCCGTTTAAATACATCCATTGTTTATTTTGAAGTTCTGCAGCCAATCCCATAACACGGGTGCCTCCGTAACTTTCTCCAATTATATATTTAGGAGATTGCCATCTATTATTTCTCGTAATAAATGTATTTAACCATCCTGCTAGATATTTTACATCGGCATTGATCCCAAAAAAAAGAGATTTGTTTAATTTTTTCCCTTTTTTAACAATTGGTCTTGAATATCCGGTATTAACTGGGTTTACATATACAATATCAGCAACATCTAAAATTGAATTAGGATTGTCCTTAACACCATAGGGTTGTATTGGATAGCCTTCATCATCAATTCTTAAAACTTTTGGACCGGTATAAGCAATATGCATCCAAACGGAAGCGGATCCTGGACCACCATTAAAAGACATAATTATTGGTCTTTTAGAATAATCATCAGGCTTCTTAAGGTTTTTATTGAAATTGGTTCGTCTATAATACGTATAGTATAATGAAGCTATCATTTCTCCATGATCATTCCACACTGGCTGCATTCCAGTTTTTGCTTGGTAGGTTATCTTTTGACCGTTTATAAGTACTTCACTATTAGTAATAACTGTTGTGTCTAGAGGAATTCTTATATCCTGAGCCTTACTACTGATAAAACTAATAAGAAAGATGAAAGTTAAATATTTTTTCATTTGTTATAATTTGAGTGCCTCTAAATTAATAGAAATAAACGACTTTTAAGTTAAGGATTAAAATTTTTCAAACACACCAAGGCCAAAGAGTGCAAAATCATATTTAACTGGGTCTTTTTTATCAAAACTCCTGAGTTTGGTATCCAATTCGTGAACTGCTTTCCAATCATTTTGTCTACGGGTTAGTATGCCTAATTTTCTAGCTACATTACCTGAGTGAACATCCAATGGACAGGATAAAAAAGCAGGTGAATGTGTTTTCCATAGTCCAAAATCAACTCCTTTATTGTCTTCTCTTACCATCCATCTTAAAAACATATGAATTCGTTTAGCAGCAGAATTTTTTTGTGGGTTAGAAATATGTTTTTCAGTTCTTACCTCATGTTGAAGTTCGAAAAAAATAGTCTTAAACCTAGTGATTGAGTTCTGATAATTTACTTCATTTTTTAATGGTTTTAAAATATTTTCTAATCCTTCATAGTTTTCATAAATATTTTGTAGTGATTTTATAAAATACTGCAAATCAGTAGAATTAAATGTTCTGTGAACAAAATTAGTAATGCTTGATAGCTCTTTTTTAGAATGATTCATTATAAAATCGAATGGAGAATTATCCATAATTTCCATCATTCTTTTAGAATTTTTAATAATCATAGTTCTATTACCCCATGCAATAGTTGCTGATAAAAATCCAGCGATTTCAATATCTTCTTTTTTAGAAAATTGATGTGGGATTTGAATAGGGTCTGAACTAATGAAACTATTCCTATTATAGGTTTCTACCTTCAAATCTAAAAAACTTTTTAACTCTTTTTTAGGGATTACCATGACTTGCTAAAAGAAATAATGAAACGAGTATACCATTATAAATACTGTGAAGAAATATAGACCAAATTAAACCAAAACGTATTCGTATAAAACCAAAAATTAATCCTATGAAAAATTGTGGTGCTACTAATAATGGTGAAAAAAGTAACACATTAGTTGTAATTTCAAAATTAAAGATATGAACATAGGCAAAAATAACCCCAATGGTATAAAATGCTATTTTGAAAATCTTGGGTTGTTTAAAATAGATCAATGGTCCTCTAAAAATTAATTCTTCAAAAATAGGCGCTAAAATAGCTGCAAAAAAAAGAATTTTAAGTCCATTCGAATCATCAAAGAGTGAATCAGTAATATGGCTAATTTCTTTTAAAACTCCTAGAAAGGTTAAAAAATTGGTTACAGTAGAAATAAAGAAAGAAAATATAAACGATATAAAGGAGAGATATATCAGTATTTTAAACCGATATAAAAAGCTTTTATTGTCATCTATTTCTAAAACAGGATTTAAAAGGAATTGAATAAGTTCGTTTAGTGTTTTTGTCATACAATAATTCCGTCTCTCATGGTTAACTTACGGTCTGCCATATCAGCCAATTCTTGATTGTGAGTTACAATGATAAATGTTTGATTATATGCGTCTCTTAATTCAAAAAATAGTTTGTGAAGACTCTCAGCTGTCTGAGAATCTAAATTTCCACTAGGTTCATCAGCGAGAATAATTGAGGGGTCGTTTATAAGTGCTCTTGCTACAGCTACACGTTGTTGTTCACCTCCAGAAAGTTCATTAGGTTTGTGTTTCATTCGATTCTCTAACCCAAGAAATCTTAGAAGTTCTTTTGCCTTTTGTTCAGTTTGTTTTCTATCTTTATTTCCAATAAAAGCAGGGATACAAATATTTTCTAGGGCTGTAAACTCAGGTAATAATTGATGAAATTGAAAAATATAGCCAATGTGTTCATTTCTGAATGCAGCAATCTGTTTATCATTTAAATTTTGAATAGTAATACCATTAATCTTTAGTAAAAAATCTTCTTCTTTTGTTGGGGTGTCTAAAGTTCCTAAAATTTGAAGTAAAGTTGTTTTTCCTGCTCCAGATGGTCCCACAATTGCAACAACTTCACCTTTATCAATAGTAAGGTTAACTCCTTTTAAAACCTCTGTATCATCGTAATACTTGTGTATGTTTTTTGCAATTACCATCAAATAATGTTTATAATTACGAAAATATTAAAAAAAGGAATGAAATGATGACTCTTCATACATTGTTTTTTATTTATTCTTAATTATGGATTTTTAATATTTAAAAATACAATCTAAAATCTTTGATTTTTTTTTATTAATTACAGACGAGATTAAAATATAATTTTATTTAAAAATATGCTGATTTTTATCAATTTGTTTATTCAAAAATTAAATTTGAATTTGTACTTTTGCTTCCGTTTAAACTCTAAGAATACATGAACTTACACGAATATCAAGGAAAAGAAATTTTAAATAGTTTTGGCGTAAGAATTCAACGCGGGATTGTTGCGAATTCTCCAAAAGAAGCTGTAGATGCAGCAAAACAATTAACTGCTGAAACTGGAACCAGTTGGTATGTTGTAAAAGCTCAGGTTCATGCTGGGGGTCGCGGTAAAGGAGGCGGTGTTAAGTTAGCAAAGAACTTAAATGAAGTTGAGTCTATATCGGACGCTATTATAGGAATGATGCTGATTACACCACAAACTTCTGCTGAAGGAAAAAAAGTAAATCAAGTTTTGATTTGCGAGGATGTTTATTATCCTGGTGATTCTGAACCTGAAGAATATTATATGTCTGTTTTATTAAACAGAAATACAGGTAAAAATATGATCATGTATTCTACCGAGGGTGGAATGGATATTGAAACTGTAGCTGAAGAAACACCGCATCTAATTTTCACCGAAGAAATAGACCCTACTCTAGGTTTATTACCATTTCAAGGACGTAAAATTGCCTTTAATTTAGGGCTTTCTGGTGCTGCATTTAAAGAAATGACAAAGTTTGTGTCTGCTCTATATACAGCTTACATTAAATCTGATTCATCTATGTTTGAAATTAATCCAGTGTTAAAAACATCTGATGATAAAATTTTAGCAGTTGACGCCAAAGTTACTTTAGATGAAAATGCATTATTTCGTCATAAAGATTATGCAGAAATGCGTGATTTACGTGAAGAAAACCCAATTGAAGTAGAAGCCAAAGCGGCTGGTCTTAACTATGTAGATTTAGATGGTAATGTAGGGTGTATGGTCAATGGTGCTGGATTAGCAATGGGTACTATGGATCTAATTAAACAGGCAGGAGGGGATCCTGCTAATTTTTTAGATGTTGGTGGTACAGCAGATGCACAACGAGTTGAAGTTGCTTTTGGAATAATTTTAAAAGATCCAAATGTGAAAGCTATATTGGTTAATATTTTTGGAGGTATTGTTCGTTGTGATAGAGTTGCACAAGGTGTTGTAGATGCCTACAAAAACATGGGTGATAAAATTAACGTTCCCATTATTTGTAGATTACAAGGTACTAACGCTGTTGAAGCCAAAGAACTTATAGACAATAGTGGAATGGAAATTATTTCTGCTACTGAATTCCAAGAAGCTGCAGATAAAGTTGCAGAAGTATTAGACTTATAGTTATATAAAAATTATAAATCTAAAAAAGACGTTCTTAATGAATGTCTTTTTTTTTCTTAAAATTCTAATATTTTAACTGTTTATTTCTATAGTCTGCCTGTGAGATGTTAAATATATACTATCGAAACCTCTTAAATGGATTAAAATCTAATTTTATATATTTACAATAAGGTTAAAATCCTAGTAATTTTTATGAGGTTTTAAATGAAAAAATACACACAAATTATAATTTTCAGCTCACTATTTATCTTCCTATCCTTTGCCCACCCCATAAAGCTAACTTCTTCAATCATTAGATATGATTTAGAAGCTCAAATTATTAATATGGAATGTAAAGTTTTTATTGATGATTTTTCACCAGCAATAGGCCCAAATATAGAACATAGAGTTAATAATAAAAGTTTAAGTAGAGATGATCTTCTAAGCATAGAAAATTACTTCAATACAAACTATAAAATTTTTATTGATGGTGATAAATTACCCTTTGTGATTAACAACTATAAAGTGGCAAATAATGTTATGACATTATCATTTTCCATTACAAATATTACACTTAAAATAGGCAACAAACTCAATATTGAAAATGAGCTCCTTTTTGAAAAATTTCCTGATTTACAGTCGAATTGGATGACCATTCAAATACCTCCTTTTCTTCCAAATTATAATTTTGAAAGTAAATTTGAAAACTATATCTATTCACACACTTTTTAACTTTTTTTATCAATGATTACTATTAATACTTTTTTTCAGAGTGGATGGGAACATATTGTAGATATTAATGCATATGACCATCTTTTATTCGTTATGACATTATGTGCCGCTTTCAAATTAAAAGAGTGGAAACAAATATTAATAATCATCACTGCATTTACTATTGGGCATAGTGGAACTCTTATTCTTAGTGCTTTTGACATTATCCCCACTGATCCAAAATTAATTGACTTATTAATCCCATTTACAATTATGCTCACTGCCATAGCAAACGTGATTAATTATGAAAAAAATAGAAAGTTTTCTGATGCTAAAATTAAGTATTCAATAGCCTTAATCTTTGGATTAATTCATGGTTTAGCATTTGCTAGTAATTTTAAATTTATGCTGTTCAGTGACGATATTTTAATGCCACTATTTTTATTTAATATTGGTATTGAAGCAGGACAATTGTTTATAGTATTACTTTTTATGATTGCCTTATGGTTTTATTCTAATATAATTAATGGAGCGCATTCTAAATGGAACTTATTCATTTCTGGCGCAGGTTTTGGAATTGCAGCAACTATTTTTATAAATGCTTTATAGTATTTGTAACATAATCATCAAGCGATCAATAAAAAATGCCACTCATTTGAGTGGCATTTTTATTTAATTATTTAGCTTAAGGCTTTATGTTTTCTTCTATTTTATCAACTGTAAGACGTTCCTCACGATTTGCAACCTCCCAAGCAGTGTGAAAAATTAAACGAGATCTATTCTCTAATAAATCATAGTTAATTTTATCTGGAGTATCACTTATTTGGTGATAATCTGCATGAGTACCATTGAAATAGAAAATAACAGGAATGTTGTTTTTTGCAAAACTGTAATGATCTGAGCGATAGTAGAATCGATTTGGATCATTTTCTGAGTTGTACTTGTAGTCTAATGCTATATTTACATATTCTTTATTTGCTTGTTCTGAAATATTGTGTAAATCTTTACTTAGTTTATCACTACCAATTAAGTAAATATAATTACGATCCCCTTCACGTTTTGGATCAATACGTCCAATCATATCGATGTTTAAGTCAGTGATGGTATTCTCTAATGGAACTAAAGGCTCATAATCTGTATAGTATCTTGAACCTAATAATCCTTTTTCTTCTCCAGTTACGTGTAGAAAAATAATTGAGCGTTTTGGTCCATGACCATTGTCTGCTGCCGTTTTAAATGCCTCTGCTATTTCTAACATAGCAACTGTTCCAGAACCATCATCATCGGCACCATTAAAGACCTCACCATCTCCATCAATACCGATATGGTCTAAATGAGAGGAAATAATAATATATTCATCAGGTTTTTCAGAACCTTTAATGATGGCAGCTACATTTTCTGAGGGTTTGGATTCAGAGGATGCCTCAAGAATCATTTCAAATGTTGCTGTTTCATAAGAAGGTTTCACAGATTTCTCAATATTTGCTATTAATGCTTTCCCCATTTTATTACTGATCAAAAACTGATACATATCAGCTTCAGCATCTTTTTTAACAGGTAGAGATAAACGATTACCTGCACCTCTTGCTTCTAATCCTTTGAAATATAGTGCATACCGATTAAATAAGTTATCATTCATAAAGAATAATGCCTTTGCACCTTTTTCTTTAGCTGCATTTCTTTTTGCAGATAATTCTTGTCGACCATTAGACCACTTTGAGGCTTGTTTGTTACCAGTAATTATATAATTACCATTTTCATCTTTCGGTTCTCCATTTTTAATCACAACGATTTTCCCTTTTACATCTATGTTAGTGTAATCAGAAAACTGGTCATCATCAATACCAAATCCAGCATAAACAAGTTCTGATGCTGACATCTTTGTTGAAATCGCCGATCCTAGTGAAATAAAATCATCAAAGTACTTGAATGATTCCCCATTGTTGGTTATGGTTACATTAGGTGTTTTTACAAGATTTAAAGGTACATTTTGAAAATAATTTCCTTCAATTACAGGTTTAATTCCTAAGGCTTCATAGTGTTCTTTAATATAGTTAACAGCTTTCTTCTGACCAGGATCACCAGTATCACGACCTTCAAATTCATCTGAGGCGTAAATATATAAATGCTCTTTTAATTCCTCTTGAGTGATAGAACTTCCATAGTTTACAACCTCATCTTTAGTTGCTTCTTTTTGACAAGAAAACATCATCAACAGAGTACCTGTTAGTAATAGTATTTTTTTCATTTTAGTAATTGTTATATTAAGACTCTACAATATTTTTATAAAGATACAATAAGGCGCTTAAAACCTTACTATTTAACATAAATTAACAGTGAGAGTGTGTTTATTATTGGTTTAAAGATAAAAAATAGGAGTAATTATGTTTTTCATTTAATTTTTAAAGTTGTTTTTTAAGAAGTGAAATTTCATCTCTTAATTGAGCGGCTACAATAAAATCTAATGCTTTTGCAGCTTCCTCCATTTGCTTTCTTTTTTCTCTAATACGTTTTTCAATTTCAGATTTCGGCAAATACTGTAAATCTTGTTCAGCTGCTTCTTTAATAGCGGCATTATATTGATAGGATGCTACAGCTTTTCTTGACAATGTTTCATCAATTTTTTTATTAATTTGAGTTGGTGTTATCTTATTTTTTTTATTGTAGGCAATTTGTTTCTCTCTTCTATTGGTAGTCTCATCAATGGTTAGTTGCATACTTTTTGTTATTTTATCTGCATACATGATAGCTATACCATTAACATTTCTTGCAGCTCTTCCTATGGTTTGAGTTAAAGATCTGTGAGAGCGTAAAAATCCTTCTTTATCGGCATCTAGAATTGCTACTAAAGAAACTTCAGGTAAATCTAAGCCCTCGCGTAATAGATTCACACCAATTAACACATCAAAAATTCCTTTTCTAAGGTCTTGCATAATCTCAACCCGTTCTAATGTATCAACATCCGAATGGATATACCTACATCGAATAGAAATTCTACTCAAATATTTGGTCAATTCCTCGGCCATCCTTTTAGTGAGTGTAGTTACTAAGGTTCGTTCATCTTTTTCGACTCTTAGTTGAATTTCCTCAATGAGATCATCGATTTGATGAAGACTAGGTCTAACCTCTATTTTGGGATCAAGAAGTCCAGTTGGGCGAATAATTTGTTCCACAAAGATCCCTTCTGTGTTTTGTAATTCATAGTCAGCAGGAGTAGCACTCACGTATATGGTTTGATTTTGAATGGCCTCAAATTCCTCAAATTTTAAAGGTCTATTGTCCATTGCCGCAGGCAATCGAAAACCATATTCCACTAAATTTTCTTTTCTACTTCTATCACCACCATACATAGCATGAGTTTGAGGAATGGTAACATGACTCTCATCAATAATCATTAAATAATCTTCAGGAAAGTAATCTAAGAGACAAAAGGGTCTTGTTCCAGGTTCACGGCCATCTAAATATCTAGAATAGTTTTCAATCCCAGAACAATAGCCTAATTCTCGAATCATTTCTAAGTCAAATTCTGTTCTTTCTTTTAATCGTTTTGCTTCTAAATGTTTTCCAATTTCTTTAAAATAATCAACTTGTTTTACCATGTCTTCTTGTATTTGATGAATGGCATTTTGTAATACATCTGGGGAGGTTACAAATAAGTTTGCTGGATATATTGTTAGGCTCTCGTATTTTTCTAACACTTGATTACTAACAAGATCTATGGCTTCAATCTCTTCAATTTCATCTCCAAAAAAATGAATTCTAAAACCATTTTCTCCATAGGAAGGAAAAACAGTTACCACATCTCCTTTTACTTTAAAAGTCCCACTTTTAATTTCTACATCAGTTCTAGAGTATAGACTAGTTACTAATTGGTGTAAAAACTTGGTTCTTGAGATCAGTTGACCAACTTCAATTGGAATCACATTTTTTTTGAACTCTACAGGGTTTCCAATTCCATATAAACAAGAAACAGAGGCTACAACCAACACATCTCTTCTTCCTGAGAGTAGGGAAGACGTTGTACTTAATCTTAGTCGCTCTATATCATCATTAATAGATAGGTCTTTTTCAATGTAGGTTCCAGTTACTGGAATATAGGCCTCAGGCTGATAATAATCATAGTAAGAAACAAAATATTCTACAGCATTTTCAGGAAAGAATTGTTTGAATTCTGAGTATAATTGTGCTGCTAGCGTTTTATTGTGAGCCAATACAAGTGTAGGTTTATTAACCTTTTCAACCACATTAGCAACTGTAAATGTTTTACCAGATCCAGTCACACCCAAAAGCGTTTGAAATTTTTCCTCAGAGTTTAATCCATCGGTTAGTTGCTTAATCGCCTCAGGTTGATCTCCTGTTGGTTTGAACTCAGAGTGAAGTTTGAAATCCATCTTGTAAAGTGTAAATC
>CAJQMN010000023.1 GCA_905479435.1 uncultured Flavobacteriaceae bacterium | reverse complement strand
CTATAAGTAATACTTTTTTATATCTTCCAGACTCTATATACGAGGCTGCTGTAGACATACCATATAAAAAACTTGAGCATGCTGCTTGTAAATCATAGGCAAATGCATTTGTAGCGCCTATTTCTGTTGCAGTAAAAACAGCGGTAGATGCAACAGGCATGTCAGGTGTTGCTGTTGCAACAATAACCATGTCTATTTCCTTTGCGTCTATATTAGATTTTTCTAGTAAATCTTTGGCTGCTCTTACAGCCATAAAAGAAGTCCCTTGGTTGGGCTCTTTTAATATTCTTCTTTCTTTGATTCCTGTTCTTGAAGTAATCCAGTCATCATTAGTTTCAACAAGAGTTGCAAGTTCTTTATTGGTTAAAATGTAATCAGGAAGATATTTCCCAACTGCTGTAATAGCTGCAGTTATTTTTGACATATGATAACTTGTTATAAGGAGGATTTTTGATGTTTATTTACTTCCTTCAATCGGCTGACTAAAGTAGTAAAAATTATTTTAGTTTTTTTCAATAAAACACGTCAAAAAAATGATTTTTTGATCAAAAACACAAAAAAACCCTCAAAAAGAGGGCTTTTTTGTGTTTTTGGAGTAAAAAACTATACTTCTGTTGCTGCTGATTCTAATACTATTTGACCTCTATAGTATAACTTTCCCTCATGCCAATGAGCTCTGTGATATAAATGAGCTTCTCCTGTGGTTGGATCTACTGCTATTTGTTGGTCAGCAGCTTTATAATGTGTTCTCCTTTTATCTCTTCTAGTTTTAGATATTTTTCTTTTAGGATGTGCCATTTTATGTGTTTTTTTCTGTGATTAAACTTTTTAATTTATCCCACCTTGGGTCTGTAATATCTTCATTTTCTGAAGATTTATTTTCTTTTATCTCTAATTCTTTTAATTTAGTTAAAGCTTCTGAGTTCATTGTACCGTCTAGTACTTTTGGATGAACTTTTTTTGTTGGAACAGAAAGTATTATTAATTCGTATATAAATTGACTAATATCTATCTCATGATATTCATGAGGAATAATTACCATATCATCATCATCATCATTATATTCTGGCCCAAATTTAACAACTAAAGGTAAATTACCTTTAACTTCTTGTTCATATGGTTCTAGTGAGGTGTCACAATCTACGTTTACATATCCATTTAAATTAAAGTTTAATTCAAAAAAGGTTGTTTTTTTGTCAAAAACTAATGAAATATGTAAAGCACTGCTATTAAACTCATCAAAACCGAAAGCTTCAAAGAACGTGTTTTCAATTTCATAACTAAATAAATGCTTTCCTTGCTTTAATCCTATAAAAGGAATAATAAATTGTTTCAAGTTTGACATTATAAGCTAATGAATTTGAGCGGGCAAATATAATAAAATGTTTTAATTAATTATTGTTTTTTATATCAAAATGTGGACTGTTTTTTAGGTCTTAAAACATTTTGCGTGAGTTCTTTATACTCATTTCTGTTTTTAAATATTTTAATCCCTGTAAAAACGGCTTCTTTAAAGGAATCTGAGTTTGCTTTTCCTTTACCTGCAATGTCAAAAGCAGTTCCATGATCTGGAGAAGTTCTTATGTGATTTAAACCAGCGGTGAAGTTAACTCCGTTGCCAAAAGTTAGTGCTTTAAAAGGTGCTAAACCCTGGTCATGGTACATTGCTAGCACTCCGTCAAATTGCTTGTAAGCTTCAGATCCAAAGAATCCGTCAGCAGCATAGGGGCCGTAAACCAAGATTCCACGTTCATTAATTGAGCTAATGGTAGGTTTAATCAGTTGGTTTTCTTCCTGTCCAATAACACCATTATCTCCAGAATGAGGATTTAAACCTAGGATAGCTATCTTAGGTTTGTTGATGTTAAAATCTTGTTTTAATGATTGATTAAGTATGGAAACTTTTCGTTCAATAAGTTCAGGAGTAATGGTTTCTGCTATTTTAGAGATTGGAATATGACCAGTGATAAGACCAATTTTTAAAAAATCATTCATCAAAATCATTAAACTCTCTCCTTCTAGATTACTTTCTAAAAATTCTGTATGACCTGAAAAATTAAATTCATCAGATTGGATAGTTTCTTTATTAATTGGAGCAGTAACTAGTATATCGATTCCACCATCTTTTAATGAGTTGGTGGCTAAATTAAGTGATTTTAATGCATATTTACCACCATCTTTGGTAGCGTTTCCAATATCAACTGTTGCCTCTTCTTTCCAACTATTTAAAAGGTTTATTTCACCCTCCTTAATTTGTTGAATAGAATTGATTTCATGAACATTGGTTTCTATATTTAAAATTTTCTTATGTATAGAAAGAATTTTGGAACTCCCAAATAAGATAGGTGTACAAAATTCTAACATTCTTTTATCTTCAAATGTTTTTAAGACAACTTCAATTCCAACACCATTTATATCTCCTAATGAGATTCCTACTACTATTTTATCTTTTTTTTTCATATCTAAAAGTTAATATGTCTATTTTTGTACATAGCAAAAGTAACTAAATTTATATACATGTTTACTGGAATTATTGAGACATTAGGACGCGTTGAAAAGATAGAAAAAGATAGAAAAAATATTAATTTCACAATTCAAACAAATATCACACATGAGTTAAAGATAGATCAAAGTGTTGCTCACAACGGTGTATGTCTAACAGTGGTGGCAATATCTGGCAAAAACTATGTCGTTACAGCCATAAAGGAGACCTTAGATAAAACTAATTTGGGGCTATTGTCTGAAACAGATTTGGTAAATATAGAGAGAGCCATGAAGTTAGGTGATAGGCTGGATGGTCATATAGTTCAAGGTCACGTAGATCAAACTGCTGTGTGTACAGAGATTTCAGAAAATAATGGAAGTTGGATATTTACTTTTGTATATGACGTAAATGCCAACAATATAACCATTGAAAAAGGTTCTGTAACTGTAAATGGAGTAAGTCTCACAGTCGTAGATTCTAAAAAAAACCAATTTAGTGTAGCTATTATACCATATACATACACTCATACAGGATTCTCTAAATTTAAAAAAGGAACTGTTGTTAATTTAGAGTTCGATGTTATTGGTAAATATGTGGCAAGACTACATCAAATTAAAAGTTAATCTTTAATTTTCTTGTCTCCATAGGCTACGCCTGCTATCAATAAAAATAACAGGCCGCCGTCTATTGGTAAACCTGGTGGTGTTAGTGGTGGTGGGCCTTGCGCAATCATAATTAGGGGGAATAGTAGTAATAGGAAGAAAGAGGCTTTTTTTATCATTTTTTCCTAAATTAGGGTTTAGAATTATTGAATCATAAATATATGATTTTTTTTTAAAATATTAAAATTATTGTGGACCCAGAAGGGCTCGAACCTTCGACCCCCTGATTATGAGTCAGGTGCTCTAACCAACTGAGCTATGGGTCCAAATAATAGTTTGCAAATGTAATGTTTTTTTATAATTTTAAAAATAAAAAATTTAAAATTTATTTATCTCTAGCCATTAAAAAAGAGCCAAATTCTGTAAGTTTTTCCTTATTTAATTTGCTCATATTCATTTTCTCTAACAAATTAAAAGCTAAAGATGTATAATAGTGTATTAGTTGTTGAATTAAAGATGGAATTTCATATTTTTCAAAGATTCTCTTTACCTCATCTATTTTAATAGAATTATCTTCTAATTTTTGATTGTAAAAAAAAGCTAATTTTTGTTTGTCATCTCCAC
>CAJQMN010000022.1 GCA_905479435.1 uncultured Flavobacteriaceae bacterium | reverse complement strand
GGATTTTTGAGTATGCTTTAGCTTTAAGCAAAGAAATGTTAGGATATGTAAGGGGTAAATATAGTAGTATACCTATACCTAACGCCGAAGTGAACCTTAACCAAGGAGATTTACTATCAGCAGCTACAGCTGAAAAATTAGCACTAATAGAAAGATTAAGAGCATATTTTGATGAAACATCAAGGCAATCACTTCTAGCTCGTCGAGCAGAAGAGGCAGAAAGCAAGATGGTTGAACTTCAACAAGTTCCTTACACAATATATATAGCATAATATGGCAATGTTTACAACAACTAGAGATATGTCTCTAGTAAGAAATTTAAATAGAGAGTTGATGGGTAATATTATTACCCAACAATGTGCTGTCTACCAGTACAAACTAGAAGAAACTAAAGTTAATTTATATGGTGAGGCTGCAGAGGAAAAATTTTATGATGGACCATTCCTTTTTAATGTTTTAATAAATAGGTCAAATGAAGAATTTGGTGAAAACGAAGAGGGTGTTCAATATAGTCAACCTATTGAATTTTATTTCCTTAGAGATGATTTAACAGAAAAAAAGGTAGATTTAGAAGTTGGAGATATAATTTTATATCAAGAAGGATATTATGGTGTACAAAGTACAAATGCTAACCAATATTGGGGAGGTAAAAACCCATCTTATCCTAATAATAGTTCTAACGGTGAACCAAATCCATTAAATCCAGGTTTAGATAAATTTGGTAATAATATATCTATTTTAGCATCTACGTATTATATACAAAGTGATAAAGTTGCTATTAGCCCATATAGGGAACGTTTTTAAAATATAATTATATGTCAAAACAAAGAAAACCTATACCTAAATCCCAAAGGAAACAGAGTATTGAACGTCAAGATCCTTTTCCTGGAATGGAAGGTAGAGGAGCTCAACAGAATCCTAACTCTGCAGATAGTAGATATAATTCACCTGCTAATTATCAATCAACAGGTATAAACTTTAATAGGTCTGAACAAATATCTTCTAAAGGAGACACTACTAAGGAATTCTCAGTAGGTGTTAAGGATATAGATGAGGCGGTATTTTATTATTTTAATAACGAAATCAAACCTTTTGTTTATCAGAATGGTAATAGAATAGAAGTACCTGTAATTTATGGTTCTCCCGAAAGATGGAAATCATTTCAACGTGATGGGTACTATAGAGATAAAAAGGGTGCTATTATGTACCCTATTATAGTAATAAAAAGAGATACTTTATCTAAAGACAGAACAGTAGCTAATAAATTAGATTCTAACCAACCTAACTTATATGGTATGTATTCTAAAAATTTCTCTTCTAAAAATTTCTACAGTAATTTTGGTACTTTAAATAATAGAAAGCCAGTAGAAAAATTTCATATAGTAGCACAACCCGATTATGTAACAATAGAATACAGTTGTATAATACAAACATATTATATGGAACAACTAAATAAAATAGTTGAATCATGTGAGTATGCATCTGATTCATATTGGGGTAATCCTGAAAAATACGTATTTAGATCTTTTATAGATAGCTTTACTACAAAAACAGAAATTCCTAATAATAGTGATAGGATGGTAACAGGAACCTTTAATATTAGATTAAGAGGATATCTTATACCAGATACTATTCAAAAAGAATTAAATTCTGTAAAAATGTATAATAGTAAATCATCAGTTATAGTAAGTGAAACTGTTGTTCAAAACATTGACGACCTTTAAAAAAATGTATCATATTTATAACAAATATAAAATAAATATACAATTATGAAAAAGTTATCAGAAAAAGAGTTATCAACATTAAAAGAATACCAAGAACAAAATGCTAAAATTGCAGCAGATTTAGGTAATATTGAAATAAATTTTAGTTTACTTAAAAAGCAAAAAGAAATTGTACTGAAGGAATTTGATACTCTTCAAGAATCTCAAAACTCTACAGGAAAAGAATTACAAGAAAAATATGGTGCAGGTAATATAGATTTAGAAAAAGGAGAATTCACACCTGTAGAATAACTTTTTGAAGTATTCTCCAATATTTATAATAAATAATATTAAAATACAATATAAGCAATGGCAGAAACATTAATATCCCCAGGTGTATTAGCAAGAGAAAACGACCAATCCTTTATTGGTGGCGCACCCATTACTTTTGGAGCAGCCATCATTGGCCCTGCAGTAAAAGGCCCAGTTGGTATTCCAACAGCAGTTTCCACATTTTCACAGTATCAAGCAATTTTTGGTGGTAGTGTTGAAAGTGGTTCTCAATTCTACACATACTTAAACTCAATAGCAGCAAGTAACTACTTTTCTCAAGGTGGTGAATCTCTATTAGTAACTAGAGTAGTCACAGGTTCATTTTTAAGTGCTGTTACCTCAGGTAGTACAGCAACACAGTTTAATAACTCTGGTATTTCTACTGTAGGATGGAATAATAGTGGAGGAGGAGGAGCTCAAGATTTAGGATATCAAAAAGATGCTTTTCAACTTTCAACTATCTCTGAAGGAGAGATAATGAATAATTATCAAGCAGATGATTCTGCAGGTGGTACACTAGATAATGGTAATGCAGATAACTTAAGATGGGAAGTAAGTAATGTAAACACCTCATCAGGTCAGTTTTCACTACTTATTAGAAGAGGTAATGATACAACAAAAACAAAGGCAATAGTAGAAACATTTAGTAATGTATCTATGGATCCTACAGCAGCTAATTATGTTTCAGCTGTTATAGGAGATTCATACGCTACTGTTGCTTCAGATAATGGAGAATATTTTGTACAATCAAATGGTTCATACCCAAATAGAAGTGCATACGTTTATGTATCTGCTGTAAATACACCTACACCAGAATATTTTGATAATAATGGAACAGCTAAAGATTTATATACAGGTAGTTTACCTGCAGTAGGATCAGGTTCATTTGCTCCTGCAGTCACAGGTACTTCACTAGGTAATAATTTTGAAAATGGTGATGCTAAATTCAACCAAAACATTGATGCAGGTAATATTCAAGGAATAGGCCCTAATGATTATACAGAATCTATTGCTTTATTAAATAATCAAGATCAATACCAGTTTAATGTAATATCAACACCTGGTTTGAATGCAAACGAACATTCACCTCAAGTAAACTTGATGGTGGCATTAGCTCAAAGTAGAACAGATTGTATATCAGTTATTGATTTAGTACCTTATAATTCTAACGTACTTACTGTAACTAGTCAAGCATCTTCCTTTGATACCTCATATTCAGCCACTTACTGGCCTTGGTTACAAACTGTTGATGCTGCAACATCACAAAATGTGTGGGTTCCACCATCAACTTTTATTCCAGGTGTTTATGCTTTTACAGATGCTTCTTCAGATCCATGGTTTGCACCAGCAGGTCTAATTAGAGGATCTTTAGGAACTGTAGTAAGAGCTGAAAGACAACTAACATCAGGTAATAGAGATTCATTGTATGAGGCAAATGTCAACCCAATAGCAACCTTCCCAGGAAGTGGTATTGTAGTATTTGGACAGAAAACATTACAGAAAAAAGCAAGTGCTTTAGATAGAGTAAATGTTAGAAGATTATTGATTTCTCTTAAGAGTTTTATTTCACAAGTATCAAATAACTTAGTATTTGAACAAAATACTATTGCTACTAGAAATAACTTTTTATCACAAGTCAACCCATATCTAGAATCAGTACAACAAAGACAAGGTTTATACTCCTTTAAAGTAGTAATGGATGATTCAAATAATACACCAGATGTGGTAGATAGAAATCAGTTAATAGGTCAAATTTATTTACAACCTACTAAAACAGCAGAATTTATTATCCTAGATTTCAATGTACTCCCAACAGGAGCAACATTCCCAGAATAATAATTTTTAAATAAAAAAATATTTATAATAAATAAAATAAAATACAATGGCAGTAATAGGACCAAACGATATATTTTTCACACCTTTTGAACCCAAACAAAAGAATAGGTTTATTCTTTATATGGATGGTATACCATCATTCCAAATTAAAGGTATGAGTGCTGTAACCTTAAATCAAGGAGTAGTGAATCTAAATCATATTAATCTCCAAAGATATGTAAAAGGTAAAAGTGTGTGGGGAACCATTAATATGACTTTATTTGATCCAATATCCCCATCAGGAGCACAAGCCGTGATGGAATGGGTTAGATTACACCACGAATCAGTAACGGGTAGAGATGGGTATAGTGATTTTTATAAAAAAGATCTAACTCTAAATGTACTTGGACCTGTAGGTGATATTGTTTCTGAATGGATTCTTAAAGGATCTCAAATTGTAGATGCTAACTTTGGAGATTACAGTTGGGATGAAGAAAATTCTGCTCAAGAAATAGCTATGACACTCCAACCTGATTACTGTATATTGAATTTCTAATTAATATAATAAAATAAATTATAAATAGCTTGGCTTTTGTCAAGCTTTTTTTTATCTTTATATGTATGACTGAAGATAATGTTATAAACTAAAATAAAGTATATGTCTGATTTTAAATTTCCTACTGAAGAAGTAGAATTACCATCAAAAGGATTAATATATCCCGAATCAAATCCACTCTCAAGTGGTAAAGTAGAATTAAAGTATATGACTGCTAAAGAAGAAGATATTCTTAGTAATCAAGCTTATATTCAAAAAGGAGTAGTATTAGATAAACTTTTAAGATCCCTAATAGTAAATAAAGATATTAATATTGATGATTTAATCACAGGTGATAAAAATGCTATCTTTATAGCAGCTAGAATATTAGGCTATGGTAAAGAATATAATGTATCCATTAAAGATATAGAATACTCTTTAGATTTATCAAGGTTAACAAATAAAGAATTTGATGAATCTTCTATAAATAGGGGTACAAATTTATTTTCTTACACTATGGAATCATCAGGTACTGTTATTGAGTACAAGATATTAACTGGTAGGGATGAAAAGGCAGTAGACAGAGAAATTGAAGCACTTAAAAAATTAAATAAAGATTCTTTTACTGGGATTACCACTAGGTTAAAACAAATGATTGTCTCAGTAGATGGTCATACAGAAAAAAAAGATATTAATGATTTTGTAGATAACTATTTATTAGCTATAGATTCTAGAGCATTTAGAGAGCATATAAAAAATACTCAACCAGATGTTGATATGAATTATATACTTGATAATGGTGAGGAGGTGGCCATTCCTATTGGCCTAAACTTTTTTTGGCCTGAGTTTTGATATAGCACCACAATTTAGATTAAATTTATTTTCCCAAATACATCAAATCCTATTTCATGGTAAAGGAGGATATGACTATGTAACTGTATACAATATGCCTATATGGTTGAGAACTTATACTTTTTCTGAAATAAAAAAATATTATGAGGAAGAGAAAAAAGCATCACAACCTGCAGCTAAAAAAGGTACTACCTCATTAGTAACCCCAGATGGTAAAGTAAATAAGGAAGCATTTAAAGAAGCTAGTGCTCCATACAAAGGTAAAGTAGGTTATAAGTAATAATATTTATAACAAAATAACAACTAATGGCTAATCCATCTTTAGAGGAAATAAATAAAGAAATTGCTAAATTATATAAGCAATTAGGTAAACTAGAAAATACTCAACCATTTAAAGATGTTGGAGAGGCTACTAAAGAACTTGCTAGATTAAGAAGAGAATTAAATGCTATAAATAGTGAGTTGGATTACTTTTCTACTTCTTTAAAAAATAGTATTCAAGAGTTAACTAAAGGTAATTATGCTCTATCCTTATCTAAATCTTCATTTAAATCCTTAGTTAGTATAGCTGATAAATTTCTAGGAATTCAAAGAAATAATGAAATTTTATCTAAAAAAGAAATAAAGAATTTACAAGATAAGGCAAATCTTCAATTTAGACAACTGGAATATGCTGCAAAATACGGAAAACTTTCA
>CAJQMN010000021.1 GCA_905479435.1 uncultured Flavobacteriaceae bacterium | reverse complement strand
CAAAACACCTTACAATTAAACAATGGGAATAATACTTTTTCGGAGATAGCTTATCATAGTGGTGTTGCAAAAACAGATTGGAGTTGGGCTGGGCTACTTTTTGATATGGATAATGACGGAAATAGAGATATTTTTATTACTAACGGAATTAATCATGATTTAACAGATTTAGATTTTGTTAACTTTTTTGCAAATGAAATCATTCAAAAAATGGCTTTAACAGGGAGAAAACAGGCAATAGATTCTATTATTAATAAAATGCCTGTAAAACCTCAGCCAAATTACGCCTATAAAAATAATGGCGATATTACTTTTGACAATGCAAATAAGGAATGGGGTTTTGAAACACCTAGTTTGTCAAATGGTGTTGCTTATGGTGATTTAGACAATGATGGCGATTTAGATTTGGTTGTCAATAACGTAAATATGTTGCCTTTTGTTTATAGAAACAATACAGATTCATTAACTAACAATAGTTATTTAAAAATTAAATTGGAAGGTACAAAAGCCAATAAATTTGCCATTGGAAGTACTGTGAAAATCTTTAACAACAACAATATATACGTACAAGAGCAAATGCCTTCAAGAGGGTTTCAATCTTCTATGGATTATGTAATGACAATTGGTCTTGGCTCAGCAAAAACTATAGATTCACTACGTGTAATTTGGCCAGATAATACAACCCAAAAATGGACTAATATTGCTGTAGATACATCACTAACCTTAAAGCAAATTGAGGCCGTAGAAGTTCAAAAACCTTTACAATCTAAGAAAGAAAAAACATTCGTTACTGAGATTACAAAAAACAATTTTCAAAAACATCAGGAAAATAGTTATTCTGATTTTGATTATGAAGGTTTGATTAATAAAATGCTATCACAAGAAGGCCCAGCTTTGGCTGTTGGAGATATAAATAATGACGGTAATGAAGATTTTTATATTGGTGGAGCCAAAGGTCAATCAGGATTATTATACTTAAACTTAGGTGATGGAAAAGTAGCGTTATCAATTCAAAAGTCTTTTGAGAAAGATGTCTTATTTGAAGACACTACTGCTTCTTTTTTTGATGCCAATGGTGATGGAAATTTAGATTTGATGATTGGTTCTGGTGGAAACGAAATAGGACAACAAAATAATTATAAAGTAAGGTTATATCTTAATAATGGTAAGGGAACTTTTGAGTCATCAAAAAACAAACTACCAGCCTTAAGAAAAAATATTGCAGTGATTTCTCCTTATGATTTTGATAATGATGGTGATATTGATGTTTTTGTAGGTGCTAGAAGTATGGTGGCTACTTATGGGATAGACCCAACACATCAATTTCTAGAAAATAACGGTGATGGAACTTTTGTAGATACCACAGAAAAAGTTGCCTATGATGTGAAAAGTGCTGGCATGATGACTGACGCAATATGGAAAGATATAGATAAGGATGGAAAAAAAGATTTGATTACTGTTTCGGAATGGGACACACCAAAAATCTTCATAAACAATGGAAGAAGGCTCATTAAACAAAAATCAACATTAGATGATTTATTTGGAATGTGGAATGTTGTTGAGGCTACAGATATAGATAATGATGGCGATATAGATTTCATTCTTGGAAATCAAGGGAGTAATACTATCCATAAAACTTCTTTTGATAGCCCTGTAAAAATGTGGGTAAATGATTTTGACAATAACGGAACAATTGAGCAAATTATGACCAATCACAAGAATGGTAAAGATTATCCAATTCACATGAAAAAGGAATTAACAGCTCAACTGGTTTCTTTAAAAAAGCAAAATTTAAAGGCCTCTGAATATGCTAGAAAATCTATTGATGAATTATTTTCTCCCTCAATTTTCAAAAACTCCATTATGAAAAAGAGTACTATTTCGGAATCAATCATTGCAGTAAATGAGGGCGATTGGAATTTTACTGTGAAAAAACTTCCAAGCCGTGTTCAACTTTCTTGTGTCTGTGGAATAGTATGTTCCGATATTAATAATGATGGTCACTTAGATATTATTATGGCAGGAAATAACTTTGAGTTTAAACCTCAATATTCTAGACTAGATGCAAATTATGGATCGGTTCTACTAGGTGATGGAAAACTTGGTTTTACTTGGCAAGATTACAATACCTCAGGTTTTGTTGTTAAGAATGAAGCTAAGCATTTGAAGAAAATTAAAGATAATAAAGGAAGGACCTATCTCATAGCAGCCATTAATAATGAAAGCCCAAAACTATTTTTAATCAATGAGTAATAAGGCAATTATACTGTGTTTTTCTCTGCTATTGTTCGCATGTAATAAAAGGGAACTATTATTCAAAAATCCAACTTCCCAAGAAACAGGATTAAACTTTAAGAACACAATTACGCCTACTAACGAACTAAATATTCTTGACTATTTATATTATTATAATGGAGGGGGTGTTGCTTTAGGTGACATAAATAACGATGGTCTTGTTGATATTTTTCTTTCAGCAAATCAAGAAAAAAACAAGCTTTTTATCAATAAAGGGGATTTAATATTTGAGGATATTAGCAAAAAAGCTAATGTTTTAGGAAACAGTTCATGGAATACAGGAGCAGTAATGGGAGATGTTAATGGAGATGGCTTATTAGATATTTATGTGTGTGCTGTAGTTGGTGTTAATGGGTTTTATGGCTATAATGAACTATTTATCAATAATGGAGATGAAACATTTACGGAAAGTGCAGAACAGTATAAATTAGATTTTGATTCCTATAGTTCTTCTGCAGCATTTTTAGATTTTGATTTAGATGGAGATTTAGATATTTATCTCTTAAATCATGCCATTCACACTCAAGAATCTTTTGGTAAAGCAAATTTACGTTACAAAAGAAATGAGCAAACTGGAGATAAATTACTTAGAAATGATGGAGGAAGCTTCACAGATATAAGCGAAGCTGCTGGAATTTTTGGTGGAATCAATGGCTATGGATTAGGGATCTCTATAGCAGATTTTAATCAAGATGGATACCCTGATATATATGTTGGTAATGATTTTCATGAAGATGATTATTACTACATAAATAATGGAGATGGTACTTTTTCTGATCAATTAAAAAATTACTTTGGGCATACGTCTCGTTTTTCCATGGGGAATGACGCAGCTGATATTAATCATGATGGATTACCAGACATTATTTCATTAGACATGCTACCAGAAGATGAGGTAGTTTTAAAAACTTCAGAAGGAGATGATAATATTCAGATTCAAAAATTAAGAACTCAAAAATATGGGTATCATTATCAGTTTACCAGAAATATGCTCTATGTAAATCAGAAAAATTCTAGTTATTTAGAAACTGCACTACTTAGCGGTATCGCTGCAACAGATTGGAGTTGGAGTAGTTTATTTGCAGATTTCAATCAAGATGGTGAACAAGATTTATTTATTTCTAACGGAATTTCTAAAAGACCAAATGATTTAGACTTTATTAAATTTGTTTCTAATGAACAAATTCAGAAAAAGATAGATAATACAAAGTTAGTAGATCAAAAAGCATTACAAATGATGCCCACAGGTGAAGCTCATAATTATATTTTCAAAGGGGTTAAAAACTTAGAATTTGAAGATAAATCTGGTGAGTGGATTTCCAATAAAAAAGGAGTTTCTGGAGCGACAGCACTTGGAGATCTCGATAATGACGGAGACCTTGACTTGGTAGTAAGTAATATTAATGAAAATGTATCATTATACGTCAATCAAACCAATGAGAAAGCTAATTACCTTCAATTAAAGTTTGACTACCCTTCACCGAACACTTTTGGTATTGGAACCAAGGTTTATTCTTACGCTAAAGGAGAATTACAATTTAAAGAATTGTATACAGTGAGAGGATTTCAATCCTCTTCAGAACCCATCGTTCATTTTGGTTACGGTCAAGTTAAAGAAGTAGATTCAATAACTATTGTTTGGCCCAATAAAACCTTTCAAACTCTAAAAAATATTACTGTAAACCAGCAATTGACAATTAGTCCAGAAAGAACAGAGCCTTTTAATTATTCACATTTATTAAAAAAAGAGACACCAATCTTTAAAAAAGTCTCAAATAATCTAGGAGTTAATTTCACTCATACTGAAGACAATTACACAGATTTTAATCGTCAAAAATTAATTCCTTATCAAAACTCAGACAGAGGTCCTGCCGTTGCAGTTGGTGATCTAAACAATGATGGGAAAGAAGATATTTATTTTGGAGGGTCTAAGTTTAATTCTGCTAAAATTTTTGTTCAAAAAGACAGTTTTTTTAAAGAAGAAAAAATAGAAATTATTGCAAATGACTCTATTAATGAGGATGTTGTAGCGCTAATTGCAGACCTAAACAACGATAGAAAAAACGATGTGATTGTTGGAACAGGTGGTTCAGATTTTTATAATAAAATGACACCTTTACTTGATACTTATTATACCCAGAGTGAAGTTGGTTTTGAAAAACAACAATTACCAGCGTACTTTGAAAATGCATCAGTTATAAAAGCAGCAGACTATGATCATGATGGAGATTTAGATGTTTTTGTTGGAAATAATATGGTATCCAATAATTTTGGAGCAATTCCTAATTCCTATATTTTACAAAATAATAAGGGTAAGTTTTCAATCCTAGAAAACCAACCTTTCCAAAATACAGGGATGATCACAGACGCAATATGGGAGGATTATAATTCAGATGGTTTTGAAGATCTGATATTGGTAGGCGAATGGATGACTCCTAAATTTTTTAAAAATACAAAGGGTAATTTTGTTGAAGAAAATCTAATAAAGTCAAAATTAACTGGGTTATGGCAACAGATTACTTCTTTCGATATTGATAAAGATGGAGATGTAGACTATCTTCTTGGGAATTGGGGTAAAAACTCAAAGTTCAAAGCTTCAAAAGAATATCCTTTACGAATGTATTACGCTGATTTTGATGGTAACGGGAGTACAGAAACTATTCTATGTAATTTTAAAGATGGAGCTTATTATCCATTATTAGGATTAGACGAATTAGCAAGTCAAATTGTAAGTTTACGTAAGAAATTTACCAATTATAAAAGTTTTGCAGGAAAATCAATTGATGCTATTTTTGAAAAATCAGTGTTAAAAAAGGCACGTATATTTGAAGTGAATACCTTGGCTTCAGGGTATTTAAAAAATGATAATAATATATTTACATTTGTACCTTTTAAAAATGAGTTACAAGTTTCCCCTATTTCAGCATTTTTAGAATTTGATTTTGATGCTAATGGAGAAAATGAAGTTTTAGTAGCAGGAAATTATTTTGGTGTGAGTCCATATCATGGAAGATTTGATTCTTTCCCAGGGGCATTAATCTTTAATGAAGAAAACATTATTTTAGGAAATAAAGTTGGACTTGATTTTAGTCAAAAAGTAGTAAAGAAATTTAATAGTATTAAAGTTAAAAATAAGTTATATCTATTGGCCACTATTAATAATGATAGCGCCCAAGTATATCAATTAATTAAATAATGGTTATGAAACAGTTCAAATTATATATAATAGTAACAACAATTGCTATGGGATTGTTTTCTTGTACAGAGCGTTCTGAACCCATAGAAGTTACCACAGATCATTTTCATTCGGTAATTGACGAGGTAGTTGAGGTTATGATTCATGATATATTTTCACCACCAGTGGCAAGTAGAGTTTTTGCTTATCCAAATATAGCAGCCTATGAAATTTTAGCTCAGAATGACACGACTTATTTTTCTCTAAAAAATCAGATTAAACATTTAGGAGCTATTCCATCTCCAGATGAATCAAAGCGTATAAATTATCCTCTTGCTGCCTTAATTGCACATATACATCTAAGCAAACAACTAATTTTTTCTGAGGCTAAAATAGAAACACACAGAGATAGCTTATACAATGTTTGGGAAGCTAAAAACCCCAAAGAATTCAAGGAATCAAAGGCATACGGTTTGGAGGTTGCAGCATACATATCAGATTGGATGAATAAAGATAATTATGCACAGACTAGAACGATGCCAAAATTTAGTGTAGATTCTGAAGATGAAGGAAGATGGCAGCCAACCCCTCCCTCATATATGGATGGTTTAGAGCCACATTGGAATAAAATTCGTTCTTTTGTTTTAGACTCAGCAGCTCAATTTAAACCTGTTCCTCCCCCAAAATTTTCAATGAATAAAAACTCTGATTTTTATAAAGAATTAAAAGAGGTTTATGATGTCAGTTTAGAAATCACAAAAAAAGGTGACGCTTCAGAAGAAATTGCTATTGCACAATTTTGGGATTGTAATCCCTATGTTTCAGTAACTCGAGGACATTTAATGTTTGCTGTAAAAAAAATAACTCCAGGAGCCCATTGGATTGGGATCACAAAAATTGCAGCTAAAAAAGCCAAAGCAGATTTTACGAGGACTGTCTTTGCTTATACAAAAACATCTATAGCCATAGCAGATGCTTTTATTAGTTGTTGGGATGAAAAATATAGAAGTAATTTGGTACGTCCAGAGACCTTAATAAATACCTATTTTGATGATGAATGGAAGCCTATTTTACAAACCCCACCCTTTCCAGAATATACAAGTGGTCATT
>CAJQMN010000020.1 GCA_905479435.1 uncultured Flavobacteriaceae bacterium | reverse complement strand
TCTGCCATTCCACTAAAAATGGGTGGTGCATCAAAAATGTTTACCCTACCCAAGGCGTTAACTGAAGAAGAAATTTGGGATATTATTAAACGTTTTGGTACTACAGCAAGAATATGTAAAGAAGCAGGGTTTACAGGCTGTCAAATTCATGGAGCTCACGGGTATTTGGTCAGTCAGTTTTTATCTCCTAACAGTAATGTAAGAACAGATCAATGGGGAGGTACATTAGAAAATAGAGCACGCTTTGTGCTTGAGATTTACAGAGAAATACGTCGTCAGGTGGGTGCAGATTACCCTGTAGGTATTAAAATTAATTCTGCAGATTTTCAACGAGGAGGTTTTACAGAAGAAGAATCTATGAAAGTTATTCAATTGTTAGGAAATGAAGGAATGGATTTGATAGAGATCTCTGGAGGCACCTATGAAAGACCTGCCATGATCAAAGGAAATCGAAAAAAAAGTACCGAAGAACGCGAAGTCTATTTTTTGGAGTACATAGAAAAAGCAAGAAAGTTAACCAAAACCCCTCTATTACTTACAGGAGGTTTTAGATCTGTATCCGTTATGGAGGGTGCTTTAGCTAGCGGAAAGTTAGATGTTGTTGGTTTGGCAAGACCCTTTTGTTTGTATCCAGCACTAGCCAATCAAATTTTTGAGGGTTCAGTTGAGAAATTTGAAGCTCCCATACCTAGAATTGGCATAAAATTTTTAGACAAGCTTGGTGGTGTAGAATTGCCATGGTACGAACTCCAAATTCAAAGAATAGGTAAGGGTAAGCAACCCAAGAAGAGCCTTCCTGGAATTTTAGCTTTCTGGTTCAGTTTAAAAAGCTTGTTTTTTAAATCCTTTTGGAAGAACTAAGCTAAACAAAATAAATTATTTAGAATATTTCTAAATAATTTTTTTTTCTGAAGATTCGTATGTAATTTTGCCATCAAATGCAAAACAATAAAACTACTTCAGAAAGGATTCGGTTAAAGCAAGTACTTGTTTTAGCACTTTTATTTATGATGATTGGTACACTCTTAGAATTGTACTTGTTAGAACATTACGAAGATACTTGGCAATTAATACCAGTGATATGTATAGGTGTTGCACTCATAAACTTTTGTGTCCTTTTGTATAGAAGATCTCAAGCAGCTATTCATTTATTTAAAATTGTGTTGGTGCTCACCACTTTTAGCGGAGTTTACGGAGTAGTTTTACACCTACAATCTAATTTTGAGTTTGAACAAGATATGAAACCCACTGCTACTAATTTTGAGTTAATTACAGACAGTTTATCTGGCGCCTTACCAACCTTAGCACCCATGAGTTTGGTGGTTTTAGCATGTATCGGTTATTCATATTTAATTTTAATACAACAACAACAACAACATGAAAAAATTTAGTACACTAGTAGCTTTTACGCTAACTTTAAGTTTATTTCTAGTATCCTGCAATAAAACTGCAGAGCAGAAACAAAACACCCCTAACATTGAAGAAATTAAAGAACCAAAAAAACCTGCACCCGTTGTGGTTTTAAATGCCAATCTGGCAACAGAATCAGATTTAGTTGCTTTGGGTTTCTCAGCAGAGGTAGTAAATAAGCTTTTGGCTGCGAGACCTTTTTTAAGTATGTCAGATTTTACTGCAATTATTGAAGAAGAAAATACAGCAGCACTTTTTAAAAAAATCTTTGTTCCCTTAAACCTAAATACTACAGAAGAGAAAGCTTTTAAAATAATTCCAGGAGTAGGTGATAAAATGGCGCACGAATTTGAAGAGTACAGACCTTATACTAGTATTTTACAATTTAAACGTGAAATAGGAAAATATGTAGACCAAAAAGAAGTAGCTCGTTATTTAGACTATGTTTTTGTACCTGTAGAATTAAATACATCATCAGAAGATGATATTAAAGCCTTGCCTGGCATTGGTAAAAAAATGACTCATGAGTTTTTAGAATATAGACCGTATAAAAATTTAGCTCAATTTAGAAAAGAAATTGGGAAGTATGTAGATGAGAAAGAACTTAATAGATTAGAACGGTTTGTATATTTAGAAGAAGAATAACCAAAAGAATTAATTCGTAAAAAGGCTTCATATAACCATGAAGCCTTTTTTAATGAAATCATTTAAATAGTTAGAATTTGTACTTAAAATTTATTCATTTTCTTGTTTTTTAATCACATTTCATAAAAACAAAGTTTTTTTTTAAAAAAAAAAAATTATATTTGCAAGAATAATTATAGTAATCCCCTTATTCTATGATGCTACTTTTCTATAACAAATCCCCATTAAATGGGATTTTCGCCCCTAAAACCAAGTATATTTCATTATATAATTACATCAATATCATCTTGAATAGGTATTGTCTTTTAAAGAATATAATTTCAAGAACGAGTAATAATTTTCAAAAATATTATCTATTAACCCATCCGCTTTAAGTAACAGGGAAGTTACAAAGCAGGATGTTTATCCATACGTTCAAAAAAAATTTAAAAAAATAATTTAATTTTTAGCCCCTAAAAATGAGTCTCTTATCAACTAGTCACACGTATTCGTTTAAACGAACAAAAAATATTTTACATACCATTTTATTAAGTATTTGTTTTGTATTTGCTAATTCTACATTTGCAACCTCAAATCCATCCTCAAGTATTTCCCAAAATACTGAGGTTTATCTTGTAACCACAGATTGGATAGACAGTAGTTCTACATTAATATTTAACCCTGTTTCTGAGAAATATTTTCTAAGCAAAACTGAATCTTCTAACAATTCACTAGTGTTTAGTCAGCCATTTTCAAATCCAGACACCGACGGAGATGGTATTGATGACGCTATAGATCTAGACGA
>CAJQMN010000019.1 GCA_905479435.1 uncultured Flavobacteriaceae bacterium | reverse complement strand
TCTTGCTTCTAAATACCTAAATTCATCTTTAGTATCTATTACTGCTCTAAGAGTATTAGCAGCTTCCTTTATTGATATTTCTTCAACACCACCTAAATTAATAATTTGCTTTGATGCTTCTTCTCTTATAGCTGAATTCCATAGTGGTTCTAGTATGTCATCTATGAAACTAAATGCTCTAGTTTGTTCACCATCTCCAAATATTGTCATTGGCTCATCATTAAGGTACTGATACATCCAAATACCTAATACATTTCTATATTTGTCCCAAATATTTTGTTTAATACCATAAACATTATGAGGTCTAATAATACAATAATCTAAACCATGTTGTTCATTTGCAATTTGAATATCCATTTCACAAGCATATTTTGCAACACCATATGGGTCAATAGGTTTGGGTATTTGTATTTCATCAAATATGCCTCCATAGCCATGTCCGTATACTGCAAGTGTTGACGTAAATACCAGTCGTTTAACGTCGTTCTTAATACACTCATTAACTATGCGTGCTGTTACTTTTAAGTTGTTATCATAGTTAAAACAACGTATAAAAGGGCTAAGCCCTTCAGCAGCATAAGCAGCAAAATGAAATACATAATCAAATTTATTTTTTTCAAAACAAACACTAATAGGATGTTTTACTAAATCTACTTGCCATAAATCTACTTTAGGGTGGACATTACTTTCGTATCCACCACTTAAGTCATCTATGCCTACTACTTTATACTCAGGTTTGTTTTCTATAATCCAATCTGCTAACCTACTACCTAATAGACCTGCTACTCCTGTTATTAATACTGTTTTACTCATATCTTATTCCTTTTATTATTTCCCCATTTTTAGGGTTATGTGAATGGTGTTTATACATAGATGGTGTTATTCCCCATTTGTATTCAAATATTTCAGCAGCTGGTTGTTCAGTTGCTTTAAATCTAATCCCTTCATTGCCGTTTTTAGTAGCTGTAGAACCAAAGTGGTAAAAATGTGATTTATGAGTTCTAATAAACTTCAAACCATTTAAATCTAACTTTAAAAAGAAATCCCAATCACAAATAAACGGTGACTGGTATAATGTATCGAACCCACCTACTATCATATAATCTTTTTTAGATAGAGCAAATGGAAATATACCTCCATCATCTGTAGATTTATCTTTACTAATTTGGTCTTCATATTTTAAATAACCTTCATAATCAAAGTTATCAACTGTTCCAAAATCTTTTACGGGGAAGTTAAATACACCAGGACCTTTAGGTTCTATTTGGTTAATGGTAAGTACCTCACCTTTATTTAGATTTTCTCTTATAGTTATATCCCATCCTTTACTTAAAACATTATCATCATTAATGATACAAATGGTTTCAAAACTAGAGTTAAATACACCAAGATTTAAAGCTTGTTGCATACCCGCATTTTGACCTAAATCTAATGTTTTAATGTCATCTTTATACTTGTCTAATACAGCTTGACTTTCCTCAATAAAACCATCAACTGCAACTATTATTTCATTTGTTTCGCTTTGTCCTGCTATAGCGGATTTTAAACAAATGTCCAAATATTTTGGATTACGATAACTTGGTATTACTAAACTAATCATAACGTTTTATTTTTTAATATACATAAAATATCTCACTTCTCCACATCTTTATGCACATAAGGAAAGTATTTTTGTGGGCTAACTATAGCTGATACTGTACTCCAGTTAATAAGAGGTGCTAACCATTTTGTTTCACCATGTGTAGAGTATGCTGGTATTGAACTTACTAATAACTCATTGTTATTTCTAAGCTCCATAAACATATCAAAGTCTTTAGGGTATGATTCACTTGTATGTTTCCTAAGTATAGGTTCTACTCTTTTAAGTGTTGAAACTTTTGCTGCAAAAGTCATTGTAGTGCTATTAGTTAACTTCCAATGACAACTTTTAGTTAAATATACCCTTGTGTCTTCAGCTCCACCTTGACAATATGGATTACCTCCCTCACTTGGGTCAATGTATTTATCTATGTGGTCATACAGAGTAGCAAAACTAGCTCCTAAAGTAAATGCTTCCTTTAATATTCTATCACTTCCTCTAAGGTGTAAATAGTCATTTTCCACAAAATATACTATTTCATCATCATCATACTTTAAAGCTATGTCTAAAGCTAAGTTAAATGTGCCTGCACCACTTCCAATACTAACTTCAGTTATTTGTTTCTTTAAAACATGTTTTCTTATCATCAGCAAAGTTTCATCACAGCAGTTGTCTGCAATGATTTGGGTATCATTAAAGATACTAGTAAAGTTATTTAAGCATTTATCATTATCTATATATTCTGGTTTTACCTTAGAATATCCTGCGTCTGAAATTCGGTATATTGCTTTCATTTTCTTTTGATAATAGTAAAACCATTATTATTAGTAAATCTTTCTACTAACTCCCACTCATTAGAGTGTTCTTCTAAAAACTCACTTACAGCATCCCATAATCCTTTACCTTGAGTGAGTTCACCATGAAAATCATGATGTGAAGTTGTAGCCTCACCATGATGTGCAAAACTAGTTGTATCATGAAAACAAATGTATTTTTTTACTTGTTTATGATGTTTAGCTAACTCTGCTTTTAGTTGATCATACACATGCCATGTATCTAAAAATAGTAAATCTGTTGGTTCAATATCTATATTTAAAACATTAGCCTCAGTAAACTTAAACTTTATATCATATGCCTCTGCGGTATCATATACTGATTGAAGATCACCATCCCAAGTTGATGGATGATGTAAATCATATGAATGTAAACCGTCTTTAGCATTACAAGCTAGCCATGCCCAAGTACTATTAATACTTCTAACACCCATTTCAATGATTGAATCACATTGTTGGCCATACTTTATAATAGCTGGGAAGTGTTCGTTTATATCAGAAGGAGTTAAAAATAACTCATCTACTTTTTTATTTAAATCATGTATCATAATGTATCGTAATAATTGTTTTGTTTTTCTTGTCGTTTTATATCTTTTGGATGGTAAATCGATAACTCTTCTTGACTAGGTAAAGTAGTATAAGTTTTAAATCCATCTAACTTCTCATGTACCTTATTTACCCACTTTATCTCAGGTTTATTTTTCCAAATACGCCATTGATAATCTGGGTAGTTAACCCAACCTTTATCATCTACCTTCCATCCCCATTTATTAATATGTTCTTCTGTTAATCCCTCTACTGTATTAACTCTAGGAACTAAGTAAACCTCATTATTAGGATTTGATTCTAATATTGAAGGTAAGTTTTGTAATAAAATCTCATTAGGGATCTCATCAGCATCAATCTGAAAGATGTAATCTCCATCACAATATTCAGTTAGTTGATTTTTCCAATTAGCAAAATGACCATCAAAATCTAATCCTCTCCAAAATTGAAAGCCAGGAAATTTGGAAAATGTTCTTAAATAGTTAGATACCTCTTCAGAACCATTTTTTTGGTCAAAAAGTACAACTATGTTATCTTTCATCCCTTTATTTTTAAAAAGAATAGGAATAAGTTTCTGTATTTCAAGAAACTCATTACATACGGTTATAGCATAACTAATTTTCATATTAATCTGGTAGTATACCTATAAATGATAAGGCATCCATATAATCACGTTCTTTAAAGTTTTTCTTAGTACTCATATCCATTTTATACTCAGGGTCACCTTCTTTTCTATCTTCAACTTTTTTAGATTTAACTGCTGCCCAGCTCCACTCATCTTTATTAGTTCCATCAGCAAATACCATCCCTTGATCAGGATTATTAATAGTATTTGGTACCCAAACTAAACCTGTATCAGGATCAGTCCAAGCAATATCCTTATGTAACTCAGGTAAACCTATATTAGTTTCCTCTAAAAACTCACTACCAGAGGTCATAAGACTATTAGTCATAAATCCACAAGATAAACTAAAATAGTTTGTTATATCTTTGGTTATTTCTACTCTATAACATAGATCTCCACCACTTTTAGGACAATCTATTATTTCATCGTACTGCATATTATTTTAATTTAGGTAGTTTTAATTCTGGTAATTTTAATTCTATTTGTTTAGGAAAATCAGGTATATTTTTATTTAATACTTTCTCAATTAAATCCTTCATATTTTCCCAACTAAAACTAGTTTTAATGTGGTGGGATTGTTTTCTACTTCGTTCAGTAAAAGTTTTATATTTTTTATGAACATCAGTAAATGCCCCAATAGCATGTTTAGGACTAACTTGAAACCATTTCGATTCCTTTAATAACCATTTATTAGCAGCTGAAGCATGAACATTTTCTAAGCTACCAGGTAATAATATAGTATTTTCAGATACTAAAAAATCTCTATGTCCTGACCATCCAGAAGCTATAATAGGTTTTTTACTCATACCAAACTCAGCTAATGGTCTACCATATCCTTCACCTTTAGTAAATGATACCATAGCTTTAACTTTAGGATGATTATATAACTGATTCATCTCATCATCACTTAATCCACCATTTAAGATGTATACATTTGGTAATGTAACACCTTTATAATGTTTTTTAATAGCTAATATTCTATCTAATATTATCTCTCTACTCATATAGCTATTTCTACCGTTAGATACTTTTAGTATTAAAGCAGGACTATTCTTTTTACCTTTAAAGGCATCAAAGAAATATTTAATCATTAATCCAACATTTTTTCTATCATGTCCTATATCACCATTCATCCAATGTCCTACAAATAGAAAACAAAATGATTCTTTGATTTGTTTTAAATCAAGGGTAATATCTTTACTTGGGAGATGTTTATAAACATTAGTATCAACTCCTTCAAATATTACCTCTATAGGTTTAGTTAGTTCTAATATACCAAGATTTTGTTGGGTATTTTTATCCTTTTTTTCAAACTTAGCATTAGTAAATATCTCTTTACTATGGTTTGAAGAAACAAAGTTCATATCCATACGATTCATACCATCAATCCAACCTCCATCACAACCTGTACTTTCAATACCTGCTGTACATCCTATATTATATTTACCTACAGCTTGATATTCTGGTGGTATAGTAATTTGCATCCAAATATCAGGTTTAGACCTTAAAGGCATTGGGATAGAATACTTAAGTAAATATTCCCATTCAGCATGATCTTTACAGAAATCTAATGGTGTATCACCCCATCGTTGTGGTAATAATTTTATGTCATATTTGTCGAGTTCAATAAGAACCTTAATTAAATCACGACTACGTGCACCATATCCCGAATAGGTATCAAATGGTGATGATATTACAAAAACTGGTTTACTCATTTTAGTATACTATTTTATGATTTAAAAATTTACCTTTATATTCAGTAGCATTTACTATTTCGTATTTGTCTCTAGGTTCCCATATTTCAAATAACTCTTCAAATGCCTCTATTACTCTTTGACCTTGGTTTTCAGCAGTAAAACCTGCTTCATTACCTATAGCCCACTCTCTACCTTTTAATCCTCTAGCTTTACGTTCTTCATTAGATAAAGAATATACTTCTTTTATTCTATCACAAGCATCTTCCCAAGAACATCTATCATCATAAATGTAAGGTGTTGGAGGTGAACCTTGAATCGATCTAGAAGTAGGGTATACTGGAAATGCCCATTCACCATGTTTAGTAAATGTCTTTTTATGATTAGAAGGAATATCAGCATCAGGTTCAAACCATTTACCTTTATTATCCTCAAATCTCATTTGATCTTGCATTCCACCTGTTGTATTAGCAATAATAGGTGTTCCTGATAATATAGCTTCAGTTAATGTTAATCCCCATCCTTCATTTGAAGTTAATAATATTTGAACATCTGCTGTATTATATAGGAAGTTTAAGCCTTTTCTATCTATTTTAGAATTTGAAAATACTATTACATCATCATAATCTTCACCAAATAGATATTCTTTTACTTTATTCAAATCAGTTCCATGATCAGATACCATTTCAGTATGTAAAACAAATCTACATTTTAAGGCCTCTTCACGTGGAAGTGAATCTAAGAATGATCTAAAAGCAAGCATAGCATCAGGTATTTGTTTTCTCCTAATGTTTCTAGAGTTAAAGAACATAGTAAAGTTTACTTCTTTATTATTAAATAACTTTTTTCTAAAATCAATAAACTCTTGATAATGTTCATGATCTTTACCTATTGGAAAAAATTGGTTATGATTTAAACCATGAGGTACATATTTAAATACTCTTTTACTATTATCACAATCAGCTAATACTAGTTTATTAATATTAACAGTTTGTTTTGATATGCCCATTAATAAATCACATGCTTCATAATATGGTTGATTATATCTTGGAGCTGGATAATCATCCCAAATATTAAGATAAGCTATAGGACATTTTTGTCTAATAGTATCTTCCATATTGAATATGTGTTGAAAATATCTAGGGTCAGTAATCAACATTATTGC
>CAJQMN010000018.1 GCA_905479435.1 uncultured Flavobacteriaceae bacterium | reverse complement strand
CAATATCTACTCGATACCAAGAGCCAATTATAGCCTCTTCTTCTAGACAACCATGATTGGCATATAGTTTAATATTGTTTACTTGTATCTTACCCATAAGCTATAGTTTCTCCCACATTTTTTGAGAGTTCAATCTAAAGGATCCTAAATATTTAAAATTGCATTGGTCTGGCTGTATGATAGATAAAAAAGATTCCTCATTTTTATCATTATATAGATAATATACTTCTCCGATAATGGGCTCAAAGTTAAATTTAGCATTATAAACTAAATCATTATACTCAAACTGCTCCATCATTGCTTCATATTCCTTTTTTAACTCATCAAACTTACTTTTGAATTGTTTATTAACTCTGTCTACGCCATCATTTCTCCAAGTTGCAGTATTTAAGGGTTTAATAACTGGGGAACTAGCGCTTGTACCATAGGGTTTTATAGCAGCATCATATTGCTGCGTTTCTTTATCAAAAACTACTAAATCTGGTTTTTTTGTCATCTATTTGCTAAAAAATGTAAAATTACTACAATTAAAATTTTTTTTTCTTAAAGTAATCAAAATTATAATGAGAGTGTAATCCGCTTATTTTGTTTAATTTTGTCATCTCATTTTTAGGTAAAACTCAATGTCTGAAGAAAAAAAATCACTCAATTTTATTGAGCAAATTATTGAAGAAGATTTGGCAAACGGAATGCCAAAAGAAAATTTACGCTTTCGCTTCCCGCCAGAACCAAACGGATATTTACATATAGGTCATACTAAAGCCATTGGCATTAGTTTTGGTTTAGGAAAACAATATAATGCGCCTGTAAACCTTCGTTTTGATGACACAAATCCTGCAAAAGAAGAGCAAGAATATGTTGATGCCATTAAAAATGATATTATATGGTTAGGGTATGAGTGGGCAAACGAATTGTATTCTTCAGATTATTTTCAACAACTATATGACTGGGCCATTTTAATGGTTAAAGAGGGGAAAGCCTATGTAGATAGTCAATCATCAGAGGAGATGAGAGAACAAAAAGGAACTCCAACAGAAGCCGGAACCAATAGCCCTTTCAGAAATAGATCTGTAGCTGAGAATCTTGATTTATTTCAAAAAATGAAAGATGGTGAGTTTAAAGAAGGGGAGCATATCTTACGTGCTAAAATAGATATGACTAGCCCTAATATGTTGCTTCGTGACCCTATAATGTATCGAGTTTTGTACAAAGAACACCACAGGACAGGAAATGACTGGAAGATATATCCAATGTATGATTGGACGCATGGAGAGAGTGATTATATAGAGCAAATTTCGCATTCTTTATGTTCATTAGAATTTAAACCTCATAGAGATTTATACAATTGGTTTAGAGATCATGTGTATGAATATGGAAAAGAACAATTTCCAATTCTTCCAAAACAACGTGAGTTTTCTCGTTTAAATTTAAGTTATACTATTATGAGCAAGCGTAAATTAATGCGTTTGGTTGAGGATAGTATAGTTTCTGGTTGGGATGATCCAAGAATGCCAACCATTTCTGGTTTAAGAAGACGAGGATATACGCCAGCATCTATTAAAAGTTTTATCGAAACTGTTGGAGTTTCTAAACGAGAAAATAGTATTGATGTGGCCTTATTAGAATTTAAAATTCGAGAGGACCTCAACAAAACTGCCAAAAGAGTGATGGGCGTTTTAGATCCTGTAAAAGTGGTCATTACAAATTATCCTGAAGATAAAGAAGAGGTTTTAGATGCAAGTTATAATGACTATGTAGAAGGTTTTGGATCTAGAGAAGTTCCTTTTTCAAAAGAAATTTACATTGAAAAAGGGGATTTTAGAGAGGAAGCCAATAAAAAATTCTTTCGCTTAAAATTAGGAAAAGAGGTTCGCTTAAAGAACGCTTATATTATTAAAGCAGAAAGTTGCACCAAAGATGTCGATGGTAATATCACAGAGATTCAATGTACTTATGACCCTTTGAGTAAATCTGGAAGTGGAACTGAAGAAAGTACACGAAAGGTAAAAGGAACCTTGCATTGGGTATCTATAAAGCATGCCATCAATGCAGAGGTAAGGGCCTATGATCGTTTATTTTCTGATGAAGCTCCAGACAGTCATAAAGACAAAGATTTCATGGAATTCTTAAACCCTAATTCACTTGAAGTTATCAATGCTTTTATAGAACCTAGTTTACAATCAGCAAGTATAGGTGAACGATTTCAATTTCAACGTTTAGGATATTTTAATGTTGATGATGACACAACATCAGGTAGTTTGGTTTTTAATAAAACTGTTGGGCTAAGAGATAATTGGACGGCTAAACAAAATAAATAAGAAAATATAGTATTAAGGAGCTGGATTCGGTATCATGGCATGTACTTCTTGAATTTCTTTTAGGGTTTGCTCAGACAATTCTATATGAATACTTCCTATATTTTCTTTGAGTTGGCTCATTTTTGTAGCTCCAATAATATTACTGGTTACAAAAGGTAATTGATTTACAAAAGCCAAAGACAATTCCGATAAAGTAATTCCACTATTTTTTGCAATTGCTTGGTATCTTTTTACGGCTTCACTAGATCCGTCTCCCATATAACGGGCTATAAACCTAGGAAATAAATTTCCTCGTGATCCTTCTGGACTTTTCCCGTCTAAATATTTTCCAGACAATACGCCTTGTGCTAAAGGTGAATAGGCTAATAACCCAATATCTTCTCTCATGGAAACTTCAGACAATCCAACTTCATAACCTCTGTGAATCATCGAATATGAATTTTGAATGGTAACAGGTCTTGCTAGGTTATAATCCTTTGCAGTTTGTAAATACTTCATAGTACCCCAAGGTGTTTCGTTAGAAAGACCTATTGCTCTAATAGTTCCTGCTTTAACAAAAGCATCTAATGTCTCTAAAATTTCTAAGTGATTTTCTGCTTCTTTTGTAGCAGTTTGATAAGGATAATCTCTTACACCAAAACAATTTACACCTCTCGAAGGCCAATGCAATTGATACAGATCTAGATAATCTGTTTGCAATCTTTGCAAACTTCCTTCTACAGCCTCCGTAATATTTTGTTTGGTAAAACCACCTGTTCTTATATGCTTTGTATAGTCTCCACCACCTGCAATTTTACTTGCTAAAACAACTTTAGCTCTGTTTCCTGTTTTTTGAAACCAGTTTCCAATGATACGTTCTGTGTCTGCATAGGTTTCTGGAGTTGCTGGCACAGGATACAATTCTGCAGTATCAAAAAAATTGACTCCTTGCTCTAATGCATAATCCATCTGATCGAATGCCTCGTCTTGAGTATTTTGATTCCCCCAAGTCATGGTTCCTAAACAAATTTTTGAAACTTTAATTGATGTTTTTGGCAGTGTTGTATATTTCATATTTTACTTTTGAACGCAATATGATTCGCTTTAAAGGCGAATCATATTGAAAAATATATTTTAAAAATTGATGTGTTAAATATAAGAATATTCTCTAAGAAAGTATAGCGTCAATGCCTGGTAAGTTTTTCCCTTCTAATGTTTCTAACATGGCTCCTCCACCAGTAGATACATAGCTTACTTTATCTGCAAAACCAAACTGTTTAACTGCCGCAACAGAATCTCCTCCTCCAACTAAAGAAAAAGCGCCATTTTGGGTAGCTTTGTCTATAGAATTACCAAGTGCAATGGTTCCTTTAGAAAAGGTTTCTAATTCAAAAACACCTAAAGGGCCATTCCATAAGATGGTTTTACATGAATTGACAACCTCATCAAAAATGTGCTGAGATTTTGGGCCAGCATCTAATCCTTGCCAGCCATCAGGTATTTGAGTTACGTCTAACACTTGAGTGTTCGCATCGTTAGAAAAATCGTCAGCTGCTAAAACATCTACAGGAAGGTGAATTTGTACATTTTTAGCAGCTGCTTTTTCTAGAATTTCTAAAGCCAACTCCATTTTGTCATCTTCACAAATAGAATCTCCAACACTACCTCCTTGTGCTTTTACAAAGGTAAAAGTCATTCCACCTCCTATAATTAAATGATCTACTTTATCTAAAATGTTTTCAATAACGGTAATCTTTGAAGATACTTTTGCACCTCCTAAAATTGCCAAAACAGGCTTCTCACTATTTGTTAAAACTTTATCAATACTTTCTATTTCTTTGGCTAATAAATTACCAAAACACTTATTTTTTGAAAAATATTTAGCCACTATGGTTGTAGAAGCGTGTGCTCTATGTGCAGTACCAAATGCATCGTTAACATAAATATCTCCATTTTTGGAAAGTTGTTCTGAAAAACCATCGTCACCTGCAGTTTCCTCTGCATAAAAACGAAGATTTTCTAACAATAAAATTTCTCCATTTTGTAAATTTTTTACAGCCTTATTTACTTTTTCTCCAATACAATCAGGCACAAACTTTACTTGAACACCAATAACATCAGCTACCTTTTCTACAATATGCTTCAATGAATAATTAGCATCTACGCCTTTAGGTCTTCCCAAATGAGACATCAAAACTACAGCACCACCATCTTCCAAAATTTTCATAATTGTAGGCTTAGCTGCCTCTATTCTAGTAACATCAGTTACATCAAATTCTGAATTTAAAGGCACATTAAAATCTACTCGTATTAATGCTTTTTTATTAAAAAAGTTAAAGTCATTTATCGTTTTCATTATAAATATTTTCGACAAAAATAGCTAATTAAAGGGGTTCATAGCAATTGAAAACTGAAAAGTTAATATATCGTTTGCGTAAAATTATCGCTTATATTTGTGATATGCTTTTTAATCAAATTATTGGTCAAGAACACATCAAAAACCATTTATTAACTTCTGCTAAAAATGGAAGAATTCCTCACGCCCAATTATTTGTAGGTAAAGAGGGTTCAGGGACTTTACCTGTTGCTATTGCATATGCTCAATTTTTATTAAGTCATTTCTCAGACAATCCAACGGTAAGTGAATTAAAAGTAGACAAACTACAACATCCCGATTTACACTTTGCGTTCCCAGTAACCACGAATGAATCTGTTAAAAAACATCCAGTTAGTAATTTATTTTTATCTGAATGGAGAGATTTTGTTAAAAATCAACCTTACGGAAGTCTTTTCAATTGGTTACAATCTATTGGAGTAGAAAATAAGCAAGGAATGATTGGAGTTGATGAAGCTTTAGAGGTTGTGAAAAAATTACAACTTAAATCCTATGAGGGTGGCTTTAAAGTAATGATTATTTGGATGGCTGAAAAAATGAATATTGCAGCAGCAAATAAATTATTAAAGTTAATTGAAGAACCTCCTGAGAAAACAATTTTCTTATTAATTACTGAACACGAAGATCAAATAATTAACACCATTAGATCGCGCTGCCAAGCATTGCACTTTCCTGTTCTAAGTGAGAAAGATATTGCCGAAAGTTTGGTTGTAAAAGAAAATTCAACAGAAAGTGAAGCTTTAAAAATAGCTGCTCAAGCTGAAGGAAATTACAATAAAGCAGTTCACCTATTACATCAAGATTCTAATGATCTAATTTTTGAAGAGTGGTTTATCACTTGGATTCGTGCTGCTTTTAAAGCCAAGGGAAATGCAGCTGTTATTCAAGAATTAGTAGTTTGGGCTGAGACTATTGCAAAATCTGGTAGAGAAACTCAAAAACAATTTTTAGCCTATTGTTTACAATTCTTTAGGCAGGCCTTATTGTTAAATTATAAGTCTCCAGATTTAGTATTCTTAGAAATAAAAACACCAAAATTTGATTTACAAAATTTTGCTCCTTTTGTTCATAGTGAGAATATCTTAGCAATTGAGAAAGAATTAAATGATGCGCTATACCATATTGAAAGAAATGGAAATGCTAAGATTATTTTATTAGATCTTTCTATGAAATTAACTCGCTTCCTCCATAAAAAAGAGAAAACAATTTAATTGTTTACATACCCTTACGCACTCTTTTAGCAATATATAAATCTGCAATTGTTGGGTTTTCTGGATTTTTTTTAATTGGCAAGAAAGAATCTCCAGCTTTTACATTTCCAGTTTGAACTACTTTAAAATATACTCCACACATGGTGGTATTCCAGAATTGTTTCACAATATTCATATCGTTAAAACGAACGCCTAATTTAACACAAGGGTCTCTTTGTTTAGTAGCTTCTAAGATACAATCTCCAACTCTAAACGTATCGCCTACATGAATTTCTGTTTCTTCTAGGTGATCTATGGTTAAGTTTTCGCCAAACATCCCATACTGCCAATCCAATGATGTATATCGCGTTTTCCAGAACTCGTAATGTGATTGAGAATAACCATAAACTGCTTGCTCAATACCTCCATGGTGTTTTCTATTGCAAATAGCATCTCCTTTTACCTCTTCTTTATCAAGAAATATAGGAATATCAACTGGAAATTTAAAAATTCCAGTAGTAATCATTTTCCCTTTCCAATCGATGTCTTGTCTTTCGCCTATGTTGGTTGAAATAATTTTCATTGGTTTGTGATTTTTTTTGATACCCCTTAAACTAGCCTTTTAAAAAAGAATTTAAAACCTCTGCTATTTTTCTATTGTCTGATAATTGTGGAATTTTATTTTGTCCTCCAAACTTACCTATAGATTTCATGTATTCATGAAAGCCTCCTTTTTTAACTTTTCGCACAATTAAAGGTCGTAATATTTTACCTTCAATTAGATCAGCATAATATATATTTTGAGCCTGCATAGATGCATCTATTTTTGATGCAAAATCATTGATATCCTCAGGTTCATTTTCAAACTCAACAAACCACTCATGATAAGGTAATCCTTCAATTGGATTTACTTGAGGAGCTACTGTAAATTCACTAACATTAATAGCTGTTCCTTGTATAGCATCATTTAATGCTTTTTCAACTTCCTTTCCAATCACATGTTCTCCAAAAGCAGAGATAAAATGTTTAATTCTACCAGTTACTTTAATTCTGTAGGGCATTAATGATGTAAACTCTACAGTGTCTCCAATATTATATCCCCACAAACCTGCATTAGTATTGAGTATGATCACATAATTGATATTCAATTCAACATCTTCTAAACAGACTCTGGTTGGATTTTCATCAAAGTATTCGTTAGTAGGAATGAATTCATAAAAAATTCCACTATTTAATTGTAGTAACATTCCTGGCTCACTTTGAGAGTCTTGGTAGGCAATAAAACCCTCTGAAGCTGGATATAATTCTATGTAGTCTATTTTTTTTCCAATTAGAGTCTCAAACTTATTTTTATAGGGTTCAAAATTTACACCCCCATAAATGAAAAAATTAAAATTTGGGAAAATTTCTGAAATGGTCTTTCCAGTCTTGTTGATAAGCTTTTCAAAATACATTTGAACCCAAGAAGGGATTCCACTAATTACAGACATATCTTCATCTATAGTTTCTTCTACAATTGCATTTACTTTAGTATCCCAATCTTCTATGCAATTTGTTTCCCAACTTGGCAGTCTGTTTTTTAATAAATACTGAGGTACATAATGGGCTACAATTCCACTCAACCTTCCTAATTTAACACCATTTAACCGCTCTAAAACTGGACTTCCTTGTAAAAAAATCATTTTACCATTTACAAAACTTGCATCGTTTTTTTCTACAATATAGCAGAGCAGCGCTTCTTTTGCTGCTTTTATATGAGTAGGCATTGACGCTTTAGTGATTGGAATGTACTTCGCCCCTGATGTTGTGCCTGATGTTTTTGCAAAATATAAAGGCTTCCCTTTCCAAAGTACATTTTTTTCTCCAGATACTACCCTGTCTATGTATGACCTTAAACCTTCATAATCTGATACTCTTACTTGTTTTTTAAACTCTGAGTACGAAGTAATTTTATGAAAATTATGATCTTTACCAAAAGCAGTATTTTTTGCTTTTTTAATAAGCTCTTTAAAAATTTTTTGTTGAGTTTTATGAGGCTCATAAGCCCACTTATAGACTTTTTTTTGAGCTTTTTTTGCGAAAGGAATTGCTAAAGTAGATTTAATACTCATTTATTTGAAATCTATATAATTAGCAGGATTTACAGCATAACCGTCACTCCAAAGCTCAAAATGCAAATGGGGGCCAGTTGTTAATTCTCCAGAAGAACCAATACTTGCTATTGCCTCACCTGATTGCACTAAATCACCTTGTTGTTTCAACAAAGTTCCGTTGTGTTTGTATACAGAAATAAAATTATTAGCATGTTTTAAAATAATTACATACCCGGTCTCAGTTGTCCATTCAGAAAAAATTACAGTGCCATCTGCTGCTGCTTTAACAGGTGTTCCAACTTTAGCAACCACATCAATTGCAAAATGTTTATTCTCAGAATTAAATAACTGGGAAATGTTACCACTTATGGGAGCAAAAAATACAATTTTTAATTTATCCTGTGATTCATCTGACAAAGGAAATCGATCTCTACTTTCAATCTTTTCTCTAAAAATAGAATCTTGTTTAGTAGCATATAAACTGCTTTCCTCTATTTGAATCCTTTTTGCTGAATCTTTTAGAGAGTCTATTACCTCATCTGAAGTTAACTCTCCTGATAATACAGATTTAATGGCGTTTGTGTAATTTTCTAATATTGCCAATCTATTTTTTAGAGAATCTGAATCTATCGTAAGTTTCGTAGCATCTTTTTGAAGTTTTGTTGAAGAGTATCCTGGAATATATTCTTTTAAAGGCGAAAAAGCAATTAATA
>CAJQMN010000017.1 GCA_905479435.1 uncultured Flavobacteriaceae bacterium | reverse complement strand
TTTACATGTAAAACCCAGTATTGCAAAGAATTGGGACATTTCAGAAGATGGGAAAGTGTATACTTTTTTACTTAGAGATGACGTTTATTTTCATAAACATGATGTATTTGGTAATGATTCCACCCGATTGGTTACTGCTTTTGATTTTGACTATAGTTTTCATAGACTTTTAGATAAAAATGTTGCATCCCCTGGTGCTTGGGTGCTACAAAACGTAAAAAACTTTTCTGCAATTAGCGATACGGTTTTTCAAATAGAATTAAAACAAGCCTTTCCTCCATTTTTAGGGTTGTTGGCAATGAAATATTGTTCTGTTGTTTCTCGGGAAGCAATTGAATATTTTGGTGACGAATACCGTTCAAATCCTATTGGTACAGGACCTTTTCAATTTAAATTATGGGTAGAAAACACCAAACTTGTATTCCGAAAAAATCAAAATTATTTTGAAAAAGATAGTAAGGGTAATCAACTTCCATATTTAGAGGCAGTAGCGATTACATTTTTACCAGATAAGCAAAGTGAATTTTTGCAATTTATTCAAGGTAACTTGGACTTTATAAAAAGCCTTGATGCCTCTTATAAGGATGATATTATCACCTTAGATGGAATGCTACAATCTAAATACAAAGAAACTATTCATATGGAAACGGGTTCTTATTTAAATACAGAATATTTAGGTATATATTTAGATCATCAGGATAAAACCACTAATAATTTACTACTCAGAAAAGCAATTAATTATGGTTTTGATAGAAAAAAAATGGTAAAATATTTACGGAATGGAATAGGAACGCCCGCAGTTAATGGTTTTATTCCATCCGGTTTACCTTCCTTTAATAACCTTAAAGGGTATACCTATAAACCTGAAATTGCACGTGAGTTAATTCAGACATACAAAGATCAAACAGGTATTGCTAACCCATCAATTACCATTACAACAAATAGTAATTACTTAGATCTATGTGAATTTATTCAGCGAGAACTTCAAAATACTGGGATTCAGGTTAGGGTAGATGTAATACCTCCTTCTTCCTTGCGTCAGGGTAAGGCTACAGGGAAATTCTCTATTTTTCGTGCTAGTTGGATTGCCGATTATCCTGATGCTGAAAATTATTTATCATTATTTTACAGCAAAAATTTCACCCCTAATGGACCTAACTATACACATTTTAAAAATATTGAATTTGACGCACTCTATGAAAAATCAATTTCTATAGTTAATTCCTCTGAACGATTTAAGCTATACCAAAAAATGGATAGTATTTTAATTGACCAAGCACCTATTGTTCCATTATATTATGATCAGGTAATCCGTTTCTCTCAAAAAAATGTTCAAGGTTTAGGGATCAACCCATTAGATATGTTAGATCTTAGAACTGTATTCAAAGAGGAATAATACTTTTCTAATGTGATGAGATATAATTTTACTACTTTAAATTTAATCTTGCTAAAATTGGATAATGATCCGAATAAGGAACGTTAAATGTTTTAAAATTATTAATATCAAAGTTAGCATCTGTTAATATAAAATCTATTCTTAAAGGGTACCAATAATTAAAAGTTTTGCCTAAACCTTTACCTGCTTCTTTAAAAGCATCTTGTTTTTCATTTGAGAGCTCTCTGTAAACCCATGAAAATGCTGTATTATTGAAATCTCCACAAAGTATTTTTTTTCCATCCCATTTTTTTTCATGTTGTAAGAATAGTTCAACTTGTTTTGCTTGTTTCTGAAAAGAAGCTTCCATTTGTTCTAGAAGTTTATCAGAATTTATTATTCCAAAATTTTCCTGACTTGTATTCATTTTTAAAGATTCTAAATGAATATTATAAACTCTTATTGTGTCTTTATCTTTTAATATATCGGTGTAAATAATATTATTTGCACTTTCCTTTAAATCGAGAGAGCCTGAATTTATTATGTTAAATTTAGAAAAAATAGCTAATCCAAATTTATTAAAATTTGATTTTGTTTTTATAAATTGATAGGGATACTTAAGTTGAAGATTTTCTGCATCATAGTACTCTTGAATTGACAATACATCTGGTTCTTTTTCAGCAATAAATGAAGATATTTTTTTTACAATTGTGCTGTCTGTACTCCAATTGTAATGATTGAATAAGCGAACATTATAGCTCATTACTTTTAAATCATCATTTAGAAAAATTTTCTTCTCTGAAAATTTATAGATATTGCTAATGTATCCAATACCTAAGATTATTGAAATCAAAGAGATGGTGAAGTATTTTTTTAATTTAATAATCCAATAAATTATAAAAAAAATATTTAAGGCTAAAAGTACTGGTACAGCTAAACTAATAATGGTAAAAATTGGAACTTTTTCTGGAGAGATGTAGGGTAGGAGATAAGATAATAGTAATAAAATTGCCAAAATAGAATTCACTAATACTATTATTTTATTTAAAAAATTATATTTTACCATCAATTATTTTACCGTCTTTTTAGAACTCAACTAGTTGCTTTGTTTGAATAAAAATTCTTTTTCTTCTTTTGTGAGTGTTTCATATCCAGTTTTACTAATCTTATCTAGTATTGAATCTATTTTAGCTTGTTTATTATCAGTTGATTTATTTGTATTCTTTCTTTTAGTTGACTTGTAAACAGTTTGAAGTGGATTTTTTCTTTTAGAAAAAAGCTCATAAAACCAACTGGAAAAATTAATCTGTTTATTACTGGCTTTAGATACATATATATAACCAAACAATGCACCACCTAGATGCGCTATATGACCTCCACCATTTCCACCCGCCAGTGAAATTAAATCAAATACAATAAAAACTCCAGCCAATTGCCAAACTTTAACATATCCAATAAACCTCAATTGTAGTTGATAATTTGGAATATAAGTTGCTATTCCAATGACAATGGCTGTTATTCCTGCTGAAGCTCCTACCATGGTGTGAACTTTTCCTTCAAATAAAGGGAAATAACTATAGCTCAGTAAATAAGCAATACCACCAAATAAGGTTCCTAAAATATAAAAATTTAACGCTTGTTTTTCAGAGAAATACTCTAAGAAAAGTCTTCCAAAAAAATGCAACACTAAACAATTAAACAATATGTGTAAAAAACCATGATGTAAAAAACCATAACTAACTAATGACCATGGCTTTATTAGCATTTCCTCAAAGGATGATGACAGGGAAAACCACTCATAGATAAAGTTTGTTTTGTTTCCATATAAACCACTAAAAGAACTCAAAATTAACGTGATGATGAAAACAGCTATATTAACATAAATTAATTGTTGAATAATTGACGCTGCTATAAATTTTGATTTTAAATCGTTAATTAAACTCATTTATTTGTAATATTTGAATTGATTATTTTTCCAGTAATAAGCTAATATAAAACCAATAATAGCTCCACCTATATGTGCAAAATGAGCTACATTTCCTATTGAATATCTGGTCATTCCAAAAAATAAATCTCCAACCAAAATTAATGGAATGAAGTATTTTGCTGCGATTGGAACAGGAAAAAATATTAGTGCCAATTTTGCATCTTTAAAATACATACCAAAAGCAACTAAAACGCCATATACAGCTCCTGAAGCACCTACTGCTGGTGTATGATATAAGCTATAAAACTTACTTAATTCTTCTTGAGATAAAGTAATAATATCAGCATAATTGGTATACACCCCTGTATCTAATATTTTTGAAATATTATTTGAATTCAGTCCATTCTGAATCAATACATCAAAGTAACTATTAAATTGATAATAATTAACAAGTGAGTAAATTAATCCAGCTCCAATTCCTGCTGAGAAGTAAAAAAATAAAAACTTATTACGTCCCCACATTTTTTCTAAAGGTGTACCAAATGCCCATAGACCATACATATTGAACAGAATATGAGCAAAACTTCCATGCATAAACATATGAGTAACATATTGCCAAAAACCAAAATTTTCATTCTTTGGGAAATGTAAAGCAAGAATATTGGTAAGATCTAGACTTATGAGTTGCGGCCCAATAAATAAAATAACATTAATAATTATTAGATGTTTTATTCCTTCTGTAAGTTTAATTCCATTCATAAGTTAGCGGGCAAATAGATGATCAATTTCTTGTAAGGTTAAAGTCTTAAATATTGCCTTACCAGACGGGCTAATACTTGGCTCTTTACACGAAAACAAACTATTCACAAGATTTTCTTGTTCTTTTTGTGATAAAACGTGACCTGTTTTAATAGCTATAGATTTTGCAAACGTGGATGCCATAACCTCTAGGGGCTTAAAATTTATATCTGGAACATCTACATTAATATTTTCTAAAAGTTCCTCTAAAATTTTTGAAATCTTACTTTCAGAGATAGACATGGGAGTCCCTTTAATTGTAATTGACTCTTTTGTAAATTCATCAAAACAAAAACCTACATTTTCTAATTCTGATTTTAAAGTGTAAATCATTTCTATTTCAGTTGATGAAAATGAAATGGTGATAGGAAATAATAATTGCTGACTATGAACCTCTTCTTGTGATGAACTGTTTAAAAATTCTTCGTAAAGAACTCGTTGATGGGCTAGCGACTGATGAATTAAAACAACACCAGATTTAATGGAGCTCAATAAATATTTTCTTTGAATTTGAATTGTTTTGTTTGATGGGTAAGTTTGCTCTTCATTAAATAGTTTTTCTTGCAGCTCAACCTCATCTGTGGTGATATACAAACTTTCCCAATTTGAACTTTCTTTTACATGTTGATATGAAGATTTATTTTGATTAGTGTCTTCATTACTAAAAGGGTTAAAAGAGGGGTCTATAGTAATTTTTGGACTAGAAGGTTTCGATTCTTGTTTTGTAAAATTATAGGGTGTATCTAAAGTAGCGTCTCTATTAAAATCTAGAATGGGAGCAACATTGTATTGTCCTAAACTGTGTTTCACTGTTGCTCTTAAAATAGCATAAACCGCCTTTTCATCATCAAATTTCACCTCAGTTTTTGTTGGATGAATGTTGATGTCAATACTTTTAGATGGGACAGTCAAATACAAAAAATAAGATGGATGTGAGCCATGCTCTAACAGTCCTTCAAAAGCAGCTACTATGGCATGATTTAAATAAGGGCTTTTTACATAACGATTATTTACAAAAAAAAATTGTTCTCCTCTTTTCTTCTTTGAAAAGATAGGTTTTGTTATGAAACCCTCAATTGATATCATTTCTGTATCTTCAGAAACGGGTACTAGTTTTTCATTCATTTTAGCTCCAAAAATAGCTACAATTCTTTTTCTTAAATTACTAGCTTTCAAAAGATATACTTCGTTATCATTGTGATAAAGACTAAAAGCTATTTCCGGGTGAGTTAAAGATACACGTTGAAATTCATCAATAATGTGTCTGGTTTCAATAGTGTCTGATTTTAAAAAATTTCTTCTAGCAGGTATATTATAAAATAAATTTTTTACTGCAATATTAGTTCCAACTGGTGTTGCAGTCATTTCTTGATACGTAACTTTACTGCCTTCAATTTTTATGTGCGTACCGATTTCTTGAGAATTTTGCTTTGTTTTCATTTCTACATGGGAAATGGCAGCTATTGAGGCCATAGCCTCTCCTCTAAACCCTTTGGTGTGTAATTTAAACAAGTCCTCTGCAACTCTTATTTTAGAAGTTGCATGTCGCTCAAATGATAGCTTAGCATCCATTGTGCTCATGCCTTTTCCATTATCAATAACTTGTATTAAAGTTTTTCCTGCATCTCTAATAATAAGCTGTATTGACGAAGACGAAGCATCGATAGAATTTTCTAATAATTCTTTAACAACAGAGGCTGGTCTTTGAACTACTTCTCCGGCAGCAATTTGATTGGCAACGTGATCAGGTAAAAGTTGAATAATGTCTGACATTATTTTTGGTTAAAGATAGATAGATCAAAATCTATAATGAATAAAAAAATAAGTACTAAAACAGCGATTATATATAAAACAACTTTATTTGAATTTGAATGGGAATTATCTAATTGATAATTTTCATCATCAATTGTTACAATATTTTGATCTCCTTTTAAGTCATTAATAGCATTATTAATTTTACCTTTTAAACTCGTGTTGCTTCCAGTTGAACTTCTAAATTCATCAAATTTGTGTTTTATAGCATACGGATTACCCTCACCTTTGTAATATCTGGGTTGATAATCAAATTTTTTGTTTTTTCTTTTTATAATAGACATACAGTACTTTGTAAGTTTTTATTAAACTACAAATACTAGGTTTTTAGCATGTAGCTTGTCAAAGTTACTTAATAATAAAATAATGGTCAAGATAGTTGTGAAGTTCCTTTGTTAAATCTAACTTAAAGAAGCCATTTTAATAGCTGCTATTGCAGATTCTATTCCTTTATTTCCGTACTTACCTCCAGATCGATCAATAGATTGTTGTTTCGTATTGTCAGTTAAAACGCAAAAAATAATTGGAGTGTCGTGTTTTAGATTTAAGTCTACAATCCCTTGCGTAACTCCATTACAAACAAAATCAAAATGTTTTGTTTCTCCCTGAATCACGTTTCCTATAGCTATGATGGCATCTAATTGTAATGTTTTTATCATTCTTTTACACCCATAAACTAATTCAAAGCTACCCGGAACATTCCAAGAAATAATATTTTCTTGCTTGGCACCACAATCTAAAAGGGTTTTGATGGCACCTTTTTTTAGGTTTTCAGTAATGTCTGAATTCCATTCTGAAACAACAATCCCAAACCGAAGATGATTCGCATTTGGGATTGTTGTTTTATCGTAGTGTGATAAATTTGTTGTAGCCATTGAAATTATTGAGCGTATTTTGCGCTGTAAATATATTTATCGATGTCTTTACCAATGTCTGAAGTAGGGTAATCATCTTTTATCTGAGAGAACATTTTCTCAGCTTTTGCAAATTGACCTAAATCCATTGCCGTTCTTCCTGCTTTAAATAAAAATAAAGGTGTGGTAAATTCATTATCTTTAAAGTAAGCTGCTTTTTCGTAATACTCTAGGGCATCTTCTGTCTGATCAATATCAGCAAATGCGTCTCCAATAGCTCCAATTGCAGTTGGACCAAGAATTTCATCGTTAGAGGAAAATTTACTTAAATATTCAATTGCCTTCTGATATTCTTTTAACTTCAAGTAAGAAATACCTGCGTAATAGTTAGCAATATTTGCTGCTTTTGTTCCACTGTATTGAGAAGAAATATCTAAAAAACCATATTTATTGTCAGCTCCGTCTAAACCAAGTTGAAGTAAAGAATCTATTTCAGAGCCTGCTGCTAAATCCGCTTCGTTAAAATGTTTTCTAGGGAAAGAAAGTTCATTTGAGGCTGCTTCTTCTTTGGGTTCAATTATAAGTTTATTGTATCCTAAAAAACCAAGGATAAGAACTATTACAACAACTAAACTATAAAATAAAGACTTACTGTTTCTTTCAATCCATTGCTCAGATTTTGAAGCAGTATCGTCTAGCGTATTAAAAACTTCTGCAGTTGTACTCTGCATATCTAAAGCTTCTTGCTCTTTCTTGTCTTTAGGTTTGTACCCTTTTTTCTTATATGTTGCCATATTTTTTATAAAAATTTGTTCGGCAAAAATAGTTTTTTTAATTGGATTTAAAAACCAATATATCGTAATTTTTCAATAATTTGCAGAAGCGTATTGACTTTAAAATTTAATTATGTATCTACGAAAATTATCTTTAGTTAATTTTAAAAACTTTGATTCTAAAACTTTTGATTTTGAAAAAAAAATTAATTGTTTTGTTGGTCAAAATGGTATTGGTAAAACTAACATTTTAGATGCAATTTATTATTTGTCTTTCACAAAAAGCTATTTTAATCCTGTTGCTGTTCAAAATATTAAGCATACTAAGAGTTTTTTTATGGTTGAAGGTGATTACACTATAGACGATAGAAAAGAAAAAATTATCTGTAGTTTAAAAAAAGGACAAAAGAAACTTCTGAAGCGAAATGGAAAGGCTTATGATAAATTTTCTGAACATGTAGGTCAAATCCCACTAGTAATTATTTCTCCTTATGACAGGGATTTAGTTACCGATGGAAGTGATGCTCGAAGAAAGTTTATTGATGGCGTTATCTCTCAACAAGATAAAACTTATTTAAAAGACCTTATAGCTTATAATAAAGTACTATCTCAAAGAAATGCCTTATTAAAGTATTTTGCTGCAAATAGAACCTTCGATGCAGTTAATTTAGAAGTTTACAATGAACAGTTAATTGCTTACGGGGCCAATATTTTTGATAAAAGAAAAAGTTTTTTAGAAAGCTTTATTCCCATTTTTAATTCTAAATATCAAATCATTTCAAATGATAAAGAACAAGTAGACTTAATATACAAAAGTCAATTACTTATTTCTTCTTATAGAGATTTATTAAATAAAAATTTAGAAAAAGATAAAATCTTACAGTATACTACTGTTGGTATACATAAAGATGACTTAAGTTTTGAAATTGGTAATTACCCTGTTAAAAAATTTGGTTCTCAAGGACAACAGAAATCGTATTTAATAGCATTGAAATTTGCTCAATTTGAATTTATAAAAAAGCAATCTAATTTGACTCCCATACTACTTTTAGATGATATTTTTGATAAACTTGATGAGCATCGAGTTTCTCAAATTATTGAATTGGTAAATAATGATGAGTTTGGTCAGATATTTATTACAGATACGCATTCAGAACGAATCAAAAAAATACTTGAACAAAGTAATAAATCATACCAAATTTATAATATGTAGTTTTACAGAAGGAAGATTTACGTTCACAATAATTTATCTAAAACTGAAGTTCTATGTCTAAAAGAGAAAATGATTCTTTAGCACTTAAACAACTTATGAAATCTTTCATAAAAGAAAATAATTTATCTAAGGGAATGCAAAAGATAAAAGTTGAAGAAGCTTGGCATAAACTAATGGGACAAGGAGTAACTTCGTATACGCATTCAGTAGAATTACAAAAAAACACACTAATAATTAGGTTAACGTCATCTGTTTTAAGAGAAGAGTTAAGCTATGGTAAAGAAAAAATCATCAAAATGATTAATGAGGAAATTGGAGATAAAGTGATTTCTAAGTTGATGTTGGTCTAATTGTATTAAACTGTGATTAAAAAAAAACCGAGCATTTAGCTCGGTTTTTTTATTTTTTATTTTTAAAATTTTTCCCTTCCAGAAAAATGAAAATTACCCTCTATCTCAGCATTTTCATTACTATCAGAACCATGAACAGCATTCTCTCCCATAGAGGTTGCATATAATTTTCTTATAGTTCCCTCTGCAGCATCTGCTGGGTTTGTTGCACCAATTAAAGTTCTAAAATCTTCAACAGCATTTTCTTTTTCTAAAATAGCTGCTACGATAGGACCTCTTGTCATGAATGCAACTAACTCACCAAAAAAAGGACGTTCATTGTGAACGGCATAGAATGTTTCTGCATCGCTTTTTGTCATTTGTGTTTTTTTCATTGCCACTATTCTAAAACCTGCCGAATTAATTTTATCTAAGATTGCACCAGTATGTCCATTTTCGACACCGTCTGGTTTAATCATTGTGAATGTTCTGTTTGTTGCCATTTTGTTTTGTATAATGTTTTATAAATCGCGGCAAAAGTACATAATTTTTTAATAAAATTGTATCTTCGCAACTTATGATTTTGAAACAATTTGAAGAACTTAAATCATTTTTAGAAACACCTAGAAATGTTGTTATAGTTGGGCACAGAAACCCCGATGGAGATGCTATGGGAGCTTCATTAGGCTTGTGTCATTATTTAAAAAAGAAGGGACATACCCCAACGGTCATAGTACCTAATGAATATCCTGATTTTTTACATTGGCTCCCTGGTTCAGACAATACATATAGGTTTGATAGGCAAAATTCTCAGTCTCAAAGAGCCATAAACACCTCCGAAATTATATTTCTATTAGATTTTAATGCACTACATAGAGTTGGTCACGATATGCAAAATACATTAGAAAGTTATCAAAAAGACTTTGTGTTAATTGATCATCACCAACAACCTGATGAATTTACTTATATGTATTCTGATGTAGAAATGTGTTCTACTTGTCAAATGGTATATCATTTTATTGAAAAAATGGAGGACTTAAACTTGATTGATTCAGAAATATCTACCTGTTTGTACACGGGTATCATGACAGACACGGGTTCATTTAGGTTTAGATCAACTACGAGTCTAACGCACAGAGTTATAGCCGATTTGATAGATAAGGGAGCAGAAAATGATAGAATTCATAGCAAAGTTTATGATTCAAGTTCTTTTGGACGGTTGCAATTACTTGGACAAGCACTAAGAAATCTCAAAGTTCAATCTGTATATAAAACAGCATACATAACGCTTACACAAGAGGAAAAAATAGCTAATAATTTTAAGAAAGGAGATACCGAAGGTATTGTGAATTATGCGTTATCAATTAAAGGAATAGTAATGGCGGCAATTTTTATAGAAGACAAAGAACAGGGAATCATAAAAATATCTTTTAGATCTAAAGGAACATTTTCAGTAAATAAATTTGCAAGAGAAAATTTTAATGGAGGCGGTCATGATAATGCTGCGGGAGGAAAGTCAGATCTTTCAATGGAAGAAACCATTAATAAATTCAATAAATTATTACCAAAAAATAAAGATGGTTTACTTAAGTCATATGAAGTTTAGGTTTGTTTATTTGATCATTTTTTTTGGAGTTATTTCTTGTTCAAAACAAGAGGTAAGAAAACCTATTTCTGCCTCTAGCGGACATATCATGGAATCTACAACAGCGTTATTAAAAAAAATTAATACTGTAGAAGAAATAAAAATTATAAATTATATTAAAAAAGATAGTTTACATGATTATATTCGTTCTTCATATGGGTTTTGGTACCATTATATCGTAAAAAATCAAACCGATACAATTACTCCATCTAAAGAGGATGTTGTTTCATTAACCTATGATATTTTAGATTTAAGTGATCAAGTTTTATATTCAAAAGAATTTATAGGTGTCAAAGAATATATTGTAGACAAAGAAGATTTTATTCCGGGATTACAATATGGAATAAAATTAATGAAAGAAGGTGAAAGTATTAAGTTTATTATACCTTCTTTTAATGCCTACGGAGTTCTTGGAGACGAAAATAAAATAGGTATGAATACCTCGATAATAAGTAGAGTTACATTAATAAACATAAATAAATAAAAATGAGTAGTATTAGAAACACTTTAGCAGTTTTAGTTATTGGAACATTATTTTCATGTGAAAACCAAGTTAAAGAAGTGAAATCTTTAGAAACGGAGTTAGATTCAGTTAGTTATGCTGTGGGTTTAAGCATGTCCAGTCAATTAAAAAATGGTTTTGAAGACGTGAATAAAGAAATTTTAATTCAAGCGATAAGAAATGGATTAGATTCTACCAATTTATTATTAGATTCAAAAGATATTCAAAAAACGATACAAACGTATTTTCAAAAAAAACAAGAAGAAAATAAGAAAAAAGAACTCGCTAAATTTGAAGTTTATAAAAAAGAAGGTCTAGCTTTTTTAGAGGCTAACAAAACAAAAGAAGGGGTTAAAACTACTGAAAGCGGATTACAATATGTTGTATTAAAAGAAGGTAAGGGAAGAAAGCCTAAAACTACCGACAGAGTTAAAGTACATTATCACGGAACAACAGTTGATGGAACAGTTTTTGACAGTTCTGTTGACAGAGGTACCCCATCAGAATTTGGTGTAACCCAAGTTATAAAAGGCTGGACTGAGGGCTTACAGTTAATGACGGTTGGCTCAAAATACAAATTCTTTATTCCACAAGAATTAGCGTATGGTGCAAACCCTAGACCAGGAATAATTAAGCCATACATGGCTTTAATTTTTGAAGTTGAATTATTAGATATCAAATAAATAAAAAATGAAAAATAGAATTTTACAATTAATACTAGTGTTTTTTATAGTTTTTACGGCATGTAAAGACGAACACAGTGAATTAAATGACGGTATTTACGCTGAAATGGAAACCAACAAAGGAAAAATTATTATTCAATTATTCCCTGATAAAGTTCCTTTAACTGTCGCAAACTTTATCACGTTGGCAGAGGGTACGAACCCAAAAGTTACAGATTCATTAAAAGGGAAGAAGTTTTATGATGGGTTAACATTTCATCGCGTTATTAAAGATTTTATGATTCAAGGTGGAGATCCTATGGGGAATGGGCAAGGAGGTCCAGGATATAAATTCTATGATGAGTTCAATCCAGATTTGAAACATGATAGTAAAGGAGTCTTATCTATGGCAAATTCTGGTTTTAACACTAATGGAAGTCAGTTTTTTATTACTTACAAACCAACACCATGGTTGGATGCTTATACTAATGAAAACCAATTAAAAGATTGTAGTAATCCAAGAGTAGGATGTCATTCTGTTTTTGGAAAAGTTGTTAGCGATTTGAATATTCTAGATTCAATTGCTAACTCTGATAGTATTAAAAAAATTACCATTGTAAAAAAAGGTGATGTTGCAAAAACATATGATGCTGTAAAAGTTTTTGAAGAAGGAATTGCAAAAAGTGTAGAAAAAGAAGAAGAACGTCTTGCAGAATTAGAGAGCGTTGAAAAAGCTAGATTAGAGAAATTTGCTTCGGATCAAAAAGTTTTTTACGAAAAAATGAATGTAAAAAAAGCAAAAAAACAAGAGTCAGGTCTACAAATCTTAACCCTAAGAAGAGGAAAAGGTAAAAGGTTTAGTTCTTCTGTCGAAACCACAATCAATTATACTATGTATTTAGCAGATGGTAAATTAATTCAATCGACCAAAGAAAGCACTCCTTTTAAATTCACATTAGACAAACGTCCCTTAATTCCTGGAGTTAAAGAAGCAATAATGAAAATGAGAGTAGGTGGTAAAGTTAGACTATTTATCCCTTATTATTTAGGATATGGTGAAGCTGGAAATGGTCCTTTTCCTAAAAAAGCGGATTTAATATTTGAATTAGAACTGTTAAAAGTAGGAAAATAATTTGCTAGAACGTCTATTACAAATTGACACAGAATTACTCATCATTCTTAATAACTTAGGAAGCGAACAATGGGATAGCTTTTGGTTTTTTTTAACCAATCAATTTAGTTGGTCTCCATTGTTTGCTTTTCTGTTGTTTTTAATTTTTAAAAAATTTGGTTGGAAAAGTGGTGTTTTACTACTTTTATTTTTAATAGTTTTGGTTACTTTTTCAGATCAGTTCACAAATTTTATCAAGAATACTTTTGAACGTTTGAGACCCTGTAATACTGAAGGTGTAATTCAACAAATTCGTAATTTTAATTACAAACCTAGTAGTTACAGTTTTTATTCTGGTCATGCAGCTTCTTCAATGACTTTTAGTTTTTTTGTAATCCTATTATTAAAGTCTTATTTTAGGCATATATGGTTTTTACTGATTTTTCCTTTGCTTTTTGGTTACAGCCGAATCTATTTAGGAGTGCACTATCCATTAGATATCGCTTCAGGATATATAGCAGGTTTATTTTTTGGATATGTATTTTACCTGTTTCAGAAAAAACTAAAATTGACATCAAGATTTCCTAAGAAATTTCCAATTTAGTTTCCTTATCTTATTTTTTATTATTGTAGTACAAGTATTTTGTACTGTGGTAATAGGATGTGATGAGACTATCCATTTTAGATGCAATATTTGGGTAGTTTTCCGTTACATCTTTTTGCTTGTCGTCAGATAATTTATATAAGCTTGTTGAATTATTGAAGTTTGTTTTTGTGAAATAAAAATCATTTTGAATTAAACCAAGACCAGGCTCACCATTAATTTTTAAATATAAAAAACCAAAAGAATCAGTTTTTAATGTGTCTAATGCATTAGACCCTAGAGTAAAATTAGTATAATCTGATTTAGCAATGGTCGCAAGTGTCGGAAATAAATCTGCTAGTTTTGTAGTATTATTTATTTTTTGTGGTTTTAAAAATTTTGGGGCGTGAATAAATAAAGGGACATGATGCACCTGTATTCCTAAGTCAAATTCTTTTTTAAATGCTTCAGTTTTATTCATTGAGGTATTATGGTCTCCAAAAAAAGCAAAAACAGTATTCTCATAATATCCAGACGCTTTTGCTCTCCTTAAAAACACATGCACATTAAAATCTAAATAACGTAAGGCATTTAGTTGCGCCAAAGAAATAAAACCAGATTCTTTTATGGTGTCTTCATCAATATCTTCCTCTGTAAAAGGGCGAAATGTTTCTTTATTTTCAGGAACAGAAAAAGGTCTATGATTTGTAGCTGTTTGAACATAGGCTACAAAGGGTTCATTTGAGGTGTGAAGTTCTCTAAAAACCTTGTCAGATTCTTTAAAAAGATCATAATCGTCTATTCCCCAAACATCTGCTCTATCCTCAATCTCGTAACTTCCTTCCTCATAAATTTTTAAGCCATTTATATTAGATTGAAATACACCTCTAATATTTGCCCAATTGGCACTTCCACCAAGAAAATATAATTTTTTATAACCCTCAAACTGATCAAATATAATTTTTTGATCTATTGCTCTTAAGTTTCTAGATGCAGTCTTTTGATTGTCAACATCTGCAAGCCCAGTAATGCTTGAAAAAACACTTGCAGCTGTTCCTGGCTTATGTACATAAAAATTCTCAAAATAAGTACTTTTATTAATAATTGAATCCATGTAAGGAGTTGCTTTTGCCAGATTTCCTTGACTTCCTAGACCAACGACCCCAACAGATTCTAACATTACAATAACAAGATTAGGTTTGTTTTCATGTATACTGTCAAAAGTAATTTTTCTTTCAAATGATAGTGAATCTTTTGGAATATTTAAATAGGATGCAATTACAGGAAAGTATGCCTTAGTAGTTTCAATATCTGCACCATCATTTCTGAAAGCAAAACTATCGAAAAAGTTTAAAACAGGATTTAATGAAAATTGATTTATGGTATTATTTTTTGAAAAAAAGGCTTCACTCCATCTTAAGGGATAATGAGTAATACTTCCATATACTCCGAAAGAAAGTAACAAAAAAGTACATAAAAAATAGATTGCTTTTACCTTTTTAGAGATATAAGGCACTGTAGTGTATACCATTTTATCAAATAACTTAAGACCTGTAAAACGTACCAATAGGAATAAAATAATTAATCCAACACTTCCTTTAAAAATTGGATATGTCTCTATTAATAATTGTGCAGATATCTTAAAGTTGGATAAAAAGCGAAGTGAAGTGGCATCTAATCGAGTGAATAAATAACTATAATATCCAATATCAGTTAAATAAAATAGTGTAAGCGTTACATAAATAATACTATGATAAATTATAGAAATTTTCCTAAAAATTCTTTTTTGAAAGAAAAAGTAGTTTGCTGAAAGGATTAGAATAGAAAGCGGAAAGTAACTAAGAATTGCTAACTTTAAATCAAAACGAATACCATAACTGAAGGCTGTAATGATATCTTTTTGTGAAGCTGAATCAAAATTAGCTACATAAAAAAAGAAAATAAGTCTAAAAATAAAGAGATATATAAATAAAAACCCAACATTAATAAATATATATTTAATGTAATTTGGAAGTTTTCTAATCATAAAAATTTTATTGACAAATGTAAAAAAATGGTTTAATTAATCAACAATTTTGAATTTGTTTAGTGTGCTTACTTTTACTAAATCCATATTCTCGCTAGTTTTAATACCAATACCTACAATAGGATATTCCTGAATGTCTCTTATTAAAGAACCCTCTAACTCAAGTGAGTAAGTTTGTTCACTTAGTGCTTTAATTGTTGTAGAATTTATCTTTACAGGAATGCTATATTTTTCATTTCCTTTTTTATTTTGAAAAGCAATTTGAACTTTTATATCTTCTGTATTAATATCAAAAGTATATGGGTTATTAATTATAATAGTATAAGGTTTAATCATTGACGTATTAAACTCAATGTTAGTTGAATTTTCAAAGTTAATTTCAAGATCAAATAAAGGTTTGTAATCTTTTAAGAAAGAGATGAAAATCGAGTCTTTTCCTGAGCTTTTCATTTTTATTTCGGAATACTCTTTTGATATTCTTGTGATGTAAGCAATTGAATCTGACGAAAAAATAGCATTACCAGTAATATAGCCGTATTGGTTTTTTCGACCCAAGTAATTCTTTTGATAATGTGATTTTTCTTTGGTATAAAACCAATAAATAGAAGCATTTTGAAAACTATTAACAAATAGTTTTTCAGAATTTTTAGTGAGTCTCTCAACCTCCAAAGTCCATTGCTTATTTCCGTGAAAGTCTAATTTAACTGGGCTAATTCCTTCATTTGCTATACTAATTCTTGCAAATAAAATAATGGCAATATTGGTTAATGCCAAATAGCAAAAAAGTTTTAGGTTTTTTTTATATTCAATTAAGTAATTAAATGTTATTAAAATTAAAGGTAGCATAATTGGGGCAATCCATTGTGCTTGAACATGGCCTCTAAATGATGATACTAAAAAGAAAAAGAAAAACCCTACAACAATAGAATTTAAGCCTCTATGAAAAATATCGTTATTTTTTATCCCTTTAAAAAATGCTTTATAAATAATTATAAATGTAAATCCTAAAATAGCAATTGCATTTACAATATGCATAAGGGTATATTCAAATTTATAAGTAGCTACAGAAGCTCTCTCATATAAATGATATCTAATTGAAGGAAAATCATTTATATATTGCCAATAAATATGAGGCATATATAAAATTAAAGCAGCAAAGCAAACCAACCAAATTTTATAATCTTTTACTAATTTCCAGTTGGATAAAAAGATGAAAAATAGGACTAAAACCCCTTGGTATTTACTGTACATCATCCCAGTGATAGCAATAGATAAAACAAAATAAATAAGTGTATTTTTTTTGGATAAATAAAGTTTGTACGACCAAAGGAATAAAGCAAAAAAGAACAATAAGGGGGTGTCTGGAGTTGTAATAAAACCATAAACATTCAACAAAGCAGTAGAGAGAAATAGCAATAAAAACAACCAAGAATATTTGTTTTTTGAGGGATGATCAATTGTAAACCAAACTAAATAGATCATCAAGCTAAAAGATATAGCAGAAAAAAATCGAACGCCAAGTTCATCTGTAAATAAAAAATTACTGATAGTTACCCAAACAGCAACAAAAGGAGGGTGGTCAAAAAATCCCCAATTCATATCCTGACTGTACACCCAATAATAGGCTTCATCGGGCAATAACTCAGTAAAACTACTTTGAATAATATTTAAAATACTTAATAGAAGTATAGTTACAGGTAAAAGAAATTTATGTTGTTTAAGTTTCTCCATGATATTTTTTCAATAATTTTTTAGCGGCATTAAAAGGGGTTGTTTTGCTAGTCTTTAAAAATTCAATTTCTTGTCGTAATTCTGAAGATATAATTTTATCATTAAAAAATGAATGATATAAGCTCTCTTCTATTGTTGTTTTTAGCCAAAAAGTATTCTGATTATCTCTTTTGGCATTGAAAAAACCTTGTTTTTTTGTTACATGGATATATTGATCTATCATCTTTGAAATAATATCGATACCAGTATTTTCTAGTGCACTAGCAGTAAGAACTTTTGGTTGCCAGCCATTTTCTTTAGGAGGGTATAAATGTAGAGCTCTGCTAAATTCTATTTTTGCAATGCGTGTATTTTTAATATTTTCCCCATCAGATTTATTTATAACTATAGCATCAGCCATTTCAATTATGCCTCTTTTTATCCCTTGCAATTCATCTCCAGCACCAGCAATCTTAAGGAGTAAAAAAAAGTCAACCATAGAATGAACCATAGTTTCACTTTGTCCAACACCCACCGTTTCAATAATAATGGTATCAAAGCCAGCAGCTTCACAAAGAATAATACTTTCTCTAGTTTTTTGAGCTACACCACCCAAAGAAGATCCAGATGGAGAAGGCCTAATAAATGCATTTTTATCATTGACCAATTCTTCCATTCTAGTTTTATCTCCTAAAATACTTCCTTTATTTATTGAACTACTTGGGTCTACTGCTAATACTGCTACTTTTCTATGATTATCTGTTAAATGCTTTCCTAACACCTCTATAAAGGTACTTTTCCCAACACCAGGAACCCCTGTGATTCCAATTCTTACTGAATTATTTGCGAAAGGAAGGCATTGCTCTAATATGGTATTTGCTTTTTTTTGATGTTTTTTATTGGTGCTTTCTATTAAAGTAATGGCTCTACTGAGATAGCTAATGTTTCCCGCTAAAATTTCAGTTACAAATTTTTTTATAGATGGACTCTTGCTTCTATTTGATTTAATGATGTTAGCTGAAGTTATACTCGTTGTTTTCAAATTAGAAAGCCCATCTTTTTGAAGTGATTTAGAAGATTTTTTTTTAGCCATAATAGATGACGTAATTTAAAAGTAAATTTATAAATAAAATTAATGCAAAAGGCATCAATTTTAAAATGCAATTTTTATTGTTACTTCTAACACCACTCAATTGAGTAAAAAAATAAATCATAACCTGATTTCTTGACTGCTTGAATTTCTATATTCTTTATAAAGTGCCTATCTTTAGCCCTTAAAAGGATAGTTTATATGAAACTCTACAAAGAGAATCAATTAAAAATATACAATTCGCTTTCTAAAACTAAAGAAGCTTTTAAACCTGTTCATGATGGGCATATAGGGATGTACGTCTGTGGTCCAACAGTTTACAGTAATGCACATCTCGGTAATTTAAGAACTTTTATGTTTTTTGATGTTGCTTTTCGTTATTTTCTACACTTAGGGTATAAAGTAAGATATGTAAGAAACATCACTGATGCTGGTCATTTGGAAAATGATGCAGACGAAGGTGAAGATAGAATTGCAAAAAAAGCACGTTTAGAAGAAATTGAACCCATGGAAGTTGTTCAGCGTTACACAGTTGATTTTCATGATGTATTAAAAAAATACAACTTTCTTCCACCAAGTATAGAGCCAACTGCTACAGGTCATATTGTTGAGCAGATAGAAATGATTAAAGATATTATAGATAAAGGTCTAGGATATGAAGTTAATGGTTCAGTATATTTTGATGTTATAGCTTACAATAAAAACAATCATTACGGAATTTTATCTGGTAGAAAAATAGAGGATGCCATTCACAACACTAGAGTGCTTGATGGCCAATCTGATAAAAAAAATCCACAAGATTTTGCTTTATGGAAAAAAGCAGATGAACGTCATATTATGCGATGGCCCTCACCTTGGTCTGAGGGTTTCCCTGGGTGGCATCTAGAATGTTCTGTGATGAGTTCTAAATATTTAGGTGATAAATTTGACATCCATGGAGGTGGGTTGGATTTAAAATTTCCACATCATGAGTGTGAAATTGCACAATCTAAAACCTGTTCTGGCCATGACCCAGTTAATTATTGGATGCACACAAACATGCTATTATTAAATGGGCAAAAGATGGCAAAATCTACTGGTAATTATATATTGCCAGATGAAATTTTAACAGGAGAAAATAAAATTTTAAGTAAAGCATTTTCGTCTAGTGTTGTTCGTTTTTTTAATATGCAAGCTAATTATAGAAGTATTTTAGATTTTTCTAGTGATGCTTTGGAGGCCTCAGAAAAAGGATATCTAAAACTGATGGAGGCGATGTCTAGTTTAGTAAGTTTATCTCCACAAAAATCCTCATCAGTAGACATTTCTCAATGGAAAAAAAAGTGTTATGCTGCTATGAATGATGATTTTAATACACCTGTATTAATATCACACCTTTTTGAAGGTGTAAAGTTCATCAATCAGATTAAAGAAGGGAATGCTTCAATTACTTCAAATGATCTTGTTGATTTTGTGACCACAATGAATGCTTTCGTTTTTGATGTCCTTGGTTTACTTAATGATGTAAAAGATCAAGCTTCAGGGAAAATTGATGGTGTTGTAACATTATTAATAAAGTTAAGAAAAGAAGCTAGAGAGAATAAGGATTGGGACTTATCTGATCAAATTAGAGACGAATTATTATCCATTGGAATTCAGCTAAAAGATGGGAGAGAAGGAACAACCTATTCAATAAGTTGATTTTAGTAATTATAAAATGAAAACTAAATAAAAGTTAATTTTTGAAACTAAGAAGTATACTTATTTATCCATTAGTGTTATTAGTTAGGTTTTATCAACTTGCTATTTCACCCTATACACCCTCTAGTTGTAGATATGAACCTAGTTGTTCACAATATACAATTGAAGCCCTTAAAAAGAGAGGGGTAATCGTTGGCCTTTGGTTATCTTTAAAGCGAATCTTCAGTTGTCATCCATGGGGTGGGAGCGGTTATGATCCTGTGCCAAATAAAAAAAATAAATAATGATTTCTAAACTAAAATAGTTAGAAATAAATAAATAAAATTAAATATGAATTTTTTATCAATTACTTGGGATCCTTCTTTAGGAATAGATTTAGGTTTTTTTATTATACGTTGGTATAGTTTAATGTTTGTTGCAGCATTTATTATAGGGCTTCGTTTAATGAAGAAAATTTATATAGATGAGAATATAAATTTAGAAAAACTAGATACACTTTTCATGTATACTTTTATAGCTATGCTTGTAGGAATGAGATTTGGTGAGGTCTTTTTTTACTCTTGGGATTATTATAAAAATAACCTTCTTGAAATTATTTTACCTCTTAAACGCGCAGCAGGAGAGACAGCTATATTTGGTTTAGTAGAAGGGTGGAAATTTACTGGATATACTGGTTTTGCTAGTCATGGTGCAGCTATAGCTATTATTTTATCGATGTATTGGTATAGTAGAAAACACCTAAATAAATCACTACTTTTTATTTTGGATAGAATGTCTATAGTTTGTGCTTTGGGTGCTGCTTTTGTTAGAATTGGAAATTTTTTCAATTCAGAAATTTATGGAAAACCTACAGGGTCTAATTTTGGTGTTATTTTTAAAAACTCTGATGCTGAAATGTTGCCTAGACACCCGACACAACTTTATGAGGCTTTATGTTACTTAATCTTATTTTTTGTTTTATGGAGGTTTTATTGGAAAACAGATAAAAAGCAAAAGACAGGGTTTTTATTTGGTGTCTTTATGATAGGTTTATGGTCTGCTCGATTTTTTATTGAATTTTTTAAAGAAGCACAAGTAGACGGTAGAGAAGATTGGATTCTTAGTTTAAATACGGGTCAAGTATTGAGTATCCCGTTAATATTAATTGGCCTATGGTTGATGTTACGAAAAACTAAAACTAGTTAATTAAAATCAGTTTTAAATTAGTATACAAAAAAACCACGATGTACATCGTGGTTTTTTTTATTGTCATTCAATTTTTATACTAACCTTTGATTTTGTTTTTGAACTTATCAAACTTAGAATCTTGCTTTGTTGGGAAACTGTTATTGGATGTATCTACATCTGCAGTCTCTAAGTCTGGATCTATGGTTATATTTATAATTTCTTTATCTGATTTTACCACTTTGGTAATTTCTTTATCATTATACCTCCAAATTTGAGCAGGATATACTTTTCTTTCTTTTGTTCCATCTTTGTAAGTATATTCGGCAATAATTGGCATAACTAATCCTCCAGGCTTGTCAAATGTAATTTCATAAAAGAAGTTTGAATTTGCTTTTTTAGCATTTTCTGAGGAAAAGGTTAACCCTTCAGACGTATCTTCAATAAAATTCACTTCTTTTTCAGCATCTTCTTTAATAAATTTTTTAACACCTTTTATTCCTATATCAGTAACATCGGTTGAATAAAACCAACCTCTCCAAAACCAATCTAAATCCATCGCTGACGCATCCTCCATAGATCTGAAGAAGTCTGCAGGCGTAGGGTGTTTAAACATCCACCTTTGCGAATAAGTTTTAAAAGCATGATCAAATAATTCTGGTCCCATAATGGTTTCACGAAGAATCCAAAGTGCAGTTGCTGGCTTACCATATGCATTATTACCAAAGCTATATACATTATCACCTTTAGACATAATAGGTGCAATTCTAGATTGATCACCGTCCATGTAAGGTACGATGTTTTTTGGCAGTCCTCTTCTTAATGGGAAGTTTGGATCGTAATCTAATTCAGCTAACATTTCTACATATGAATTCAACCCTTCATCCATCCATGTCCATTGACGTTCATCAGAATTTACAATCATTGGAAAGAAATTATGACCTACCTCATGAATAGTAACTTTAATCATCAAGTACTTCATTCGATCTGAATACCCTCCGTCTGGTAAATCTGGTCTCCCTGGATTAAAAGCCATTTGTGGATATTCCATTCCCATTTGTCCATCAACAGAAACTGCTTTATGGTATGGGTAGTCAAAAGTATATTTTGAATAGGTTTTTAAAGTTTGGGCAGTAGCTAGAGTAGAGTGGTCGCCATATAATGGATTGGCTTCTTTAGAATATAAAGAATAAGCCATTACAGACCTTCCATTGATATCAACAGCCATTCCATCCCAAATAAATTTTCTTGAAGTAGCAAATGCATAGTCTCGAACATTTTCAGCATAATATCTCCAGGTTTTTGTTTTATTTGATCGGTTTTTTTCAGCAGATATAGCTTCTTCTTGAGTTTGAATTAACACAGGTTTGTCATAAGTTCTTTTTGCTTCTTCTAAACGTTTCTGTTGTTTTTTACTTAGTACTTCTTTTTCGTTTTTAAGAATTCCAGTAGCTTGCATGATATGATCTGATGGTACTGTAATATCTACCGTAAAGTCACCAAATTCTAATGCAAATTCACTTCGACCCCAAAATTGATCATTTTGCCATCCCTCTACATTATCATAAACACATAATCTAGGGTAAAACTGAGCAATAACATAATTGTTGTTTCCATCTTTTGAAAAATGTTCATACCCTGATCTACCTCTGTTTATTCTGTGATTATTTATGTTATACCACCAAGATATCTTAAATTCAAATTTTTCACCTGATGCTAGAGGTTTTTCTAAATTGATACGCATCATGGTTTGATTGATGGTATGTGATAAATCACTACCATCAATGTTTTTTACGCTCATGATATTAAATCCACCATCAAAAGGTTTACTAAACATGGCATTATACCAACGTTTGTTTAATTTTTCTGGAATCTTACTACTCGGAGTAATGTCTGGAGTTTTTGAATCCTTTGCTCTAACATTTTGATCTAATTGAACCCACAGGTATTTTAATGTATCATCAGAATTATTATGGTAAGTAATGGTTTCGTTACCCGTAATTTTTTGATTGTCATCGTCTAGAACAATACTCATTACATAATCTACTTTTTGTTGGCTGTAATTTATTCCAGGAGCACCGGAGGCTGTTCTCTGGCTGTTTGGTGTTGCTAGCACATCTTTAAGTTGTCTAAACTTATTTTGGTTAATATGTCCCTTTTGTGTTTTTGTTGTTCGTTCTTGTGCTTGTATCATTGGAGAAACAAACAGTATTGAAAGTAGTAAACATTTTAATTTATTCATTGTCAAAATATTTTAAAGTGAAAATTTATGAATGAGATATTATCCTTTTAATTTTTTTCTAAATTTATCAAACTTAGAATTATCTTTTTTAGGCCAACTATTATTTGAGGTGTCTATATCAGCGGTTTCAAGATCTGGATCAATAGTGATTTTTTTTATCTCTTTGGTGGTTTTAAAAACTTTAGAAACCTGATTGTCGTTATATCTCCAAATTTGTGCAGGATAATTATGACGTTCTTTCGTACCATCATTATATTCTAACTCAACAATTAAAGGCATTACTAAGCCACCTGGTTTTTCAAAAGTTACTTCATAAAAATAATTTGGAATTTCTTTTAGTAATGATTTTTCTTCATCTGACATTGAAGCTATATGATCTTTTATTAAGGGTATTTCTGATGCAATTAATCCCTCATTAACAGCACCTTTTTGTTCCTCTTTAAAATACACAAGTTTCCCCTCATAATCCGCAAGATCCATGCTATATCTTTTTGCCATTTTTTTGGCTTCATCTGTAGGTTGATCTGTTAAGTAGAACTTTTTAACTTCTTTTAAAGCAATATCATTGTAATCTGTTGTGTAAAACCAACCTCTCCAAAACCAATCTAAATCCATAGCTGACGCATCTTCCATGGTTCTAAAAAAATCAGCTGGACTTGGATGTTTAAACATCCACCTTTTAGCGTAGGTTCTAAAGGCATAGTCAAATAACTCTGGACCCATAATCGTTTGTCTTAGCATATAGAGTCCAGCGGCAGGTTTTGTGTATGCATTTGGGCCAAAATTTTTAACATAATCACCTTGAGACATTATTGGTGAAAGATTATTTTGATTAATACTCATGTAACCCACAATATCTTTAGGAAGATTTCCTGTAATAAAGTTTGGATCGTAATCTAATTCTGCTAAAATTTCAACAAATGAATTTATACCTTCATCCATCCATGTCCATTGACGTTCATCTGAATTGACTATCATTGGAAAAAAATTATGACCTACTTCGTGGGTAATAACTCCAATCATTCCTCTCTTAGTTCTTTCTGAATATGAACCATCTGGGTTTGGTCTCCCATAATTAAAACAAATCATTGGATATTCCATACCTTGTCTATCTGCATGAACAGAGATAGCTTTGCTGTATGGATAATCAAAAGTCATTTTGGAGTATTCCTCTAGGGTGTTTGCAACAACTCTGGTAGAGTGTTCTTCCCAAAGAGGGTTTCCTTCTTTTGGATACAATGAAACAGCCATTACAGTTTTACCATTTATGTTTACAGCCATCGCATCCCAAATATATTTTCTCGAAGAAGCAAATGCAAAATCACGAACATTTTTAGCATTAAAATGCCAAGTTTTAGTTTTATTAGATCTTTCTTTTTCCGCTATTTCTGCTTCATCTTGAGTAACAATAAAAACAGGGTCTGTGAATGAAGTTCTTGCTTTTTCAAAACGCTTAAGTTGTTCTTTTGTTAATACTTTCTTCTCATTTAATAATTCACCTGTTGCATCAACTATATGATCTGCGGGAACAGTTATTTTTACATCATAATCTCCAAATTCTAGTGCCCATTCACTTCTTCCCCAGAATTGCATGTTTTGCCAACCTTCAACATTATCATAAACAGCTAATCTTGGAAAAAATTGGGCAATGGTGTAATTTTTATTTCCATCATCAAATAATTCAAATCCAGATCTTCCCCCATCTGTAACCGAATTATTAATTAAATAATTCCATTTAATATTAAATTGAAAAGTTCCACCGGGAGTAAGGGGTTGTGGTAAGTTAATTCTCATCATGGTCCTATTTACAGTGTAAGAGAGCTGGTTGCCATTTACATTGTTAACTTCTTCAATTTTGAATCCAAAATCTGCAGGTTTTAAAATGTTATTTTTTGTAAAAGTTTTTGGCCCATTGTAAGGAGTGTTTCCTAATTTTTCTGAATTTGCTAGTGGAGTTTTAGAGTCAGGAGACCTCATGTTTTGATCTAATTGAACCCATAGATATTCTAGATAATCTTTAGAATTATTTTTGTAAGTAATTGATTCATTACCAAAAATTCTATTTGTTTTTTCATCTAAAACAATATCCATTTTATAATCAACCTTTTGTTGAGTATACTCATAGCCAGGGGCACCTGAGGCAGTTCTTCTATTATTAGGTGTAGGTAATACATCTTTAAGTTGCCTGAACTTATTTTGGTCTGTATGCCCTTTTATCTGTTTTTTGTCTGAATTTTGAGCTGAAATAGCAGAAATAATAAATAAAAAACTAAGAGTTATAGATACTATTTTTTTCATAAAATTAAATTTTTGTTGAAATTAATAAACTAGTGTAAATAAATTGAGGTTTTTGTCAAAAATTTAACAAAGCTTGATTTGTGGCTTTTGATAAAATTTTGCTTTGTCTTTTGGAACCATTCTTAAATTTTATAACATTTTGTTGTTGATCAAAATAAGCAAAGAGAATAGTGTTAGTTACTTTCAAGGATAATGGATTTTCTATGGCTGTTGATTCGATGTAAAAATAGACCAAGTCTCCCTCATATTCTTTTCCAATAAAGTTATATTCAATTAATTTGTTATTAACTAAAAAACTTAAATTTTTTCTCAAATATTTCTCAAAATAAACATCAACATCTTCTAGCTCTTGTTTTGTTGTAAGTCTCAGATCTACACCATACTCTTTATTTATGGCCAATTCAATATCATCCATGAATACATTGATAATTACCTCTAGACTTTTTTGATTATTGTTATACTCAATTTGTGTTAAACTTAGGTAGTATTTGTGAGTTGTAAAAGCTAGAGAAAACAGTAAAAATACACATGCAATTTTTCTTGTAGATAACATTAAGCAAGGGATTGAAATTATTCTTCTTTTTTATTTATGAGAAGTAGATAAGTAATACTCTCTTTTTTTAACATGTTAATCAATTCTATCTTTCTGTTTTGTTTAAATAGATTTTCTATACCCAATGGATTACAATATTCTAAAAAACTATAATATTTTTCTCTCGGAATTTTGAGATCATTTTCAAAAAAAGGTTCTCCAAATTCACTTAATAACATCTTAGGAAAATTTTCTCTAAATTTTAAATCTCTTCTTAATGACCAAAGCCTCTCTGAATATTTAAATGGTATTGATACTCCACCACCAGCTCCAGCAAACATAGCTATAGGATCAACATTATTCATGGGTGGTCTTACTCTTTGATCTATATAATCACCATCGTAAATAATATTCATATTTACACTTGATAAATCCATAGTGTTTTTTAATGCTTCAGCTCTTCTATCTTCGGGTGTTTTTTTTAAGTCTAGTGATAAAAAACCATCCAAATCATTTCTTTTAAGTACTACTTCATCCAATTCATACCTAGAATTGATCATAAAAACATCTAAAATTTCAGATCTATAGATGAAATTATTAATAACTCGATATATGGTTTTGTGTTGTACAGATGAGAATTGTAATGTGTCTCCTTCAGAAACAACAATTTTATAATCCCCAAAATCATTAGAAAAGGTTCCTTTATTGGTTTTTAAATTTATAATATTAGCGTTTTTCACGACACTACTAGAATCTTTAAGTTTTCCATAAAGCCAAAATTTATTTTTTTGTGCTAGTAGGGTGCTGCTAAAAATAATTAAAATAAAAAGAGATATCTCAGTCTTCAAGTTAGAAAGTATTGTTACACTATAAAAGTACAATTTATTTATTTTTTTTTTGCTAAAACTACTTTTGTTTTAATTCAATTAAAAAATTAATGCTTTCATCTTCCAATAATTTAATGAGATCAAGTCTTTTATTTTCTTCATATAATTTCTCAACATTAAATTGCATACAGTACTCTAAGAAAGAAGTAATTTGACTATTTTTTATATTTAGTTCTTCAAAAAAACTAGTTCCAAAATCGGTTAATATTTTATTTTTCAAAAGCTCTTTTGATTCTTTTTTTGATAATTTATTTTTCTTCTTTTTTGGAATTAAGCTAAATAAACCATTAACAATACCCATCAAATTAGCTCCATTAAAAGACCTTGATGGATCTGTATTTCTCATACTTGTCTCAGCAAGTTTACTATGTTTTTTGGTGGGTTTTTTTAAAATTCCTTTTCGAGATTCTTTAGATATATTATCAATAATATTGCTTAAATTCCTGCCCTTGAGCGCTATGGTGTCTTGAGGAACTTTTTTTCGATCTATTCTTAAATCTCCAATTAAATCATGTTTTTTAACGGTTACTTCATTTAAAACGTAATTCTTATTCTTTAAAATTAGGTTTAATTTTTTACTGAAAAATATTCTGTCAGTTATAATTTTTTTGACAGATTTAAATTGTACAGAAGTGAATTCTAAGGTGTCACCTAAGGAAACAGTAATCCTATATTGTCCATAATCATTAGAATATGTTCCTTTTAAAGTATTTAGATTTATAACGTGAACATCTTTAATCAAGTTTAATGAATCTCTTACCATTCCACGCAGAAATACATTATTTTTCTGAGCGAATAGCTTAGAGGAACAGATTAATAATACTATTAAAATTAATTTCTTATTCACTTTAATTAAAAGTTATTATTTTACAAGATATATATTCGAATTCTAAATTTTCATATAGAATCCAATAATATTTTGTTAATTAACAAATGCATTATGTATTTTTGAAAATTTATGAAGAAACTTCTTGTCGCAAGCTCATCTACAATTCATGGTAGTGGTTTTTTAGAATATTTATCGCCAACATTAACTTCTTTTTTTGAGGGTGTCTCTTCGCTAGTTTTTATTCCTTATGCTAGGCCAAGTGGAATCTCTTATGATGAGTATACTTTAAAAGTTGCTCATTATTTTAATACAATTGGAATTGATGTTACTGGAATCCATGAGTTTGAATCTCCTATCGAAGCCATAGAAAAAGCTGAGGCTATTTTTACGGGTGGGGGTAATACTTTTGAATTAGTTAATCAATTGTATAAACAAAATCTTTTTTCAATTCTTTCTGAGGTTTTAAATACAGGAACTCCATATTTGGGAACTAGTGCTGGAAGTAATATTTGCGGAATTTCCATGATGAACACAAATGATATGCCTATCGTATATCCTCCAAGTTTTTTAACGCTAGGAATTATTCCATTTAATATTAATGCTCATTATATAGAACCAGTAAAAGGTTCCAAACATATGGGAGAAACTAGGGAGACTAGGATTAAAGAATATCATTTTTTTAATCAAACACCTGTTCTAGGTTTACGTGAAGGCAGTTGGTTGGAAGTAGTAGATGAAAGTATTACCCTAAAAGGAAGTTTACCCGGTAAATGGTTTGAAAAGGATAAAAAACCTATGGAAATCCCGATTAATTCAATTTTAAAATAATTATCTTTAATAAGTAACGTAATCTATAATTTCAAGACCATATCCAATCATTCCAACGCGCTTAGTCTGCTGTGTGTTTGTCATTAGCTTAATTTTACTAATGTTAAGATCGTGTAAAATCTGCGCTCCAATTCCAAAATCTTTATTGTCCATGGCCATCATTGGTGCTTTCATGACACCGTTAGCTTGATTTTCTTTAAGAATGTGTAAGCGATTCAATAAGTTTTGAGACTGATTTTGCTGATTTATAAATAATATAGCGCCTTTGCCACATTCATTAATGGTTTGAAACATTTGATCGAGTTTCTTGTCCGCATTATTAGTTAGGGTGCCTAAAATATCATTATTTATTAGGGTTGAGTTAACTCTAGTTAAAACTACCTCATCAGTATTCCAAACCCCTTTGGTTAGCGCTATATGAATTTGATTGTTTGTTGTTTGCTGATAAGCTCTTAAACGAAAATCTCCAAACCTAGTTTTAACAGTATAGTCTTCTTTTTTTTCAATTAAAGAGTCGTGTTCCATTCTATAGGCAACTAAGTCTTCTATAGAGACAATTTTTATATCAAATTTTTTAGCAACATCTATTAATTGGGGTAAACGAGCCATAGTACCATCCTCGTTCATTATTTCAACAATTAATCCAGCAGGTTTTAGATTTGCTAAACGTGCAAAGTCTATAGCAGCTTCAGTATGGCCAGTTCTTCTTAATACTCCACCTTCTTTTGCTTTTAACGGAAATATATGCCCTGGTCTCGCTAAGTCAAAAGATTTTGTATCATTATCAATTAGTGCTTTTACAGTTGCTGATCTATCTGAAGCAGAAATTCCAGTGGTTACACCTTTTCCACGTAAATCAACAGATACAGTAAAAGCAGTTTCCATAGGATCCGTATTATTTGATACCATCATTCCTAACTCTAATTCTTTACATCGTAATTCAGTTAGGGGCGCACAAATTAAACCACGACCGTGAGTGGCCATAAAATTGATCATCTCTGGAGTTACCATTTCTGCAGCGGCTAAGAAATCACCTTCATTTTCTCTATTTTCATCGTCTACTACAATGATGATTTTTCCATTTTTTATGTCTTGAATAGCGTCTTTAATCGTATTCAATTCTATTTTTTCAGAGCTTATATTTGTTGTATTCATTTGTTCTTTATTCAGAAGGTTTAGCCTTTTTTATGAATTTTGTTAAAGGATGTAAAAATACATCAATATTAAATAATCCCATTCCTTTTGATGCTCTTCTTGTTAGAAAATAAGCAAAAGGAACCATAATTATACTTGAAACCCATGAACCTATAAAAGCTGAAAGAGAACTTTCTTCGGCAAGGTTTCTGCCAAATGTGTTTACAAAAAAATAGATAACATAAATTATTATAGCAAGGATCATAGGTAATCCAAAACCTCCTTTTCTTATTATTGAACCTAGTGGAGCACCAATGAAAAATAAAATTAAGCAAGAGAGGGAAATGGCTATTCTGTTGTGAAATTCTATATCATAAAGATTTAAGATTTTTCTTTTCCATTGAATAGATTTCTTATCTACTTTTACATTCTTATTTGAGTTTTTCACATTGTTTATAGCCGAATTCAAAACACTAACCTTTCCACTCAAATTAAAGTTATTTAAAACCTCGGGTTTAAACTCCATCAAACTCAGAGAATCCTCTTGTTTATAGAGTTCTTTTGCATTTATTTTAATATAAATACTTTTAGATTTAGAGGTTAAATACTCGTCATAGGATAATTTCATTGCTGGAATGGTGTCTTTTAATTGCCCTAAACTTAACATGTTAAAACTTTTCGTATATTTTTCGTCATCTAAATCGTCATCTGTAAACTTTGAAATATCAATATTAAATGTATATTCTTTAAAAGTTGCATTTGATGCTGGCATTTTTTTCATTGAATTAATATTCCTTCTTTTAGGAATATGTTCTTCATGATAATAGCCATCATATAATACAAGCGTCATGTATTTACTTCCCTCTTCACTAATAATCTTTCCTTTTTCAGCAGTTATTATTTTTTTATTACCCTTTTTTGATGATAAGTCATAGATTAAAACCTTTTTAAGTAAGTTTTTTTCTTCACCATATTTTTCATCAAATTTTATTTGGTAATTGGGTATTTCTGAATTAAAACTTCCTGAAATCAAAGCTAATGCAGGGGTTTTCTTTTTAATATTATTTGTTAAGTTTTTTTGTTTCAAAGTAGCATAAGGAAACACATAGTTTAGTGACAGAAAATTCAAGACACTAATTATTAATGTTAATATAATCAATGGTCTCATTAATCTCATTAAAGAAATACTTGCAGATTTAGCCGCTGCAAACTCATAGTTCTCAGACATGTTTCCTAGTGCCATAATAGAGGATAATAAGACCGCTATTGGCAATGCTTGGGAGGATACAACTAAAGCAGTATAATAAAGAAATTTAAATATAAAAAAAAGCCCAATTCCTTTTCCTGCGATACTTTCAAAAGCCATCCAAAGTGCTTGCATTACAAGTACAAATAAGATTATTAAAAAAGTTGCAAAAAATGGAACTAAAAATGATTTTAAAATATATCGATCTAAAATTTTCATCTAGTCTATTAAATAACCAAGTTTTTCATATGAGTTTTGATCAAACTGAAACAGTTCATTAGAGATGTTTTGATTGCTTTTAAATTGATTTATGGTTAAAATGGTTTTCGTTCCATTATCACCAAACTGTATTAATTTATAGATGTGGTTAGTTTTCAAATCTATACCCAAATTAACTTTTACAATTTCAGAATCTGTATTTATAGGGGTAAGATCAACAAATTGAATTTTTCGCCCTTTAATACTTTTAATTATCCCCATCTTGTACTTGTATCCTTCTTTATAAAAAGTAAGTAATTTTGATGGGTAAATTACGCCATCATCTTCATCTAAGTCTTGATCATTAATCATAATTTCTTTTTCATCATGGTTTATGACATATAATTTAAGGCCATCAAACATAAAGGTATTTCCTAAATAATTTAAATTATACTTTTCTCCTTGAAGTGTAATAGAACCTTCGGTGGGTAGTTCATCACCTTCATAAATTCCGGCTTCTTCATTTGTGAGTGAAGTACTGAAGTCTAGAGCCATATTATTGTATGATTTCATTGTTGTTGAAACAGCATCTAATAAAATTCTAGCTTCGTCTTTCTGTTGAGAAAAAGCTGCAGTATTTACTAAGAGTGTAATAACAAATAACCAAATTTTATTCATTTTATATGTTTTTTTCATTTTCTAATAATTGTTCTAGAGCAGCTAAATCTTGTATTAAAACTTGTCTAGCTTTACTTCCCTCGAAGTTTCCTACTATACCAGCTGCCTCGAGTTGATCAATTAGTCGTCCAGCTCTATTGTACCCAAGTTTTAATTTTCTTTGTAATAAAGATGCTGATCCTTGCTGAGCAATAACTATAATTTCAGCCGCATCTTTGAATAGCTTATCTCTATCAGAAATATCTATATCAAGACTTGTGCCACCTTCCTCACCCACATATTCAGGTAAAAGGTGTGCATCTGGATATGCTCTTTGTGAACCAATAAAATCGGTAATTTTTTCTACTTCTGGAGTATCAACAAAAGCACATTGAATTCTTTCTATTTCATTTCCTGCAGTGTAGAGTAAATCTCCACGACCAATTAATTGATCGGCTCCTCCAGCATCCAAAATAGTTCTTGAGTCTATTTTAGAGGTTACTCTAAATGCAATTCTAGCAGGAAAGTTTGCTTTTATAATACCAGTAATAACGTTAACTGAAGGTCTTTGTGTTGCAACAATTAGATGTATTCCAATTGCTCTTGCCAATTGGGCTAATCGAGCTATAGGTGTTTCTACTTCTTTTCCAGCTGTCATGATTAAATCTGCAAATTCATCGATAACCAAAACAATATAGGGAAGGAATTGATGTCCATCATTAGGATTTAATTTTCTAGCTTTAAATTTAGTATTGTATTCTTTTATATTTCTGACCATTGCAGATTTAAGCAAGTCATAACGATTGTCCATTTCTATACACAAAGAATTTAGAGTATTTACAACCTTTGTAGTATCTGTTATTATTGCTTCATCTGAATCTGGGAGTTTTGCCAAGTAGTGACGTTCAATTTTATTAAATAGCGTTAGTTCTACTTTTTTGGGATCAACTAATACAAATTTAACCTCTGCAGGATGTTTTCTGTAAAGCAATGAGGTAAGGACAGCATTTAAACCTACAGACTTTCCCTGTCCTGTGGCTCCTGCCATTAATAAGTGAGGCATTTTTGCTAAATCAACAACAAAAGTTTCGTTTGAAATAGTTTTACCCAGTGCAATGGGTAACTGCATATTTGATTCTTGAAATTTCTTAGAAGCTATAACAGAATACATGGAAACAATGGTAGACTTTTTATTAGGAACTTCAATACCAATAGTGCCTTTTCCAGGAATTGGAGCAATAATTCTTATTCCTAGGGCTGATAATGATAATGCAATATCATCCTCTAAATTTTTTATTTTTGAAATCCTAATACCGGCCTCAGGCACTATTTCGTATAAAGTAATTGTTGGCCCAACAGTAGCTTTAATTTGGGCTATTCCTATTTTATAATTTTTTAAAGTATCAACAATTTTATTTTTATTGAGTTCTAATTCCTCGGGGTCTATGGATATACTCTCGTTGTATTGTTTTAATAGATTTAGAGTAGGAAATTTAAAATTTCCTAATTCAAGTGTTGGGTCAAACTCTCCAAAATCCTTAACTAATTTTTTTGATAAATTTTCGGAAACATTTTCCTCCTCTGTAATTTCTTTAATATCAATTTCTACTAGATCCTCTTGTTTTGCTTCAATTTTAGAAATAGGTTCTTTAGTCTTTGAAGTTATTTCATCAGTTGAAGTCAATACTTCTGAATGATTTTCAATTGTTGGTTTTAAATTCTCAACAGACAATTCAAATTCAGATTTTTCTTCAATTATCGCCTCAGGTTCCTCTGGGGTAACTTCTTGATTATGAGTAGAATAATCTTCAGTATTTTCTTCTTTATTAGTTTTAAATTTATTTATGATCAACTCAGGCGTAATTTTAAATCTAATAATTAAATATGTTAGCAATAGAAATATTAAACTAATGCCTAAGCCTGTTCTTCCAATAAATAATTGAATATATTGATTCAATTCGTATCCTACTACACCGGCCAAAAGAGTATCTGATTTATTTAAGAAGCCTAATGAAATAGAAATCCACATCATGGATAAAAGCCCCCAATTATAGGAAACAATTAACTTGGATAATTTAGTTTTAAACAACCAAAATAGCCCTGATAAAAATAAAAGATAAGGAAGAATAAAAGCGCCTAAACCAACACCCTTATAAATAAAAAAATGACTCAAATTGGCTCCAACTTTCCCTAATAAATTTTTTCCTTGTACTGTTTTATTTGAAAATTCATTAATAATACTTTGGTCTTCTTGCCAACTAAAGAAAAAAGAAATAAATGCAACTAAAAGAAACAAAGAAAAGAATAACAGAAAAGAACCAATCACGGTTTGGATTTGCCTACTTTTAAAAATATTGATAATCGAATTTGACCCTTGAGATTTTATTTTTGTAGTATTTTTAGTCTTTTTGGCCATAAAGAATATTTAAAAAGTAAATATAAAGTATTTACTTAGAAAAGTAATGCTATTTTAGGAATGTATATAATTCCTGCAATAATTAAAGAAATTATTGCAGCAATCCCTGAAGAGCCTGCAGAAACGTCTTTAATGAATCCAATTTTTTTATGATAATCTGGATGAACAAAATCAGCTAATTTTTCTATTCCTGTATTTAACGATTCTGCAACTAAAACTAGACCAATGGCAAGGGTTTGAATAAGCCATTCAATGGTATTGATATTAAAATAAAACCCAGCTATTGAAATTAATAAAACAATAAATAACTGGGCTTTAATACTACTCTCTGTGGAAATTAGAAACCAAATGCCACGAAGTGAAAATTTTATACTTCTAATTCGTTCAACAATAAAGCTATCTTTTGGATTCTTCACAGGTATAATTTATATTGCTGCCAGAGCATTATCATAATTAGGCTCATTTCCAATTTCAGAAACTTGTTCAGAATAACTGATATTTCCATCAGAATTTATAACGATCACTGTTCTTGAATGTAAATTTTTGAAGGCACTATCTGTAATTTCTAATCCATAGTTTTTACCAAAATTTCCATCGGCAAAATCAGATAGCATTATTACGTTTTCTATTCCTTCTGCACCACAAAATCGTTGTTGTGCGAAAGGTAAATCTCTAGAAATACATAACACTTTTGTGTTTTCCATACTAGCTGCAGATGTATTAAAAGATCTTACCGAGGCAGCACATGTCCCTGTATCTACACTTGGAAATATATTTAATAATAATGTAAATCCATCAAAATCAGATAATGATTTCTTTGAAAGATCAGTTGCTGTTAATTGAAAGTCAGGTGCTTTAGTTCCATTTTTAGGAATATTTCCAATAGTTGATATAGGTGTTCCTCCTAGAGTTATTTTTGTCATTTTATATATTTTTTAATACTGTAAAAGTAATAGAATAAAGCTAGTAAATTTGTTTCAATATTGTTAATTATTAGACTAATTATTATAATACCTTCGTGACTTATTTTTACAGCCTATGAATTTAAGTATTTACACAAAAGAATTCAAGTATAATTGGACACTTGCTGCTCCAGTTATGCTCGGAATGTTAGGTCACACTTTTGTGAGTTTTGTAGATAATATTATGGTTGGCCAATTAGGAACAGCAGAATTGGCTGCGGTCTCATTAGGAAATAGTTTTATGTTCATTGCCATGTCTATTGGGATTGGTTTTTCTACTGCGATAACCCCTTTAATAGCAGAAGCAGATGCTGCTTCTAACTTTATAAAAGTGAAGTCAACTTTTAAACATGGCTTGTTTTTATGTTCTATTTTGGGGATTAGTATGTTTTTACTCTTACTTCTTTCAAAGTCACTTCTGCATAGTAATTTTTTAAATCAACCAAAGGAAGTTGTGAACCTAGCAATTCCTTATTTAGACCTGGTGGCTTTTTCTTTAATTCCTTTAATTATTTTCCAAGCATTTAAACAGTTTAGTGACGGGTTATCCATGACTAAATATCCTATGTATGCAACAATTATAGCTAACATTATTAATATAATTTTAAATTATATTTTAATTTTTGGGAAATTTGGTTTCCCTGCTTTTGGTATAGTTGGTGCAGCCTATGGTACCCTCATATCTAGATTTATTATGGTTTGTTATTTGTGGTGGTTATTGGCAAACAAAGAACGATCTAAGAAATTTGTAACCAAAATTAAATTTTTTGTGCTAGAAAAATTTATGCTCAAGAAAATAATTAGTTTAGGGGCTCCCAGTGCCATGCAAATGTTTTTCGAAATAGCTATTTTCACCGCTGCCATATGGCTTAGTGGTTTATTGGGCAAAAACCCTCAAGCGGCAAATCAAATTGCTTTAAATTTATCTTCTATGACGT
>CAJQMN010000016.1 GCA_905479435.1 uncultured Flavobacteriaceae bacterium | reverse complement strand
AAGAATAGACCAGAGGGCTTCGATCAGTTAATCTCAGGAGGTAGAGTAATTTTAAAAGACAACGTTCACATTGGAGCTTCTTGTACTATAGATAAAGGAGTTACAGGAGATACAACGATTGGGAATGGAACAAAAATAGATAATCAGGTTCATGTTGGTCATGACACTAAGATTGGAAAAAAATGTCTAATAGCCTCACAAACCGGTATTGCTGGTTGTGTAACCATTGAAGACGAAGTAACCCTCTGGGGACAAGTAGGAACCAACAGTGGAATTACCATTGGAAAAGGTGCTGTTATTTTAGGCCAGACAGGAGTAACAAAATCAATTCCAGGAGGTAAGACTTATTTTGGAACACCTATATCAGAATCACGAGAAAAGTTAAAAGAGTTAGCGTATTTAAAGAGATTAATGAGAGAAGAAAAGAAAAGATAATTTTCTTTTTTTGCTTCAAACAATAAAGTATTTTTGCACAAATTATCAGATAAATTTATAACATGAGTGTTTTAGTAAATAAAGATTCAAAAATTATTGTTCAAGGTTTTACAGGTGGTGAAGGAACATTTCACGCAGGTCAAATGATTGATTACGGAACAAATGTAGTAGGAGGAGTTACTCCAGGAAAAGGAGGTCAAGAACATCTTGGAAAGCCGGTATTTAACACGGTTAAAGAATCAGTAGAGAAAGTTGGAGCAGATACTTCCATAATTTTTGTACCACCTGCTTTTGCTGCAGATGCAATTATGGAATCTGCGGATGCTGGAATCAAAGTAATCATTTGTATTACAGAAGGGATTCCTACAGCTGATATGGTAAAAGTGAAAGCATACATCGATGGTAAAGATTGCACATTGGTTGGTCCAAACTGCCCAGGTGTAATTACTCCTGATGAGGCAAAAGTTGGTATTATGCCAGGATTTATCTTCAAAAAAGGTAAAGTTGGAATCGTTTCTAAATCAGGAACATTAACCTATGAAGCTGCCGATCAAGTTGTAAAACAAGGATACGGAATTACGACAGCAATTGGTATTGGAGGAGATCCAATTATTGGTACGACAACAAAAGAAGCTGTTGAATTATTAATGAATGATGACAAAACCGAAGCAATTGTAATGATTGGTGAAATCGGAGGTCAATTAGAGGCAGAAGCTGCAAAATGGATCAAAGCTGATGGGAATAGAAAGCCAGTTGTAGGTTTTATTGCAGGTCAGACTGCACCAGCAGGAAGAACTATGGGGCATGCAGGAGCTATTGTTGGAGGAGAAGATGATACCGCACAAGCAAAAATGAAAATTTTAGCAGAAAATGGAATTCATGTAGTTGATTCTCCTGCTAAGATTGGAGAAATGATTGCAAGTGTATTAAAATAACGACTAGAATTAAAGCTATTCTAATAAAAATTCTCGTATTTGATACGAGGATTTTTTGTTAAAAAAAGAATTATATTTGAAAATAAACTATTATTAATTTATGAAATTATTAGAAAATAAAACTGCAATCATTACTGGAGCGACTCGTGGTATTGGACGTGGAATTGCAGTTGAATTCGCAAAACAAGGAGCAAATGTAGCTTTTACCTATAGTTCTTCTGTTGATGCAGCAAATGCTTTAGAAACTGAATTAAACGCTTTAGGAATCAAAGCTAAAGGATATCAGTCAAATGCAGCTGAATTTGATACTGCTCAAGAATTAGCAAAAGAAATACTGAAAGAATTTGGCAGTATTGATGTATTGGTTAACAATGCAGGAATTACTAAAGACAATTTGTTAATGAGAATTTCTGAAGATGATTTCGATAAAGTTATTCAAGTAAACCTTAAATCGGTATTTAACATGACAAAAGCTGTGATTAGACCGATGATGAAGCAACGTGCAGGATCAATTATTAACATGAGTTCTGTAGTTGGGTTAAAAGGAAATGCTGGACAATCGAATTATGCAGCATCTAAAGCAGGAATCTTAGGTTTTTCTAAATCTGTCGCTTTAGAATTAGGATCAAGAAATATTAGAAGCAATGTGATTGCTCCTGGATTTATTGAAACTGAAATGACAGGAAAATTAGATGAAGCTACCGTACAAAGTTGGAGAGATGCAATTCCTTTAAAAAGAGGAGGAAGTCCAGAAGACATCGCTAATGCATGTGTGTTTTTAGCTTCTGACATGAGTAGTTATATCACAGGTCAAACCTTATCTGTTGACGGAGGAATGTTAACGTAACCAATAATATATATTTATTAAAATAACCTAGATACATTTGCTGTCTAGGTTTTTTTATATCTTTCACACAAATATAATTTTTTGGGAAAGTATTTAATCATATGGATTCTTCTAGGTTTACTTTTAAGTAGTTTTTTTGGTTATTATTTGTATTACTATAAGGTTAAACAGCCTACTAAAATAAACTTACTTTTAGCAATAGTTCGTTCTCTTGCTTTATTTTTAATTATATTATTATTAATAAATCCGACGATACCTGAGAAGGAATTAATTTCCCACAAGACAAAGCTCTCTGTACTTGTGGATAATTCTTCATCGATTAAGTATTTTAAAAAAGACAGTCTAGTAAGTCATATATTAGAAGGTTTAAAAAAAAACAAAAAACTAAATAAAAAATTTAATATTGATTACTATTCTTTTGGAAATAAATTCCAATTGAATGATACTTTTAGTTTTGATGAGAATCAAACAGATATCTCTATTCCATTGAAAAGAATTTCTAAGATTCAAAAAAATACAACCAATCCAATACTCTTAATTTCCGATGGTAATCAAACCCTAGGAAATGATTATCAATATGTCAAAATTAAAGAACCTGTATTCCCTATAGTTGTTGGAGATACTAGTACATATAAAGATGTCAAAATTTCACAAATAAATGTAAATAGATATAGTTTTATTAATAATAAATTTCCAGTTGAAACAATTTTACAATATGATGGGGTTCAACCTGTAAGTCTTCGTTACACCATAGAAAAATATGGAAGAGTTGTTTTTAACAAACGAATTAACTTCACTAAAACTAATAATTCTAGAATACTTAAAACCTTCATCAAAGCAACTAAAGAAGGACCAAATTTATTTAAATCAAAAATACAATATTTAGAAAATGAAAAAAATACAACTAATAATTCTAAGAACTTTTCAGTTGAAGTTATTAATAAGCAATCTGAAATTGCAGTTGTAAGTTCTTTTTACCATCCAGATTTAGGTACTTTAAAAAAAGCTATAGAGAGTGATAAACAACGAAAGGTGAAAATAAAAATCATTGATAATGAAAAATTAAACATTACTAATTATCAAGCAGTTATATTGTATCAACCGAATGAAAAGTTTAATAAATTATTAAATGAATTAAATAGTAAAAAAATTTCCTTTGTATTGATTACAGGTTCCAAAACAGATTGGTCCTTCATTAATAGTAAATCTTTAGGAATTAATAAAAAGAATATCAATCAATTGGAGAATTATTCAGCAACATTTAACAATAGGTTTTTAACTTTTTCTCAAAAAAATATTGGTTTTGAAAATTTCCCACCCTTATTAGACTATTATGGAGAATTAATAATATCGATACCGCATCAAACATTATTATTTCAAAATATTAAAGGATTTTCTTCTCAAAATCCATTATTAATTACTGCAAAGGAGCGTAATCATAAAAAAATATTTTTATTTGGTGAAGGTCTCTGGAAATGGAGATCGAGTAGTTTTCAAAAAGATAATTCTTTCCAAAATTTTGACAAATTCATAGGGAGTATTATTCAATATGCCTCAAACAAGACGTTCAAAGATCGATTATCTATAGACATTAATCCTTCTTATCCTATAAATTCAAAAATTCTAATTAGTGCTTTTTATGTAGATGAAAATTATCAATTTGATACTAGAGCTTCACTATTATTTACCATCATTAATAAAAATACAAATGAAAAAAGTATACTCCCTTTTTCGTTATCTGATTCTTCATATCAATTATATTTAAATTCACTTGATTCAGGAGAATATGAATATACACTTA
>CAJQMN010000015.1 GCA_905479435.1 uncultured Flavobacteriaceae bacterium | reverse complement strand
ACCTACATGAGAACTGATAGTGTAAACTTATCTGTTGATGCTAGAGACGCCGCAGAAGAAGAAATCACGAATTTTTATGGAAAAGAATACAGCAAACAGCGTGTATTTAAGTCTAAGTCTAAGGGCGCTCAAGAAGCACACGAGGCTATTAGGCCCACAAACATGAAGGTACATTCCATAGATAAGGAATATGATCAAAATAGATTGTACAATTTAATATGGAAGAGAACATTAGCTTCCCAAATGAGTGAGGCACTCCTGGAACGTACGAATGTTAAAATTGGAAATTCTGAAAACGAAAAGATCTTCACTGCAAATGGTGAAATGATAAAATTTGATGGTTTTTTGAAGGTTTACCTAGAAGGTAACGATAATGAAGAGGAGGAGAAAGCAGGAATGTTACCCAATTTAAAAATTGGAGAGCACCTAGGATATAACTTCATACATGCCACCCAGCGCTTTACTAGTCCACCATACAGGTTTACTGAAGCCTCTTTGGTTAAGAAATTAGAGGAATTAGGAATTGGAAGGCCTTCAACGTATGCACCTACAATTTCTACAGTACAGAGAAGAGGTTATGTAGAAAAAGGACAAAATGAGGGGGTAGAGAGAGCCTATGAACAAATTATTTTGACTGATAAAGTCCTGAAAACTCAAACATTGTCTGAGAAAACAGGTGCGAATAAAAACAAACTTACGCCCACTGATATTGGAAATATTGTAAATGATTTCTTAGTAACAAATTTTTCTAACATTTTAGATTTTGGCTTTACTGCCAAGGTAGAATCTTCTTTTGATGATATTTCTGAAGGAGATGAAAATTGGACAAAAATGATTAAAAACTTTTATTCAAAATTTCATAACAATGTTGAAGATGTTAAGGAAAATGCTGTTAGAGAGAGTGGAGAACGTATCTTGGGTAACCATCCAGAATCCGGAAAAACTGTTTTAGTTCGTTTAGGTAAATTTGGACCCATAGCTCAAATTGGAGCTCCAGAGGATGAAGAAAAACAATTTGCGAGTTTAAATAAAGATCAAAATCTAGGAACTATAACCATAGAAGAGGCACTGGAATTATTTTTATTACCAAAAACAATTGGTGATTATGAAAATAATGAAGTTGTAGTGTCAAATGGGCGATTTGGTCCTTATATACGTTTTGATAAAATGTTTGTCTCTTTAGACAAAGGAGAAGACCCTATGTCTGTAGATCTAGAGCGTGCCATACAACTAATTGAAACTAAGCGAAAACTAGATGCACCTGTTGGGTATCATGATGAATTACCAATTCAAAAAGGTGTTGGTCGATTTGGTCCTTTCCTCAAGTGGAATTCAATGTTTATTAATGTCAATAAAAGGTATGATTTTGAGAACCTCTCACCATCAGACATGAAAGAATTGATTGAAGAAAAGATTCAGAAAGAAAAAGACAAACTAATTCAAAATTGGGAAGATGTTGGTATTAGAATTGAAAAAGCACGTTGGGGTAGATTTCATGTTTTAAAAGGTAAAATAAAAATTGAGCTACCAAAAACTACCAAGATTGAGAAAATTACAAAAGAAGAGGCTGTTAAAATGATTGCATCAAAAACACCGAAAAAAAAGTCCTCAAAAAAGAAATTATCAAAAAAGAAGCCTGTTAAAAAGAAATAATAAATCATTATCTTGCCAAAAGATATATATATTCAGATGAATACTGATTTTTTAACCCCTATCCATACTGTTTTAGAAGAATCTCTTGATATGTTATTGCCTGGAACCTTAGGCAATTCCATTCAGATACATACTCAAAAAAATGGCTTTCCAGATCTCAATACCACAGAAATTGCTATCCTAGGTGTAGATGAGGATAGAAGTACAGATGGTAACTTTGGATCAGGCAAAGATCTTCATCACATTAGAAGTCATTTTTATAAATTATTTCCAGGAGATTGGAAGGTTCCAATTGCAGATTTGGGAAATATAAGAAAAGGAGAGTCAACTTCAGACACCCATTTTGCAGTCAAAGAGGTTATAAAAAACTTGTTAAAAATGAATATCGTTCCAATACTCATTGGAGGAGGTCAAGATATTACTTTTTCGAACTATAAAGCTTATGATGATTTAGAGCAAACGGTTAACTTAGTTGTTGTTGACAGTAAATTTGATTTAGGTAATCTGGAAGATAAATTATCTTCTAAATCCTATCTCAGTAAAATTATTATGGAGGTTCCTACAAACCTTTTTAATTTTAGTAATATCGGCTATCAAACCTATTTAAATCCTCAAGAAGAAATTAAATTAATTCAAGGCTTAAATTTTGACACCTACAGACTTGCTGAAGCAAAAGAATTAGAAATTTTAGAACCAGTTTTAAGAGATGCTGATATTGTAAGTATAGACATAGGGTCTGTAAGGCAAAGCGACGCTCCTGCAAATAAAAATGTTTCTCCAAATGGTTTTTATGGTGACGAAATTTGTGGAATTGCAAGATATGCAGGCATAAGCGACAAGGTGACGTCTTTTGGTATTTATGAGTATAATTCAGCATTTGATACTCATAACCTGACTGCTCATTTAATTGCCCAAATGATTTGGTGTTTTATTGAGGGCTTTAATTCTAGAGTTAAAGATTACCCTTTTGCAACAAAAGAAGATTACCAAAAGTTTACGGTTATGCTTGAAAATGATGATCCGATAAATTTTTATAAGAGTAATAAAACTGGAAGATGGTGGATGGAGATTAATTTAATACAGCATAATAAATACAAAAGGCGTGCGTTAATACCTTGTACCTATCAGGATTATTTAGAAACAACAAATCAAATGATACCAGAGCGATGGTTTAAAGCGCAAAGTAAAATGATTTAAATTAGAGAGGTTAATAATTTTAAGTTAAAATACAGGGATTACATTGTATTTGTTTAAAAAAAATTATAGGTTTACGAACTTTTCCAGGAAAGAATAAAAAAATATGAAGAAATTAATATTATGTGCACTTGTTATTCCCTTCTTATTTGGGTGTGGGTCTAACGATAGAGGTGAATTAGTTGGTGTAAAATCTAATATAAAATGGTTTGCAGAAAAACCATTTGGTATGGTTAAAATTCCGGCAGGCTCTTATACAATGGGTAAACAAGATGAAGATATTACTGGAACAATGAGTGCTCCTCCGAGAACAGTAAGTTTGAGTTCTTTTTACATGGATGAAACTGAGATTTCGAATTCTGAATACAAACAATTTGTGAATTGGGTCAAAGATTCAATTGTCAGAACTGAACTGGCTTCCATGGCAGATTTTGTGTCTGGTGGTACATTAACAGATGAAACTGGTGCTGCTCTTGAAGGAGGTATTTATGATTTCGCCTATGCAGTAGCAGACACTACTGATCAAACTGCTTACCAAAAATACATGTTTGAAAATTACTATGAATTAGATACTCTTTACACAAAACCATTAAATAAAAGTGAAGACATTATTTGGGATACAAGTGAATATCCAGATGTTTATTATGCTGAAGTGATGGACTCACTCTACATTAAAAAAGAAGATTCTAGAGATGGAGTGAGAACTTTTAACACGAAAAAACTAAAATATAACTACTCTTGGTATGATGTGAATTCTGCTGTGGCCAAGCCTAATGAACGCAAAAGTTTTTTAGTAAATGAAACGGTTAGTGTATATCCAGACACTACGGTATGGATCAAAGATTTTAATTATTCTTACAATGATCCTATGCATCAAGATTATTTTTATCATCCAGCCTATCAAGACTATCCAGTTGTGGGTGTAAATTGGTATCAAGCTCAAGCATTTTGTAATTGGAGAACAAAAAATAAGAGCGATAACATGCGTAACAAGAAAAATGCTATTGCAAACTCTAGTTTTAGACTTCCAACCGAAGCAGAGTGGGAATACGCAGCCAGAGGAGGTTTAGAGTTCTCTAAATACCCATGGGGTGGGCCAAATATCACTAGTGATCGTGGCTGTTTTTTAGCAAATTTCAAACCAGTTAGGGGTAACTATGCAGTTGATGGAGCCCTTTACACTGTAGAGGTTCAGTCTTATAATGCAAATGACTACGGTTTATACAACATGTCTGGTAACGTTTCAGAATGGACAAATTCATCGTTTAATCCAAATTCTTATTACATGGGTTCAACTATGAATGCCAATGTTGAAGATCGATCCAATAACAGAAAAATAACAAGAGGAGGTTCCTGGAAAGATGTTGCTTACTTTTTAGAGGTAAGTACCAGAGATTTTGAATATGGAGATACAGCAAGAAGCTATATAGGTTTTAGAACTGTTCAAAGTAAACTAGGCGCAAACAATCAAGCAAATAATTAATAAAAAAACTAATACATAAATTATGGCACAATCAAAATCAACTAAGAAACTTTTTAATATGGCTTACGGTATCGGAGCCGCTATTGTAATATTAGGAGCTTTATTTAAAATTCAACA
>CAJQMN010000014.1 GCA_905479435.1 uncultured Flavobacteriaceae bacterium | reverse complement strand
TTAACATATTACAAATGGATGACTCAGGTATTGATTCGTTTGTTTGGTCACCACCATTAGCAAATATTAAACGTTGTTTAGGATCGCTGGAGATAGATTTAGTGTATAATACTCTTAATGTTTCACTTACAGTCCTATCTTCATCTACAGATATGATACTAAAATCAACCATCTTCAAATTACTAACAATAAGTAATCGTTCATCTTCATTCATAAATCTATTTGAACCTTTTAATTTACGTTGTAAATCATTATTAACTATAACCCATAATTTATCACCATGTGATTTTGCTTTGTTAAATAATTCTATATGTCCTTTATGGATTGGATTAAAATAACCACTTACTACTATAACTTTTTTCATAACAATTTTGAATTTAATTACATTTTACTTCATATTCTTCCCAACCTAGATTTGGTTTTTCATTTGGGAATATAAATGTCTTACAAGTATCTCCTTTTTCAAAATAAATGTGTTTAGACATATGAGTAGGGATATGACCACCAGTTGGTAAAATTTGAAATCCATCTTCCCAAATTAGTTCTACTGTTATAGTTAAATTCTGAACATCATCCCAAACTCGTTCTTGCTCCTCTAATAATCTCCATTCACCTCTATTAAGGTATTGGTTTTGTAAAGCACAGTTTAAAAATGAGAATGTTTGTTTTAGATTAACCATTGAATCTGAATAAGTAGCTGCGGGTGCTAAGTGACCTTTATCCCATACATTACGATAGTAATCAGCGTTATTAGATGTATGAATATCAGATTCAGTACGGAAATTCATACTTCCTCTATCTACATTCTTGACTCTATTAGTAGAAGTATAGATTAATTTTATAGGTTGTTCTTTTACCTCAGAATACCATACCTTAAATACAGGATTTTCTATAATTACCTCATCTCTTAGCTGTAAGTCAATATCCTTATCTTGAGCTATTATTTCTTTCTCACTACAGTTTATAAAAAGTAGTAGTAAAATTAATAGTTTACTTATATTTTTATCCTTCATATTCCCAATCATTTGAATCTGTAAAATCGTCTTTAAGTTTCCTCTTTTTTTTAATCGCTTTACTCTTTTTAATAAGCTTAGCTATTTTTTGACTATCCAAGTATTCTTCTTGGTTTTCATCTATGTATTTATATTTTTTACTCTTCATCTTCTATTAAGTTTAACCACTCCATAGTTCTATTTTCCCAAGATTGTTCAAGAGCATATTTATATGCCTTTTCAATCATCTTATTGTTATACTTATTAAGTAGTTTTTCAATAACAATATTAGGGTCAATATCATCAATTAGGATACCTCTTCCACCCTTTTCTATTAAGTTTTTTATATTTCCTGGTCCGTTAGTTATTATTTTTACCTTTTGTAACATCATCTCTAAAGCTGTAATGCAATATGTTTCAGTATAATTTGAAACATAAATCCAATATTCTGCTTTTGATTGTTCTTCTCTTAGTTGAGTTGGATTTAAAGCACCTTTGTATTCAACATCTTCTAAATGTTTAGTATCTGCTCTGTCCCAATCTTTAGAATATGGAGGTAAACATACAACCATAGATAAATCTGGTCGTTGTTCTTTCCATTTATCCCAATTTTGTACTATAAAATCTAATCCTCTATTAGGAGCTGATGACCATATAATTCTACCTTCAATTTTATTATCTAAGGGATTAGTATAATCGTTTACATCAATAGCATTTTCTACATGATCAATTGTATCTAAAGCCTTAGATATATTATAATTAAATAATGATTCTGAATTATCTACTAATAACTTTTCATGGAGTTTACTTACCCCTATTATTTTATTTAGTTTTGGGGATTGGAAACATTCATCAGTATTAGTTAATGTACTACCTTTATACCACCTGTAATAATCCTCATTATGCATCCAAAAATAAGATCTATCAAAAGTAATATGATTATCTTTAAGATGTCTTAGGTAATGAATATAATTAGAACCTATTACTACATCAAAATGGGAAAATACTTTTAAAGCATTTGGGTTAATATGACTTACTGGTCCTCTCCACTCTAAAAATTTATCATAGTGAAGATATTGTACACCATTAAATTTACCATCAACTACATCTCCACTTACTATTACATTATGATCTTGTTTGGTAAAATATTCTGCTAGCTTTAAAACACAATATTCACTTCCACCTATACCTTTATTATCCCAAGTGCTTTTATTCCAATGTGGGGTTTGATACCCTGTCCATATTAATATTTTCATATATGACTAGCTCCTTTAATAAATGAAACAACTACATATCTTGTACCTTCAGTTACTGGTCTAGCTCCATGTTTGTGAGTAATGTTACCTGGGTGTAAAGTCATAGTTCCTATCTCATCAGGATTTACATTTAGTTTATACTTGGGGAAATATGTTCCACCACCTTTAAACTCACCTGGATTTAGGTTAACTAAAGTAGTAACGTTAGAAAAATCATGATGTAAACTTAAATGTGATTGTTGGTCATGGGGATATTTAATAATAAATGATTCATCTTTTAAATGTTCCCAACTTTTACCTTCTAAACCATAAGCCCATATTACTAAAGGTCTAACATATGTGTTTATTACTTTATTATAAATCTTATCCATACCTAATACCTTTAATAGATTATCAGTTGTAGGATAAAATTCATGTCTATCAGTTTTCCATTGTTGTTTTTCACTTAACTCTATTAGTTCACTACAAAATGCCTTAGTAAAAAATGGAAAATTATAGATATTAGGAGCAGGTTCATCAGTTAGTAACTCAAATTCCTGACTCCTTACCATAGGATGAATATATTTTTTACTCCATGCTTCAAAATCATTAGCATTTTGAATATTAGATGGTGTATTTGGTTGTTTTGCTGCATTTAATACCTCAGGTGGGAACTCTGTTAATGAATTAGACCTTGTATTAGATGATTGATTAAAAAAACCTCCATTAAAGGCATATGATTTAAATCCTTTTATGCCTACTTTTGCTATTGCATCTGCTCTATCTGAAATACCGTTTGCGGCTGAATAATATTCATCTAAGGGTATTATGTTATCTAAAAAGTTACTACTAATTACTTCTTTCATACCTTTTCTAGTAATTAAGTAAGCATGAGTATTATAACTGTAACTTGCTCTAGTTAAGTGTTCATTTATTCTTTCCTCATTAAAATCAGATAATACCTTGTTTCTATCTAAGTAAACTATGCTAGCATCTTTAGGGACACTTTCAAGCATTTCTATTGTTGGAAATGCACCTTGTGGTACAAAATCTTCTTCTAATATTAAAATACCTGAAAAACCCTCAGCATAAGCTGTTTTAATAACTTTATAATGTGATAAAGAACAACCTATTTCTCCAGGTGTAACTTCTCTATTCCAAAAATCAACATTACTATTAATTTTCCACCAATCAGCAGCCTTATATTTAAAGGGAGATTTAGAAGGTTTATTTACTATATCCCAACCATTAATGGCATCCATAACATAATACTTAGTTAAGGTATGAAATGGTATTTGTTCTATTCTACTTACACAATCTTCAGAGTTTAGATTGACTACATAACAAAAATCTATTTTCATTTTATTTATTTTAAATCGTCAACATCAAATTCAAATAATACATCAAAATCTTCTTCTTTACTATAATACTTTTTCCAAAGTTTATCATCCTCTTTTAAACATTCACTACATATAGTTTTTCTAGATACGGTTTCAATAAGTTCATCATAAACTGACAGTTCAGCTTCTAAATACTCAGGTATTTGTAGATCATTCCAATTACTATCATACCCCCATAACTTTTCTCTGTCAATGTTATTTTTATCACAGTAGTCTATAATCTTTTCCTCCATCCACTCTAATATTGGAATATCAGGAGCGAATATCGCTACCATATCAGTTGGTTTATGACACCAAGCACAAGTTTTAGCTTCATCCATCTATTTTAGCCTCCTCTATTAATCTACATATGTGAAAATTACCTTCAGTTTGAATTACTCTATTACCTTCTAAGTGATTAACCCATAAACCTATTAGTTTTTTATTGGTTTCTTTTTTTTTAGTAGTAAAATATGATTTATGAAACGTTCTTAATATCTCATATAATTGATTATCTACTGGGATTGTTTCTATTTTCATAGATGTCTTATAACTTTTTTTATTTCATAACATTTACCACACTGTTCGTTTTGGATATTATTGAAGGCACCACATTTTTCACATTGCCATATTATGGGTTCATCTTTCATAACTATCTTTTATTAATATTATCTTTAATACTACTAATCATAGCCATACAATAAATCACAAATATAAGTGTTGCTATGTCTATTATCAAAACTACTGTTTCCATACTTTCCATATTACCCAATATACACAAAGCATATTGGGTAGACAAATGTTATTATATAAACCTTTTGAAGTGTTTTTTCAAATCTTCGTACATTGGTTTAGGGTTAAGTGTTTCTTTACTTTCCATATCATCCTCAGCTGTGTTTGCTTTAGATACTTGGTCGTAACCCACTCCTTTAGTACTTGGGGAAGATACTTTATCAATGTTGTCTACATTGTCTTCAGTATCACCATCTTTGCTGAATAAATCTTCTTTAATTGGGGTAAGGTTATAAGAATCCATATCGTTTCCTAGACTATATTCTTCTCTTTCATTAAATCTATTTTCTTTAACAAAGTCACCTACTTCTTCTCCATCTAAATATTCTGTTTCAAAAGCAGCAACACCAAATTTTAAAAGGAAATCATATTCTTCCTGATTTTCTAACCTATAACCTAAATCATATCTTTCTTCATACAATAAAGATCTTATTAAAGTTGTCTCACCTTCTACAAATGGTTCATATTTAATAACTTCCTCTTCATCCTCTTCCTCATCTTCTTTTATAGATTCCTTCATATCATCCGGATTGAAGCTATCCTCATACATATCTTGTTCTTTTAACTTTCTTCTCATTATTTCTCTAAAATACTCTAATATATCTTCAGAATCAAATGGATCATCCTGTGTTACATCAGCATACATCTTAATAAAATCCAATAAAAAAGTCATTTTGGATCTTTGACTAATTAAACCTTCAATCCTATTTCTAACATCAGGTGCTAATTCATTTATAGGTTTGGATTGTTCATTTACTCTACCATATTCGAAATCGATACCAAATTCTTCTCCAATGGCATCCATAAAATCAGGAGCTTTGTCTTTTCCTCCAGCAGCATATATGATATCAAATACTTGTTCTGTATCAGATACTTCTTCTTCTTTTACTCTAGCTTTTTGTTTAGCTGTAGGACCTGAACCTGCGCCTTTCATTTTCTTAGCTGCAATTGAACCTGCTATTTTAGCAGCTTCATCCTTATCAATACCTTTTTGCTTATCTAATTTTTTAGCTAATGAATCAAAAGACTCATTAAAAATTTCAGTTAAATTGTATTTACTCATTTCTTCTTTGGTTTACGTCCTCGTTTTTTAGATTTTTTAGCTAATTCAGCTTTTAATATTTCTTTCTTTTTTTCATTGTTTTTTACAACAAAATGTACTATAGTAAAAATTATTAATAATAGTACTAAATATAATATCACTAACCACATAATAGATTTGTTTATAAATATATAAAATTTAATTTAAATTGTATTGTTTTTTCCACATTGTAATAAAACTTTCACCAACGCCTAACTCTAATATTACAGCATTATTAGGTACACCTGGTAATTTCTTAGCCATATTAACAAAATCAACATTTTTATTAAATATCTTCATTTTAACTTTAGCATTTGAACGATCTGATGATTTAAATACCATAACTGTTGGTGCTTTAGAATATGTCCTTTGATTTAAATCAAATACAGGTTTAGGTGTATATTGTTTTGGAGGAATATATTCTACTGAATATGCTCCGTTTGGAAACTTATTTAAATCAAACTTATAAATCATTTTACCACCCTCAGAATTTTTCATTTCTTGAGTGTAAACCTTAGTAACTTCTGTACTTTCCTTTTTTCTACCTCTATTTTCCATTATTTTCTAATTTTAAAGCTTTAACATGCTTACAATTTCCTTTTGACCTCCAATAACCCATACATGAACAATGGTACTTACCACTTTCAGGATAATATATTGTTTTGTATTTCGATGTTGGTACAGGTACCTCGCTTATTTGCGGTTTTACGTGGCGTATATTCGACAGCCTTGTGTCCTTCGCCACCCTACGCCATCCAGGAACAATATACGTTTTACCATTGAATTGTACTAAATTTGGGGGCAAAAATTCTCTGTGATCATATCTCCAATTCATAACCTTTATTTTATTTATTTTAATATTCTGTAAATCTACATACAATATTTTGGGGAGCCAAGCACTTATGTGCTTGTCTTTTATTCATATTGTTGTTCCCAGTTGTCATCCACCCAATTACATTCTGAGGGATTATCTATATCCCAGTTATAGGTATCTTCCTCTTCTGTTATTACTTCATCAGAATAAAGATCTAATAATTCATTACATTCATCATCTGTAATGATTCCATCAGCATACCACTTAATTACTTTTTCTTGGTGTTTTACTCTATCTTCTTTTTTCATAACCTTTATTTTTTTTTTATACTTAACTCTTATGCCGTAAATATACGAACAAAATTTTGCTTCTCCAAGTTTTTTCGCATTTGTTTTTACTCTACTTCAAAAACATAGTATTGAACACCTTCAACAGATTTAATCTCAGGTTTACCCATCATATCT
>CAJQMN010000013.1 GCA_905479435.1 uncultured Flavobacteriaceae bacterium | reverse complement strand
TGTACTGTAATTTCAGAGGCTAATTCTGGGGTTCTACAACGTGTAAAGAAATCATATTTCTTTTTAATCTCCATAAACTCTGGTAAATAACGACCAGCTTGACGCATCATCCATACTGGTGGCCTATCTACTGTTTCTCCTTTCAAGGCTCTTAAAAATAAATCGTTTTTTATCATCTTATTGTAAGTTATCTTTATTTATAAAGGTTATGGATTCTTCTTGTTTGTCTATTATTACAATGTGATAAGGCTGAGTGACAACCATATTTACCATTGTTGTAGCTAAAGGTTTACTTGTAGTGTAAATTGTTTTTAAACCTCTTTTTTCTATGAAAATATTTTCAATTTCTATTTTAAACCCCGAAGTATTTCTAATGCTATCAAAAACACATAATAGTTGTTGTTTAGAAAAATCAATAGCTACTTTTGAAAAATGACTAGAAGCATTTATAGTATTTAAAAAAATATTCCAATCTTTCGCATTTCGAATGCTAAAATTACTTTCTAAAATCCCTTCCGTACCATCACCATAAAGCACTCCTATAGAAACTGTTTTGAAAGAAACTTCATTCGGTTTTATAATATTTGTATTCGTTGATTTGCAACCAACCAATGTTAATAAGAATATGCTTATTATTATTCTCATTGACTTTCTTGAATTTTCTGAAATGATTTGTCTACTGCTTTTTCAATCTTACTAATATCCTCCTCAGAAATGGCAGAGGATAAAAACCAAGCTTCAAATTGAGAGGGCGGAAGAAATACTCCATTTTTTATCATTTCCCAAAAGAAAATAGCAAACTTACTAGTATCTGAAGTTTGGGCTTGATCAAAGTTTGTAACTGCTATTTTGGTGAAAAATGGATTCATCATAGAGCCAAATCTATTCACCGTTACATCAACATTATACTTTTTCCCTGCATTTAATAAGATTGTCTCTATTCTCTCACCAATATGACTAAATTTCTCATATGGGTTTTGTCTTTTCAACTCTTTTAAGGTCGATATTCCTCCTGCCATTGCAATTGGATTTCCACTTAATGTTCCTGCTTGATACATACCACCCAATGGAGCAACACATTCCATTATTTCATTTCTAGCTCCATAAGCTCCAACAGGAAAACCACCTCCTATTACCTTTCCTAAACAAGTAATATCAGCTTCTGCACCCAAAAGTTCTTGCGCGCCTCCAAACTTAGAACGAAAACCTGTCATTACTTCATCTGCAATTAAAAGCGCACCTTTGGTATGCAAAAAGTCTTTTAACTCTTTTAGAAAACCATTTTGAGGAATAACAACTCCCATATTCCCTCCTACTGGTTCAATAATTACACCTGCAATGTCAGAATGTTTTTCAAAATGTTTTTTTACGCTATCTAAATCATTATAAGTAGCTATTAACGTATTTTTTACAGCCTCTTTTGGTACACCTTTACTTCCAGGAATACTTAAAGTGGCTAATCCAGAACCGGCAGCAACTAATAACGAATCTTGATGTCCGTGATAACATCCTGAAAACTTAATTATTTTATCTTTACCTGTATAGGCTCTAGCTAGTCGAACACCACTTAAAACAGCTTCTGTTCCAGAATTTACAAATCTTACCTTATCCATTCCAGGAAATGCATCACATACTATTTTTGCAAGTGTTATTTCATTTTCTGTTGAAGCTCCAAACGAATAACCATTTTTTAGTGCCTTGTGAACAGCTTTTTGAACTTTTTTATGACGGTGACCTAAAATCATTGGTCCATACGATAAAACTAAATCTACATACTTGTTTCCATCAACATCTATAATTTGAGAGCCTCTTCCTCTTTTTATAAATAAAGGGTTTCCCCCAACAGACGTGAATGCTCTTACAGGAGAATTCACAGCTCCTACTAGATTTACTAATCCTTTTTCGTAAAGTTTTTGAGATTTTTTAAAACCCATTGTATCTTATTTTTTCTTCTATAAAGCCATCAAGAAATAATTAGAATTTCCCAAGAGCAGCTAAGGAAAATTTTTATTTACTTAATTTTTTTGCAGCTTCTTTAGCAAAGTATGTGATAATGATATCAGCTCCAGCTCTTTTGATACTTAACAAACTTTCCATCATCACTTTTTCACCATCTAACCATCCCTTTTCGGAGGCAGCTTTAATCATTGCATATTCACCACTTACATTATAGGCTGTAACAGGTACATCATAATTATCTTTCAGAGACTTAATAATATCAAGATATGCCAAGGCAGGTTTTACCATTATCATATCAGCACCTTCTTCAATATCCAAATCAGCTTCAATGAGTGCTTCACTAGCATTAGCAGGATTCATTTGATAGGTTTTTTTGTCCCCAAATTTTGGGGCTGAATCTAAAGCCTCTCGAAATGGCCCATAAAAAGCACTTGCGTATTTTGCTGTGTAAGACATAATTGATACCTGAGTATATCCTGCCTCATCCAACACATTTCTAATATAACCCACACGACCGTCCATCATATCAGATGGTCCTAAAATGTCTACACCAGCCTCTGCTTGTACCAGTGCCATTTTAGCTAAAATTTCTAGAGTTTCATCATTTAAAATCTTACCGTTCTCCAGTAGACCATCATGTCCATCACTTGAGTAAGGGTCCATTGCAATATCAGTCATTAATACGATGTCTGGAAACTGTGATTTAATTTTCATTAATGCCTGTATGTAAAGACTATTTTTATTATATCCTTCTGTAGCATATTTGTCTTTTTTTTCCTCTTTAAGGGAGGGAAAAATACAAAACCCTTTAATTCCAATTTCTACACATTCGTGAATTTCTTTCAATAACAAGTCAAGCGAATACCGGTAAATTCCTGGCATAGAAGATATTTCCTCTTTTTGACCTGATCCTTCAATGAGGAATATTGGATAAATAAAGTCATTAATTGATAAAGTGGTTTCCTCTACCATAGCTCGCATAGCAGCTGATTTCCGATTTCTTCTTGGTCTCCTTGGTTTATTGTACATAATGCAAATTCACTAATTCAATTACACTTTCTACTGTGGGTATTTGTGCAACTTCTACTTTTTCAAAATATTTTTGGGCCTCCTTAGCCGTAGATGCTCCGATACAGAAAGCCACCTTATCTGTAGTGTTTTTTTGAAGGTAACTGTTCACTGCAGAGGGGCTGTAGAACATCACCCCATCAATATTTTCAGAAACTAACTCAGGGCTATACATAGTTTTGTAGGCCTCAACTTCGTTAACTTTAATTTTATTTTCAGTTAATATATTGGTTAAAGTGTCTAAGCGTAGATCACTACAAAAATAAGTAACACAATTCCCTTTCATTTCTTTACTAAGGTATTGAGCTAACCTCTCGGCATTCTTTTCAGTATGGTTTACAAGTCCAATTTTTTGTTGGATCATCTTTTTAGTTCTTCTGCCAACACAAAAGATATTTTTGAAATTTAATTCCTCTTTTGTGAAATTATCAAGCAATGCTTCTACACCATTTTTACTGGTGATAATCACATTTTCAATACCATCTTTCACTACTTTTGGAGCTATTCTATTTGATCTAACTTTAACAAAATCTGAACTTTCTGAAGCAATATTGTTATGAAATAATTTTCTTTGACTCTCAGCCAATGATTTTGTTGAAAATACTCGAGCAACTGATTCTTCTTGAACGTCAATATCATCTATAATCAATTGTTTACCTCCTCGATTAATAACATAGTCTGCACAATCTTGTGCCAAATAACGATGTTTATTTAAGGGTGCAGTTTTAGCAACCTCAATTTTCTTTTTTCCATCTTTGCTTAGAAGTACTCCCTTAAAATTAACTTCTTGTGTTTTCTCATCTACATAGGCAATTGCTCCAATTGGTGCAGTACACCCGCCTTCTAGACGATGTAAAAAATCTCGTTCTATGGTAACACATACTTCAGTTTCGTAATGATTAAGTTGTTCACATGCATCTTTTATATAATCATCTTCAGCTAATGAAGCTACCATGATAGCTCCTTGAGCTGGTGCAGAAATCATCCAGGATAGATTAACTGCTCCTCTAGGACGTTTCCCAATTCTTTCTAGACCAGCAGCTGCAAAAACAGCGCCATCCCAGTTATTATCATCTAACTTCTTAAGTCGAGTATTAACATTTCCTCTCAAATCAACAATTGTATGAGTAGGGAAACGATTCAACCACATTGCTTTTCTTCGCAAGCTACCAGTTGCTATAATAGCTTCTTTACGAGCAAAAAACTCTTCAGTATCTTTTAAAACAATTATATCACTATAATTAGCTCTTTTTAAAACTGCTGCTTGGATTATTCCATCAGGTAAAACAGTTGGAACATCTTTCATAGAATGCACAGCTATATCGATAGTATTATTTAACAATGCAATGTCAAGATTTCTAGTAAAAACTCCAGTAATTCCCAATTCATAAATGGGTTTATTGAGAATGATATCTCCGGTAGATTTTATAGAAACAATGTCTGTTTCATACCCTAATTCATTCAACATTCGTTGAACTTTATTGGCCTGCCATAACGCTAATTCGCTATCACGTGTACCTATTCTAATGATTTTCCGCATAGGGTATTGTTATGAATTTCCGAAAACTTTAGACATTAACTGAATGCTATCATTCACAGATGTCTCATCTTCTTTTAAGTGTTTTACAAACTGTGTTGTAATTTTCTGTATAAATCTATTGGTAAGAATTTCCGCTTGAGTTTCATCAAAGTTTTTAATTTTCTTTTTTTGAAAATTAATTTCATCTTTTTTGATTATTTCTAAAGACTCTTTTAAAGCATTTATGGCTGGAACTAATTTTCTGCTGTGTAACCAATCATTAAATTCTTCTTTATAAACTTCAATAATTTTCTCAGCTATGGGAACCTCTTTTTGTCTTGTCGATAAAGTTTCTAATGTTATTTTAGACAATTCATCTACGTTAACTAAAGTTACGTTTTTAAATTGGTTAACAGAAGAATCAACATTTTCAGGCATAGATAAATCCAAAATTAAAATTTTCTTTTCAGGAGAAAAATGTTGTTTTGAAATTGTGGGAGTATCTGCCCCTGTTGATACTACTAAAATATCAGCTTTCGCTATTTCTTGGGTAAGATTATTTATTGATGAGTTCCTGATAGTTGAATGCTCTTTGACAAAAGAAATTGCTTTTTCTTCTGTTCTATTAATCAAGCATACAGATTTATTTTTTGTGTACTGAGCTAAATTTTTACACGTGTGCTTCCCCATTTTTCCTAGTCCAAAAACCAAAATATTTTTTTGATCATAACTAGGAACATTTTGAATAATATATTGAACAGCTGCATAAGAAACAGAAGTGGTTCCTGAACTCAATTGAGTTGTATTCTTCACTTTCTTACTGGCTTGTAAAACTAAGTTTAAAAGTCTTTCTAAGTGCGCATTAATCGTTTGGTATTTCTTAGCTAATTTAAAGGCTAATTTTAATTGACCTACAATTTCATAATCACCTAAAATTTGACTTTCTAGTCCTGTACCTATTCTAAATAATTGGTTTACTGCTTCGTTGGATTTGAAAACATAGGAGATTCGAGCAAACTCTTCTTTGCTACCACCAGAATATTTACATAACAATTCAATAAGTTTCGAGGGATGTTCTGCAAAACCTGTGATTTCGGTTCTGTTACAAGTAGATAGGATAAAAATACCATCAAAACCGATACTCTTAGCTTCTTTTAATAATTCAATTTGTTTTGGCTTTGATAAACTATAACGACCTCGTGTGTGGGCATCTGCTTTTCTATAACTTACTCCAATATTGTATAAATTTCTTTTGTGATAATCTAATTTCATTCAAACAATTAAAAGAAAGTTCAAAAGTAAAAAGTAATTACAGATAAAAATGTCGCTAAAAGTACTATTTATATCGTTCTTTGATTTTTAAATGTATTTTATAAAAAAAACATCAATAATATTGTATTTTTGCAGTGATATCAATGTGTTTAAACCTTATTGTGTAGAATCATTCTAAATAGTAGTGGTTTTAAAAAATTATTTGAATATGCTAAAAAATGTCGCTGGAAGTTCATTCGATGAAATTAACTTAGAGAATGGATTTCGTATACTTGAGTTTCAAAACAGTAGTGATGAAACACTTCGGTTTGAAAGAAATATTGATAGTACTTTTATACAAATGCATTTTTGTCTTAAAGGAAATTCTAAATTTCTATTTAACAATGGTAATTATTCTTTTGATGTTTTAGATAAGCATTCAATACTGCTTTACAATCCACAAAGAGATTTACCCATAAATTTAGAAATATACCCAAAAACAATTCTTGTTTCTCTTCTAATCTCAATAGAAAAATTTCATTCTTTATTTTCTAAAGAAGCCAGCTATATTCCCTTTTTAAGTAAAGAAAATAGTAATAAAAAATACTATGATGATGTAGAAATAAAACCTATGGTTTTACTAGTATTAAATCAAATTATTAATTCCAGCATCCATAGCTCCATAAGAGATTTATACATAAAAGGAAAAATATACGAACTACTGAGCCTTCATTTCCAAATAGATGAGTCTAATTTAGGAGAATATTGCCCGTTCTTGGTAGATGAACAAAATGTCCTAAAAATCAGGAGAGCAAAAGATATTATAATTTCTAACATGGCTGAGCCTCCTAGCCTACAAGAACTGGCGAATGAAATTGGACTAAACATAAAAAAATTAAAAGAAGGCTTCAAACAAATTTACGGAGATACTGTTTTTAGCTTTTTATTTGATTATAAGATGGAACACGCAAGACGTCTTTTAGAAAGTAATCAGCATAATGTAAATGAGGTAGGAGTTAAAGTTGGTTATAGCTCATCTAGTCATTTTATAGCAGCTTTCAAGAAAAAATTTGGAACCACACCAAAGAAATATGTAATGTCTTTAAATAACTAATAATTTTTTTTAATAGTAAACATCAAAAGCTTTGAAACAATTAAGTCATTATGATATTAAAAATCAACAAAAACAATTTCCAATTACCATTGTTTGTGATGCTATTAGAACTCCAGAAAACATTGGAATGTGTTTTCGGGTATCAGAAAGTTTTGGGGTTTCAAAAATTTATTTACATGAAAATTCTCCAGCGGTTACTAATAGTATTGTAAAAAGAACCGCAAGAAATACAATTAAACAATTAGAATACAACACCTATGCTAATTTTGAAAAAACCATTCAGCAATTAAAAGATGAAGGAAATACAATTATAGGCATAGAAATTACTGATAAAAGTATTGATATTCAAAATTTTAATTTTAAAAATCATAAAAAAATCGTGTTACTTTTGGGAAGTGAAAGAAATGGCATTGGAAATATAAACATATTGGATCACAGTATAGCTATACCCATGTTTGGAAAAAATTCTTCTATGAATGTAATTCATAGTTTAAGTATCGCTTTATACGAAGTAACAAATCAATTAAAATAAAATTAATAAAAAGTCACTGAAATAAATTCAGCAAAAAATGAAAGGAGTTTTACTTATTAACTTAGGTTCACCTGATACTACAGAAACAAAAGACGTTAAACGTTACTTGGGAGAGTTTTTAATGGATGAACGCGTAATAGATGTTGCTTATTGGAAACGTTTTTTACTTATTAAAGGTATAATTTTACAAATTAGACCAAAGAAATCTGGAGCAGCTTATAAAAAAATTTGGTGGGATGAGGGATCTCCTTTAGTTGTGATATCCGAGCGGTTTTCTAAAAAAGTTACCAAAAAGGTTGAAATCCCTGTTAGTTTAGCCATGAGATATGGCTCCATGAGTATGGAAAAAGGATTTAAAGAACTTACAGATCAAGGAGTTGACGAAATCTTATTGGTTCCGCTATACCCTCACTACGCGATGTCTTCCTATGAAACAGTTACAGTTAAAGCAGAACAAATTGTAGCAAAAGAGTATCCAAACGTAATTATGGATATTTTACCAACTTTTTATGACAAACCTGAGTATATTAAAGCAATGAGTGATAATATAAAAAGTCACCTAAATGATTTTGAATATGATCATATATTATTTTCCTATCATGGAATCCCTGAAAGACATATCAGAAAGTCAGATCCAACAAATAATCATTGTAAATTAGATGGAAGTTGTTGCGAACGTAACTCTGTAGCTCATCATACATGCTACAGACATCAATGTTTTGAGACTACTAAAGGCATTGTAAAAAATTTAAACCTAACAGAAGGAACTTATAGTAATTCTTTTCAATCTCGTTTATTAAAAGATCCTTGGCTGAAACCATACACTGATTTCGAACTAGAAAAATTCCCAAAACAAGGAAAAAAGAAAGTAGCTGTAATTACGCCTGCTTTTGTTTCTGATTGCCTAGAAACCCTGGAAGAAATTGCCATGGAAGGAAAAGAGGATTTTTTAGAAGCTGGAGGTACAGATTACAAACATATTCCTTGTATGAATGACAATGATGACTGGGTAGATGTTATGGTGAAGTGGATAAATAATTGGGAAAATAAATAACCGTTATGTTTTCATAACACACAAGCTTATTTATTTCTGAATCTTGAACATAAATTATAAAAATGGATATTTCGTACCTTAAAGCATTGCACATTATTTTTGTAATTACTTGGTTTGCTGGCTTATTTTATATCGTTAGGCTTTTTATTTATTTTACTGAAGCAGAAAAAAAAGAGGATCCAATTAAGGATATTTTACAAACTCAATACAAGATCATGAGTAAACGTCTTTGGTATATTATTACATGGCCATCTGCAGTTTTGGCTGGTTTATTTGCCTTTTGGATGCTTTATTTAGAACCCTCATATTTACTGATGCCTTGGATGCACGTTAAACTGTCATTTGTTTTAGCCTTATATTTTTACCATGCTGGATGTCATAAAGTATTTATTCAACAACAAAAGGGTGTCGTGAAATTTACTTCTTTCAAATTAAGGATATGGAATGAAGTAGCTACTATTTTATTATTTGCAATTGTATTCTTAGTGGTTTTAAAAAGTACCATCTCCTGGATATGGGGAGTTGTAGGCATTATTTTATTCGGCCTATTATTAATGCTCGGAATTAAACTTTACAAGAACATTCGAAAAAAAAATAACTGGGAAAATTAACACAGTTTAAAACTTGTGTTTACATCTCAGCAATAATTAACTTATAGTTTCATACTTTGTTCAAAGGGTATTCGATTTACAATACTTCTTCCCAATGTAACTTCATCTGCATATTCTAACTCATCACCAACAGATATTCCACGAGCAATGGTTGAGGTAGCCACTCCAAACTTTTCAATTTGTTTAAATATATAAAAATTAGTTGTATCGCCCTCCATTGTTGAACTCAAAGCAAAAATTAATTCTTTAATTTCATTATTTTTTACTTTTTCTATTAAACTTTCTATCTCTAGGTTTTGAGGCCCTATTCCTTCAATTGGTGAGATTTTACCCCCCAAAACATGGTATAAACCTCTGAATTGAGATGTGTTCTCAATAGCCATAACATCTCGTATATCCTCGACGAGGCAAACCACTGAAGCGTCTCTTTTGGGATTATTACAAATTTCACACAATATAGTGTCAGATATATTATGACATTTCTCACAGGTTTTTACTTCTGTTCTTAATACCTTGAGAGATTCTGTTAGATAGTTAGTATTTTCAACAGGTTGTTTCAATAAGTGTAATACTAACCGTAACGCAGTTCTTTTACCAATACCTGGTAAACGCGCTACTTCATTAACTGCATTTTCAAGAAGTTTTGATGAAAAATCCATGAACGTAAAATTACGAATTATGTATGACGAATTCATGAAAAATTGAAAAGATAATCGTATAATTTATCTTTTCAGTCTTTCGTTTATTTTTTACGCTCTAAAATCTAAAAAACATATATTCGTAATCATAAATAGAATTAGCACATCAATGAAACCATTACACATATTACTCTTAATTACTGGATATTTTAGTCTATTACTATTTATTTCATTTATTACAAGCAGAAAGGCTAATAATAATACATTTTTTAAAGCTAACAATTCATCACCTTGGTATCTAGTAGCTTTTGGAATGATTGGAGCCTCACTATCTGGGGTAACCTTCATTTCTGTTCCCGGTTGGGTAGAAGATCAAAGCATGAGCTATATGCAAATGGTACTGGGCTATATTATAGGATATGCTGTTATTGGATTAATTTTATTGCCTTTGTATTATCGATTAAATCTAACCTCAATTTATACTTATCTTGAAGATAGGTTTGGAAGATATTCCTACAAAACAGGAGCATCCTTTTTTTTATTGTCTAGAACTATTGGTGCTGCATTTCGTTTATTTTTAGTGGCTAATGTATTACAATTACTATTGTTTGATGAATTCGGAATTCCTTTTTGGCTTACTGTTACCATTACTATTTTATTAATTTGGTTGTATACCTTTAAAGGAGGAATTAAAACTATTGTATGGACTGATACACTTCAAACATTGTTTATGCTTATAGCTGTTGGTGTTTGTATTTACAGCATTTCAAATGAAATGAATATTTCAAATATATTTAGTTATGTTGCTGACAGTGAATTATCCAAAACTTTCTTTTTTGAAGATTATAAAGCTGGAAATTATTTTTGGAAAAGGTTCTTCTCTGGTGCTTTCATAGCCATTGTCATGACAGGTTT
>CAJQMN010000012.1 GCA_905479435.1 uncultured Flavobacteriaceae bacterium | reverse complement strand
CCATCAAGTTATGTATAAATTATCGTTGTTTTCTATTCTTGTTTTTTTGTTTATGGTTTCATGTAAAGAAAAAATAAAACCTATTGATATAAACCAGGTTAATACACCAGAGGGGATGATATGGGTTGAGGGTAAAACATTTTTACAAGGAGCTAAATCCTCAGATATGTATGCAATGCCGAGAGAAAAACCAGCTCATGAAGTTACTGTTGATGGTTTTTTTATTGACGCTACAGAAGTAACTAATAAACAATTTAAAACTTTTGTGGATGCTACAGGTTATCTAACAATTGCAGAAAGAAAAATTAATTGGGATGAGCTAAAAAAACAATTACCTGAGGGGACACCCAAACCTCATGATTCTATATTACAACCTGGAAGTTTAATTTTCAATAAAAACGTAAAGGCTGTTGTAAATATGAATAATTATCAACAATGGTGGACTTGGAAAATTGGAGCAAACTGGCAACACCCTGAAGGTCCTAACTCTTCTATTGAGGGAAAGAGCAATCACCCTGTGGTTCATATTGCTTATGAAGATGCGATAGCGTATTGTAAATGGGCAAATAGAAGGCTTCCAACAGAGGCTGAATGGGAGTCCGCAGCTCAAGGAAATAATAATTCTACCATTTTTACTTGGGGAAATAACTTAGAAAGTTTGAATGAAAATACAAATACTTGGCAAGGGGATTTTCCTGTAAAAAATGAAAGTATTGACGGGTTTGAGTTGGTTGCTGAGGTGGCATCATATCCTCCAAATAGTATCGGATTATATGATATGCTTGGAAATGTATGGGAAATAACAAGTGATTTTTTTAATGTAAATTATTATAAAAAACTGGATCTTTCCAAAAAAATAATTAATCCTACTGGAGCCAAAAAATGGTTTAATCCAGCAAATCCCTATCAAGAGGAACGTGTAATGAAAGGAGGCTCATTTTTATGTCATGCTTCATATTGTGCTAGTTTTAGGATCTCTGCGAAAATGGGGGTAAGTATAGATTCGGGTTCTGATCACGTGGGTTTTAGAACTGTTGTTTCACCAAATAATAATTTAAGATAAATAATTAAACTTTTTTGTTAGGTTAAGGTCTTACAATAATAAACACAAAATGAAACAAAGGCATATTCAGCATTTATATTGGAGAGCAGGTTTTGGTATTGATGTAAAAAAAATAGATCAATTAAAATCTAAATCTAAAAATGAGATTGTAAAAAATTTAATATCTGATGCAAAGAAAATTAATCTTCTTCAATTAGATCTTTCGGAATTTAATTTGATAAAAAACAAAAGCCCTAAGGCTCTAAGAATTGAAATGGGCGAAGAAGCCTACAGAAAACTTCGTCAAAAAAGTCAGAAGAAAGTAAGAGATTTAAACCATGCTTGGTTGGAAAGATTAACTGAGCCAACTTCAGTGCTCAGAGAGAAAATGACTTTGTTTTGGTCTAATGTTTTTGTTTGCAGAGATAACCATATATTTCATATTCAGCACTTTAATAATACTTTGCGAAAAAATGCTCTAGGGAATTTCAGAGAACTTGTCAAAAAGATTGCGAAAGAAGCCTCAATGAGTAAGTATCTTAACAACAGGCAAAACAGGAAAAAAAGCCCAAATGAAAATTTTGCAAGAGAATTAATGGAGCTTTTTACTTTAGGTATCGGTAATTATACAGAACAAGACATTAAAGAATCTGCAAGAGCTTTTACAGGTTGGTCATTTAAATTTAACGGAGATTTTGTGTTGAGAGAAAAACAACATGATTCGGGTATAAAGACTTTTTTTGATAAAAGTGGTTATTTTGATGGAGATGATATTATAGATCTCATCTTAGAGAAAAAACAGTGTGCTAGATTCATTTGTGATAAGGTCTACAGGTATTTTGTTAATCCCATTATTGACGAAAGTCATTTAGATGAAATTACAACGATATTCTATAAAGATTATGATATTAATAATTTAATGGTGCATATTTTTAGTGCTAAATGGTTTTATAATGATGAAAACATAGGTGTTAAGATAAAATCACCCGTAGAGCTGTTGGTAGGAATCAGAAGAGTTGTTCCTGTTACTTTTATGAAAAAAAACCAGCTCAATTATTTACAAAAAATGATGGGTCAAGTTTTATTATATCCTGAAAATGTATCGGGTTGGAAGGGTGGTAAAAACTGGATAGATTCTAATACACTTATGTTTAGGATGAAATTAGCTTCATTAATCTTAAATGATGCCGTTATTAATCTAGAAGAAAAAGGAGCTTTTGAGGATTCATTTAATAAATATTATAATAAAGAAAGAAAAAGAAATAAATATATAAAAACGATTAAGAATTGGGATGTTTTTACAAAAAATCATTTAAAACTCAAACCTAATGAGTTAAGAGATTTATTGATTATTTCAAAGCTAGACAAAGATACTGCTGACTTATTAAATGAGTTGAGAGTTAATTCTAACAAAGATTATTGTATCCAATTAATGTCTATCCCAGAATATCAACTTTGTTAAATTTATATCATGAAAAGAAGAGATTTTATAAAACGAAGTAGTTTAGCTAGTGGTTTATTTTTTGTACCTAATTTCATTAAAAATATTGAAAGTCAGTCTATAAATAATTTGGGGTTTAGAAAACTTGTAATTATTCAATTATCTGGAGGTAATGACGGTTTAAATAGTATTATTCCATACACCAATGATGTTTATTATAAAAATAGACCTCAAATTTCTATTAAAAAAAATAATCTTATCCAAGCTACTGATGAAC
>CAJQMN010000011.1 GCA_905479435.1 uncultured Flavobacteriaceae bacterium | reverse complement strand
CTTCTAACAACTACTTCATGTCTATGTTCAACAAAATAATGAATTAACTGTTTTAAGTTTAGTTGTTCTGGACGACCATTTACAAGCGCAATATTATTGACACTAAAAGAGGTTTGTAAACCTGTGTATTTATATAATTTATTTAAAACTATATTAGGAATAGCATCACGCTTAAGAACATAAACAATTCGCATTCCATTTCTATCAGATTCATCTCTAATATTTGAGATTCCTTCTAATTTTTTATCATTAACTAATTCAGCAGTTTTTTTAATCATATCTGCTTTATTAACCTGATAAGGAATTTCGGTAACTATAATACATTCTCTTCCTTTAACTTCTTCAATTACAGCTTTGGCACGCATAACTATTCTACCTCTTCCTGTATGAAACGCATCTTTCACCCCTTCATATCCATAAATTATCCCTCCTGTTGGAAAATCTGGTGCTTTTACATGCTCCATTAATTCATCGATCTCAATATCTCTATTTTGAATATATGCCAATGTTCCATTCACAACTTCAGTTAAATTATGAGGAGCCATATTTGTTGCCATACCTACAGCTATTCCTGAAGCACCATTTACCAGAAGATTTGGAATTCTTGTAGGCAGAACTGTTGGTTCGTGAAGTGTGTCGTCAAAATTAAGTCTATGATCAACTGTATCTTTTTCGATATCTGACAACATGTCTTCAGATATTTTCTGCATTCTAACTTCAGTATATCGCATTGCTGCAGGGCTATCTCCATCAACTGAACCAAAATTCCCTTGACCATCAACCATCATGTAACGAACACTCCAGTTTTGTGCCATACGAACCATAGAATCGTAAACTGAGGTATCTCCATGTGGATGATACTTACCCAAAACCTCTCCTACAATTCTTGCTGATTTTTTATAGGATCCGGTGGCTTTAATACCTAATTCATGCATTCCGTATAAAACTCTCCTATGAACAGGTTTTAAACCATCTCTTACATCGGGTAATGCTCTTGAGACTATCACGGACATTGAATAATCAATATATGCAGATTTCATCTGCTCTTCTATGTTAATAGGAATCAACTTTTCTCCCTCTGCCATACCTTGCTTTTATTGTTTAATTTTAACTGTTTTACTTACATCTAGCAAGATACTATAAATCCTATTTTTAGCAAAGGTTTTTACACCCGAAAAGCCCATAGTTATTAACATTTATTGATAAAATCTCTGCTTGATTTATACCCTTGATTTACAAGCCTTTCTGAGCCCATTTTAAGGGTCAAATTGTCAGTTTATAATTGATGGCATTCTTTTTGTGTTTTATAAAGCAAAAAAGGTTAAATTTACAATAAAGAAAAAGCGATATATGGACGATAATTTTTCACCAAAGGTAAGAGATGTAATCACATTTAGTAAAGAAGAGGCACTTAGATTAGGTCATGATTTCATTGGAACTGAACATTTACTTCTAGGATTAATTCGAAAGGGAGACGGTAAAGCAATAGAAATATTACTTACTTTTCAAATTGATTTAGAATTGGTGAGAAAAAAGCTTGAATTACTTAATCCGGCAGCTCCATCAATTGTTGAAGGTAATAAGAAAAAAAGCCTTCATTTAACCAGGCAAGCAGAAAAAGCTTTAAAAACAACTTTTTTAGAAGCCAAATTATATCAAAGTGAAGCTATAGATACAGCTCACTTATTATTATGCATTTTAAGAAATGAAAATGATCCATCAACCAAATTATTAAATAAGTATGATGTTGATTATGACCAAGCCAAAACTTTATATAAAGAGCTTCATACTGAAAGTGATGATAATGATTTACCTTCAAATCCAATTTCAGAAACTCCTTCAGAGGATAGTGAGTTTGCTTCAGAAAAATCTAATCCTTATGATCAATCTCAAAAAAGCAAAGTCAGTAAAAAATCTAAAACCCCAGTATTGGATAATTTTGGAAGAGACTTAACTTTTTTAGCTGAAACTGGAAAATTAGATCCTGTTGTTGGACGACATAAAGAAATAGAACGTGTATCTCAAATTTTAAGTAGACGAAAGAAAAATAATCCCATGTTAATTGGCGAGCCAGGAGTGGGTAAATCTGCAATTGCTGAAGGACTTGCACTAAGGATTATTAATAGAAAAGTATCTCGAATTCTTTTCAACAAAAGAATTGTTTCTTTAGATTTAGCAAGCTTAGTAGCTGGAACAAAATACAGAGGTCAATTTGAAGAACGCATGAAAGCATTAATGAATGAGCTTGAAAAAAATGATGATATTATTTTATTCATAGACGAGATTCATACAATAGTTGGTGCCGGAGGTGCCACAGGTTCATTAGATGCATCGAATATGTTAAAACCCGCTTTAGCTAGAGGAGAAATTCAATGTATTGGAGCAACAACATTGGACGAATACAGAACAAATATTGAGAAAGATGGTGCTCTAGAAAGACGTTTTCAAAAAATAATTGTAAACCCTACTAGCGTTGAAGAAACCATTCAAATACTAAACAACATCAAAGAAAAATACGAGGTACATCATCATGTGAATTATACCGATGAAGCTATTAATGCATGTGTAAAGCTGACTAATAGATACATGACTGATAGATATTTGCCTGACAAAGCAATTGACGCATTGGATGAAGCAGGTTCTAGAATTCATATTACAAGTATTGTGGTTCCTGATCAAGTGCTAGTGCTAGAAAAGCAATTGGTGGCTGTTAGAGAACGAAAAACCAAAGCCGTGAATGGTCAAAAATATGAGGAGGCCGCAAAGCTACGTGATGATGAAAAGAACATTGAAGCTGCATTGCATTCTGCTCAACAACAGTGGGAAGACGATGCAAAATTAAACAGAGAGCTAGTTACTGAAGATAATGTTGCCGAAGTTGTATCTATGATGACAGGAATTCCTGTAAATAGAGTTGCGGAAGCCGAGAGCCATAGATTAGGTGAATTACCTCAAATGATTAAAGGAAAAGTAATTGGACAAGATGAAGCTGTAGCTAAGGTTGTAAAAGCAATTCAACGAAATAGAGTTGGGTTAAAAGATCCTAACAAACCCATTGGATCTTTTATCTTCCTAGGACAAACAGGTGTTGGAAAAACACAGTTAGCTAAAGTGTTAGCGCGTGAATTGTTTGATTCTGATGATTCCTTGATTAGAATTGACATGAGTGAATACATGGAAAAATTTGCAATTTCTAGATTGATTGGTGCACCTCCTGGATATGTTGGTTACGAGGAAGGTGGTCAATTAACAGAAAAGATTCGCAGAAAACCATATGCAGTCGTTTTATTAGATGAAATTGAAAAAGCACATCCAGATGTGTTTAACATGTTGTTACAAATTTTAGATGATGGGCATATAACTGATAGTTTGGGAAGAAAAATTGATTTCAGAAATACGATCATTATTATGACCTCTAATATTGGAGCTCGTCAATTAAAAGATTTTGGTTCTGGTGTTGGTTTTGGCACTTCCGCCAGAAAAAATCAATCAGATGAACACGCTAAAGGGATTATTGAAGGGGCTTTAAAAAAATCATTTGCTCCTGAATTTTTAAACAGGATTGATGATGTAATTGTTTTTAATGCTTTAGAAAGGGAAGATATTCATTCAATTATAGATATTGAACTTGATAAATTACTTCATAGAATCCTTGATTTAGGCTATACGTTAAAGCTAAGCGACAAAGCAAAAGATTATATAGCAGACAAAGGTTTTGATAAAAAGTATGGAGCACGTCCTCTAAAGAGAGCCATTCAAAAATATATTGAAGATGCTCTAGCAGAAGAAATTGTGAATTCTAAATTGACAGAAGGAGATACAATTACTATGGATTTAGATGAGCAAAAAAATGATCTTACCATAAAAATAAAAAAGGGAAAGAAAGTTAAAGAGAAAAAATCAGAGGCTAAAGAATAATAAAAACCTAAGCAAATGCTTGGGTTTTTTAATTTTATAATAATAGCATAATTTTTAAGTAAGACTTAGTATAATTCATTAGCATCAATCTCCATCGTATTGATAAAATTAGAGGCATTTTTGATAGCATCAAACATAACTCTATCCTCTAAAACTAGAGTAACCTCTTTCCTAAATGAGTTTACAAATGATTCTAAAAATGGTGAACTCTTTAATTTTCCAAAAGACAATCCTTGGGAAGCTGTAAATAATTCAATAGCTAATACAGTTTGAATATTATCAATTACTTTTTTACATTTTGTTGCTCCGTTGGCTCCCATACTTACGTGATCTTCTTGCCCATTACTTGATTCTATAGAATCCACACTAGAGGGTGTTGCATATTGTTTGTTCTGACTTACGATACTTGCAGCGGTATATTGCGGAATCATAAAACCACTATTTAAGCCGGGGTTGGAAACCAAAAATGGAGGCAAATGTCTATGCCCAGAAACTAATTGATAGGTTCTACGTTCAGAAATATTACCTAACTCTGACATGGCTATAGCTAAAAAATCTAATGCCAATGCAAGAGGTTGACCGTGAAAATTTCCTCCAGAAATGATCTGATCTTCTTCTACAAAAATATTAGGATTATCTGTAACTGAATTTATTTCAGTTAGAAAAGTTTTTGTTACAAATTTAATGGTGTCTTTGGTAGCACCATGAACTTGAGGAATACAACGAAATGAATAAGGATCTTGAACATGTGATTTTTCTTGTTTAATACGATGGCTACCCTCTAAAAACTGCCTTACTCTTTTTGCAGTCTTTATTTGACCATTATGAGGTCGAACCAAATGAACTAATTCATTAAACGGTTCAATTCTTCCATCAAAAGCCTCTAAAGAAAGTGTTCCTATTAAATCAGACAAGTAAGAAAGTTTGTGTGCATTTAATAAATTGTAAATTCCGAAAGCAGACATAAATTGAGTCCCATTTAATAAAGCTAAACCTTCTTTAGATTGAAGCTTAATTTTGTCCCAATTAAAGCGATCTAAAATCTCTTTCCCAGAAATTCTATGATCGTTAAATTTTACTTCACCCAATCCAATTAATGGTAGAGCTAAATGAGCTAAAGGAGATAAATCTCCTGAAGCACCAAGAGAACCTTGCTCATAAACTACTGGAAAAATATTATTATTATAAAAATCGATTAAACGATTCACAGTTGCTAATTGTACTCCGGAATGACCAAAACTTAAGGATTGTATTTTTAACAGTAACATCAATTTAATAATTTCATTTGGAACCTCATCTCCTGTTCCGCAAGCATGACTCATTACTAAATTCTCTTGTAGTTTCTGTAAATTTTCTCCTTTAATTTCTACATTGTATAGCGCACCAAATCCAGTATTAATTCCATAAATAGGCTTTACTACTGAAGACATTTTATCATCTAAATAGGCTCTACATTTTTTTATACGTTCTTTGGCACTTTCAGAAAGCGAAAGCTTTTTATCATGCGCTAAAATATCCTGTATAATACTAAGATCTAATGGATTAGAGTCTATTAAGTGTGTTGCAGCCATAAAGATTAGTTAACATTGTAAAAATCAACAAACGATGTTGATTATGCAACAAATTTTAACAATTTTTCTATTCAAATAGTATTTATCTTTGAGAAAGTTTAAATTTTTTATTAATGAGAAGACTAGGTCTAATAATTATAATTCTAAGCTTATTAAGCTCCTGCCATACAGAACACGCAAAAGGCTATTTAACATTCAGCGGAACCCTTGAAAACACTAAAGATTCTACCCTAACAATTTTAGGTGATGGATTAACTAAAGTTATCAAGATCTCTGACAATGGAACTTTTAAGGACACCCTAAAAGTTCCTGAAGCTAGTTTATTCAATATATATACCTCTAGCAACAAAAGAGGAATTGTTTTTTTAAAAAACGGATACCACATAAAATTAACTAGTAATTCAACTAATTTTTTTAGTAGTTTTAAGTATGAGGGGAATGATGAAGGAGCGGATAGTAATAATTTTTTTGTAAGTCGATATAATTTTGGCCAAAGTTCTGGAAATATTAAAGGGTTTATGATTCTAGAAAAAGAGGCATTTAAAAGTAAAATAAATTACTTTAGAAAAGGAATGGATAGTATTTCTAAAATTTACCCTAATGCCAATAAGTTGATAGTTAATGATTCTGATGAACAAAATGAAAACTTTTTTAAAAAATTAGAGGATAATTATGACGTAATGCATGCTCAAATTTTAGAACAAGTAATTAGTGAAGAGAAATTAAAAAAAGGAAATAAAGCGCCAGATTTCTCAAATTACGAGAACTATAATGGTGGAACATCTTCACTATCAGATTTTACAGGAAGTTATGTATATATTGACATTTGGGCTACTTGGTGCAGACCTTGTATTGCTCAATTCCCCTACCTAAAAATGCTTGAAAAAGAGTACAAAAATAAAAATATTTCATTTATAAGTATCTCTACAGATGATGACCGAAGATCAAATGGAAGCTGGGAAAAAGCTCACGACAAATGGATAACAATGGTAAAAGACAGAAACCTAACAGGAATACAATTATGGGCAGGAAAAGATGATGCGCGCTTTTCTAAAGAATATATGATAAGAAGTATTCCACGTTTTATTTTAATTGATCCTAAAGGGAATATTATAGATAGTAATACCTTGAGTCCGGCAAACCCATCATTAAGAAAATTATTAGATGAACTGCCAGGAATTTAAAATAAAAAAGTCGAGCTATTTAACTCGACTTTTTTATTTTAAATTGGTATGAATCTATTCTTTATAAACTCCCATTTCAGCATACTTTTCCATTCTGGTAGATACTATTTCTTCATCTGACAAATCTTTTAATTCTTCAAAAGAACTTAAGATGGTGTTTTTTACAGATTCAAAAGCTCCTTCTCTGTTAGAATGAGCACCACCAACAGGTTCTTTTATGATGCCATCTATTAACTTAAGACGTTTCATATCTTCACCTGTTAACTTTAAGGACGCCGCCGCTTGTTCTTTATATTCCCAACTTCTCCACAAAATAGATGAACAGGACTCAGGAGAAATAACTGTATACCACGTATTTTCCATCATGTATACTCTATTACCAACACCAATACCTACTGCTCCTCCAGATGCACCTTCACCAATAACTATGGTAATGATAGGTGTTTTTAATCGAGTCATTTCTAAAATATTTCTAGCAATAGCCTCACCCTGACCTCTTTCTTCTGCTTCAAGTCCTGGATAAGCTCCCGGGGTATCTAATAGAGTAACCACAGGGATACCAAACTTTTCAGCCATTTTCATTAAGCGTAATGCCTTTCTGTAGCCTTCAGGATTTGCCATCCCAAAGTTTCTATACTGACGAGTTTTTGTATTGAACCCTTTTTGCTGACCAATAAACATAAATGACTGATCACCTATTTTACCTAAACCACCAATCATGGCCTTGTCATCTTTCACATTTCTATCTCCATGTAATTCCATGAAGGTATCACCACATATGGCTTTAATATAGTCTAAAGTATAAGGTCTATTTGGGTGTCTAGATAATTGAACTCTTTGCCATGGAGTTAAATTTTTATAGATTTCTTTTTTTGTTTTTTCTAGCTTTTTCTCAATTTTTTTACATGTAGCAATTACATCGACATCACTGTCTACTCCTATTTCGTAACATTTTTCTAACTGCTCCTTCAATTCTTTAATAGGTAATTCGAAGTCTAAATATTCCATAGTTTGGTAATTTATTTTCTATAAAATTGATTCATAAAAATCTATTCTTAAACATTACAAACTTACTACAAAATTGTGTCAATTTACAATGTATTTTATTTTTTTGAGGGTTTATACTTACCCACTTTCTTTACAATACTTTTCATATTTTTAAGGATCCCATTTAACACTACAACAAACAAAACAATGCAAGCTCCTAGGTAAAACTCTGAATTCATTTCTTCCGTTTCACCAAATACAATCAAAGCTAATATAATTGCATATACAGGTTCTAAATTTATTGTAAGCATAACCGTATAGGGTGTTAAATGTTTCATTACATCTACAGAAACAATAAATGCATATGCTGTACACACACTACTTAACAACAATAAGTAAAGCCAATCTGAGCTTGGTAATTTGAAAAAATCTACTGTGAAAGCCCCTTGAAAAAGCAAAAATATGGTAATGAAAAAAGCACCAAAAAAAAGTTGATAAAAAGAAATAATCGAGGCATTATATTTTTTCACAAACAGTCCGTTTAGAACAGAAAATAGAGCTGCTAAAAAAGAAGAAATTAACGCATAAATAATTCCTAAGGTGTATTGTGATTCAAAACTGAAAATAATATATAGACCTGCTACAACCATAAGGCCTAGAACAATTTCAATCGCTTTTATTCTTCTTTTAAAGAAAAATGGCTCAATAAACGACGTAAAAAAAGCACCTGTACTCATGGTAACCAATGCTACGGAAACATTGGAAACTTTAATGGCTTTAAAAAATGTAATCCAATGAAGGGCAATTAAAATACCAGATATGAAAAACTTGAATAATGACTTTTTGTCTAATTTGAGTGATTTTTTCTTATACAAGAAATAGAAAGCAATAAACAAAGAAGCTAATGACATTCTAAACCACACTAATGGAATTGCATCTATAGATATTAGTTTTCCTAAAATTGCGGTAAATCCCCAAATGAAAACAATGAGATGAAGGTGAATATAATATTTAAGATTACTTCCTTGCATTTAAATAAAGGTAAAATGCTAGTAAACCAAAAATAACATTAGGTATCCATACGTATATCAATGGATTAACACCGGCTACAGCCCCAAGAACTTCCGCTACTTTTAGAAAAAAAACATAAATGAACATAATACTCACGCCAATACCTAAATTCACCCCTATGCCTCCTCTTTTTTTCTTGAAAGCTAAAGCTACTGCTATTAACGTTAAAATATAGCATGCTATGGGTAAGCTTGTTCTTTTATGAAATTCTACCAAATAGGCATTTAAATTTTTAACACCTCTTTTTTTTGAAATCTTAATAAAATCAGATAATTCATGAGATGGTAATTCCTGAGCAAGTGCAGATTTATACAAAAAATCTTTTGGAGTAAATGTAAATGTGGTGTCAATACTTGTTCCAGAAAATATACTATCTCTATCTTTAAAAACTTTTCTTAAACTATAACGTGTTAACTTAAATGTACTGTCTTTATTAATCCAACGAATATTATCTGCTGTGAGTTTTTGAACTAATTCAATACCCTTATAATTTTCAATGGAAAAAAAACTTCCCTGAGATGATTTAAAACTATAACTCTTGATGTACATGTAGGAACTATCATTGAGTTGTAAACTAAAATTCTCAACAATATCATCTTTAAATCTTTTTTTATTAAAAAACTCCTTTTCAAATTTTTTCCGCTCTTTACTACTATTGGGAACAACAAAATGATTCATAACCAATGCCATCATGGTTACAAGTGTAGCACCAACCATATATGGATATAAAAATCTTGTAAAAGAAATTTTAGCATTTGTCATCGCTACAATTTCTGTATTGTTTGAAAGTTTTGAGGTAAATAATATTACAGCAATAAATAACGCCAAAGGCATGAACGTATTTGAATAATAAATAATAAAATTCTTATAGTATTCATCTATGATTTGCCCTACACCTAAATCACTATGAGCTAAAAACTTATCTACTCGTTGAGAAATATCAATTGCAACCGCAATGGGAATAAGTATCAGAAGGGTAAACAAGAATGTTACCAGATATCTTTTTAATATGTACCAATCTAATTTTTTCACTATAGTCTTTTATTCATCTGTTTGACCATCTTATCCTTCCACACTGTAAAATCTCCTGATATGATGTGTTTTCTGGCTTCCCTAGTTAACCAAAGATAAAACCCTAAATTGTGAATGGATGCAATTTGTTTTCCTAATAATTCTTTTGAAGCGAATAAATGTCTTAAATAGGCCTTACTATAAAGTGTATCTACATAAGTAATTCCCATGTCATCAATTGCTGAAAAATCATTCTCCCATTTTTTATTTTTTATATTGATACTGCCGTGAGCAGTAAAAAGCATTCCATTTCTAGCATTCCTAGTTGGCATTACACAATCAAACATATCAACTCCCAAAGCTATATTTTCCAAAATATTTATAGGGGTCCCTACTCCCATCAAATATCTGGGCTTATTTTCAGGTAAAATTTCACAAACAACCTCTGTCATAGCGTACAACTCTTCAGCTGGCTCACCAACAGAAAGACCGCCAATAGCATTCCCTTCTGCCTCAACAGAAGCTATAAATTCTGCAGATTGTTTTCTCAAATCTTTATAAGTACTTCCTTGAACAATTGGGAAAAAAGTTTGGTGATAATCGTATTTCAAAGGGGTTTTATCTAAGTGAGTTAAGCATCTCTTCAACCAGCGATGTGTCATATGCATTGATCGTTTGGCGTAGTTATAATCACATGGGTAAGGTGTGCATTCATCAAAAGCCATAATAATGTCTGCACCGATACTACGTTGAACTTCCATAACATTTTCCGGTGTAAAAAAATGCATAGAACCATCGATATGACTCTTGAACTTTACTCCTTCTTCATTAATTTTTCTTCTACCTGATAATGAGTATACTTGATAACCTCCACTATCAGTTAAAATATTACGATCCCAATTTATAAACTTATGAAGTCCACCGGCCTGCTCCAAAATTTCAATTTTTGGTCTTAAATATAAATGATAAGTATTTCCTAAAATAATATCTGGATTAATTTCATCTTTTAATTCGGTTTGATGGACACCTTTAACAGTCCCTACTGTTCCAACTGGCATAAAAATTGGCGTTTCTATCACACCATGATCAGTTGTGATTTTTCCGGCTCTTGCCTTACTCTTAGGATCTTTACTCTTTAGTTCAAATTTCATCGAAAGCAAAGATACACAAAACGAGATATGACAGCTTGTAAAAGATACTTAAGATTTTCTTTTGTTTCTATTGAAGTTCGTTCGTTTCCTTCCAAAAACTTTACCTTTATTTTGATCTTTTGAAGCTTCTGCTGTTTTGGAAGATGATGCTAATAGTAGATTGATGGTTTCCACCTCTTTAGAACTAAGTTCTCGCCAACTTCCATAGGGTATCCCTGCCAGACTAACATTCATTATTCTGGTTCGTTTTAATTTAGTGACTTCGTAACCTAAATACTCGCACATTCGTCGTATCTGTCTATTCAAACCTTGAGTAAGTACAATTTTAAATTCGTAATTACTTATTTTATGAACAGCACATTTTTGAGTAATCGTACCAAGAATAGGAATTCCATTGGCCATTTTTTTTACAAAACTATCTGTAACTAAACGATTTACAGTTACCTTATATTCTTTTTTATGATTATTACCTGCTCGTAAAATTTTATTAACGATATCTCCATCATTAGTTAAAAAAATTAAGCCCTCAGAGGGTTTATCTAATCGACCAATAGGAAATAATCTTTCTGGGTAATTTACATATTTAATGATGTTTTTACGCTCCTTAGCATCTGTAGTACAAACTATACCAACTGGCTTGTTTAACGCAATATAAATTGTTTTAGGTTTTGATTTTAATAGACTACCGTCAATTTTAACTTCATCACCATCTATTACTCGATTACCAAGCTGAGTTGGTTTTCCATTAATAGTAACTCTTCCTTCTATAATTAATTTCTCAGCCTCTCTTCTAGAACAAATCCCAGTAGAACTTATAAATTTATTTAGGTTAATAGAATCTTTATTATTTGCCAAATCTTATAAAATTATGGTTCTAAAAGTAAGATTTATTCTTGGAGATAAGACTTTTTTTGTTGGGGGAAGTCTATGTAACCAATTTTTCTGAGTAGTTCCTTTCATTAATAATAAACTTCCATTTTCTAACAAAATATCAATACGCTGTTTAGTTTCTTTATGCTTAAAAGAAAATTTACGTTCAGCACCCAAAGTTAATGAGGCAATAGTCCCGTTTTCTAAAAGCGTTTTTTCAGCATCAGAATGCCAACCCATCCCCTCATCTCCACTATGGTATAAATTTAATAAACAAGAATTGTAAGTTGTTGCTGATAACGCTTCAATTTTATGTTTTATTTGAAGTAATGTTGGAGTCCAAAGATTTGCCTGTTTAGTCACTCCAGAATATTTATAACTATAGGCTTGATCACCAAACCAAGCAACTTTTCTTTTTGTAATATGATGTTTTCCAAATATAAAAGCTTCATCATTTTTCCATGGAATTTCCTCAAATAGATTTTTGAAATAGTACTTAGACTCTGCTTTAGAAAATACTAATCCATGATAATCAACTTCACCATCAAAGGGAATTATATTCGTAACTCTATGTTGATTAAATAAATTCACACAAGAAAGATAAATTAACTCAAACTAAATTTAAACTCTATAAACGTTATTTAAAAAAAGAATCTACAAATTCATTTTTATTAAAAACTTGAAGGTCATCAATTCCTTCACCAACACCAATATACTTAACCGGTATTTGAAATTGATCTGAAATTCCGATTACGACACCTCCCTTAGCTGTTCCATCTAGTTTAGTAACAGCTAGAGCACTTACTTCAGTAGCAAGCGTAAATTGTTGTGCTTGCTGAAAGGCATTTTGACCAGTTGATCCATCTAAGACTAACAAAACATCATGTGGAGCATCGTCAACAACTTTTTGCATCACTCGTTTAATTTTAGTTAACTCATTCATTAAATTAACTTTATTATGTAATCGCCCAGCTGTATCAATAATAACAACATCAGCATCCTGAGATACCGCTGAAGTTAAAGTATCAAAAGCTACAGAAGCAGGATCTGAACCCATTTCTTGACGAACCAAAGGAACTCCTGTTCTATCTGCCCAGACTTGTAATTGATCTATTGCTGCTGCTCTAAATGTGTCTGAAGCCCCTAAAACAACTTTCAAACCTTTCTTTTTAAACTGAGAAGCTAACTTTCCAATAGTTGTTGTTTTACCCACTCCATTTACACCAACAACCATAAGAACATAGGGCTTCTTATTTTCTGGAATGTTAAAATCTGTATCATTCCCAGTATTAGTCTCTGATAATAAATTTGCTATTTCTTCTCGTAAAATAATATTTAACTCGTCAGTTCCTAGATATTTATCTCTTGAAACTCTGGCTTCGATTCTATCAATAATTTTGAGAGTGGTATCAACACCTACATCAGAAGAAATTAAAATTTCTTCTAAATTATCGAGAACAGCATCGTCAACTTTAGATTTACCAGCAACGGCTTTTGATAGTTTAGTTAAAAAACTAGATTTTGATTTCTCTAAACCTTTATCTAGAATTTCTTTTTTTTCTTTGGAAAATATCTTTTTAAAAAAACTCATGTATTTTGTATGATGTTTGAGAGATTCAAATTTAACCAAATTAATGGCATAAAAAAAACTACTTTCTAGGTAGAAAGTAGCTTTATTATTTGGTGTAAAATAAATTTATTTTTTTGCTAAAAATTCATTTACCTTTTTAGGATCCATAATAGATTCAACAAATGTATAGGCTCCTGTCTTAGGAGATTTAATCATTTTTATGGCTTTACTTAGCCTTTTTGAACCTGTCTGTAACGATGCTACTGATTTCTTTGCCATGTCCTTAAATTATTTAATTTCTTTATGAAGTGTCATTTTCTTCAAGATAGGATTGAATTTCTTGATTTCAACTCTATCAGGAGTATTCTTTTTATTCTTAGTTGTAATATACCTTGAGGTACCTGGTTTACCAGTTGCTTTGTGTTCTGTACATTCTAAGATTACCTGAACTCTGTTTCCTTTTTTTGCCATCTTTCTATACTTTTCTAGAAATTTACTTAGTTAAGAAACCTTTTTCTCTTGCTTCTTTGATAACAGCAGAAATTCCTTTCTTATTAATATTTTTTAACGCAGAAGCAGAAACTTTAAGTGTAACCCATTTGTCTTCTTCTGGAATGTAAAAACGCTTAGTCATTAAATTAGCGTTAAACTTTCTTTTCGTTCTATTCAAGGCATGAGAAACATTGTTTCCTACCATGGCTTTTTTTCCTGTTAATTCACAAACTCTAGACATCTTCTTACAGTTTTAATTTCTTTTCTTTAAACGAGGTGCAAATCTACAATTTTTTTAAAATCTTACAAAAACAATTTTCGTTATTTTTTTAGAATTTCTTGCTGTAGCATTTGGAGTGATTTATTTACGGTTCTATTGATTACTTTTTCTCTTGGATGACCAAAGTTAAACTCCTTAACCTGAACTCCTTTAGCTGAGGCTATAGCAATAAAGACCACTCCAACAGCTGTTGATGTATTATCTGAGGAAGGTCCTGCATTTCCACTAACAGCAATCGCATAATCTGAGTTTGTCTTTTTCCTTGCAGAAATCGCCATTGCTTCAACCACTTCAGCACTCACTACAGAATATTTTTTAATGGTGTGGTCAGGAATACCCAACAAGTCTTGTTTCATTTTAGAACTGTAGGCTACAATACCCCCATTAAAATAAAGTGAGGATCCAGCAACTGAAACTAATGTTGAAGCTATCTTACCTCCCGTTACACTTTCAGCAGTACAAAGTGTTTTTCCAGAATCCTTTAAAAGATTACCAATGTGTTCCTCAATTGACACACCGCTTTCATGACCTGTAATAATATCTGACAGCAATACATATAGCTCTTGTAATACACTATCTAAACGATCTTCTAAAACTTGTTTTTCTGGACCTTTGGCAGATAATCTCAAGCGAACTCTCCCAAAAGAAGGTAAATAAGCCAGTTTAATAAAATTAGGAAGTTTGTTTGCCCAACTCTCAATTCTTTCGGCAATAATACTCTCGCCTTGACCATAGGTCATGACTGTTTTATGAATAATAAAAGGCAGTTTAAATTGTTCTTGAATTCTTGGGATTACCTCATGTTTCATCAATCCCTTCATTTCGTATGGAATTCCAGGCATAGAAACAAAAACTGTATTATTCTCATAAAACCACATTCCTGGTGCTGTTCCCATTTGATTCATTAACAACCTAGCTTTTGATGGCAATTGTGCCTGAAACTGTTGAACTTTAGTGTATGGAATGTTATATTTCTTAAACATTCGTCTTATGTGATCTATAACTTCAGGGTATTCAACAACTTCTTGATCATTAAAAAACTTTGCAATTGTTTTTTTGGTAATATCATCTTTTGTTGGGCCAAGACCACCAGTAACAATTACAATATCTGCTCTGGTTTGCGCTTCATAAAATGCATTAAGTATGTGCTGTTCCTCATCTTGAATTGATGATATTTGATATACAGAAACACCAATTTTATTCAATTCTTTTCCAATCCATTGTGAATTGGTATCTACTATTTGTCCTATAAGAATTTCATCTCCAATAGTTATAATTTCTGCGTTCATAAAAACTACAAGTTATTTTACTTATAAATACAATCTATTAAATCTTATTTAACTCTAATTTCAAAAGCTTTACGGTTATTAATTTCACCTATTAAAATATCATTCTCAGAAACTTTACCTACACCAGCTGGAGTCCCTGTAAAAATAATATCTCCTTTTTTTAAAGTAAAATATTGTGAAACATAACTAATAAGTTCATCAACTTTCCATAGCATTGCTTTTGTGTTTCCGTCTTGAACTACCTTATCATTTTTAAATAATTTGAAGGAAAGATTTTCTAAATCAAAATTAGATTTATCATAAAAATCTCCTATAACTGCACTACCGTCAAATGCTTTTGCTTTTTCCCACGGTAAACCTTTTTCTTTACATTGTTGTTGTATGTCTCTTGCTGTAAAATCAATTCCTAAACCAATCTCATCATAGTATTTATGAGCAAATCTTGAAGCAATATGCTTTCCTACTTTATTAATTTTGACCAATACCTCAACTTCATAATGAACATCACTTGAAAAGGGTGGTATAAAAAAAGGGTTTTTTCTAGGTAAAATAGAAGAATCAGGCTTCAAAAACACCACTGGATTTTCTGGACGTTCATTCGCAAGTTCTTCTATATGTTTGGCGTAATTACGACCTATACAAATTATCTTCATAAAAAGGTTGAATATTAAAGTTTGTGATTAATTTTTAAGGAATCCATTGTTTTGGGAAATTAGGTTTTCTTTTTTCTAAAAATGCATCTCTTCCTTCTTTTGCCTCATCTGTCATGTACGCTAGACGTGTGGCTTCACCTGCAAAAACTTGTTGCCCTACCATGCCGTCATCAGTTAAATTCATTGCAAATTTCAGCATTTTGATAGAAGTTGGTGATTTTTCCAATATTTCTTGAGCCCATTGATAGGCTGTACTTTCTAGGTCATTATGAGGAATTACAGCATTTACCATACCCATTTCATAAGCTTCTTGTGCAGAATAATTTCTCCCTAAAAAGAATATCTCTCTGGCTCTTTTTTGTCCAACCATTTTTGCTAAATATGCAGAGCCATAACCTCCATCAAAAGAGGTAACATCCGCATCTGTTTGTTTAAAAATTGCATGCTCTTTAGAGGCTAGTGTAAGATCACAAACTACATGTAAACTATGCCCTCCACCAACAGCCCAACCTGGCACAACAGCAATTACAGCTTTTGGCATAAACCTAATTAAGCGTTGGACTTCTAAAATATTTAATCTGTGGTACCCATCGTCACCCACATAGCCTTGATGCCCTCTTGCTTTTTGATCTCCTCCAGAGCAAAATGAATATATACCATCCTTTGAAGAGGGCCCTTCAGCTGACAATAAAACAACTCCAATTGAAGTATCTTCTCCTGCATCATAGAATGCATCATATAATTCACTTGTAGTTTTTGGTCGAAAAGCATTTCTAACATCAGGTCTGTTAAAGGCAATCCTAGCAACACCATTTGATTTTTGATACGTGATATCCTCGTATTTTTTTACAGTAATCCATGAAGGCTCTATCATAATTATAGATTTTTTTCGTTACTAAAAGTAAATAGTTCTTAAGATTGTAAAAATAAAACATTCCTAATTGACAAAAGCAATATTGCACCAATTTATATCCTCTTATTTTTTCAAATCACTTATCTTTAACGAAAAAACATCTCCTTATTTATGAGAACACTTGTATCACTTTTACTTTTATTTTCTATTTCATTGACTTTTGGTCAAAAAACAATTTATAAAGAATATAAATCTGAGATATTAAATGACACAAGAGACCTTTCTATTTATCTTCCAAAAAGTTATGATAAAGATTCTATTTCAAACTTCCCTGTAGCAATTGTTTTAGATGGTCATAAATTATTTGATGTCTATGTTGGAGCATCAAATTACTATGCTGAACTAGACCATGCTCCTGAACAAATTGTTGTAGGAATAGACATGAAAGACTCAAGGAATAAAGATGCTGGATATGATATTATTAGCGGTAACCTAGATACTAACTCTAAGAATTTTTACCGATTCATTAGAGATGAAATGATTCCTTATATAGAGGCCACTTTTAAAACTTCACCTTTCCTAACAATTGTAGGAGAAAGTTTAACTGCTAATTATATTACTCACTTTTTACAGGAGGAATATTCTATTTTTAATGCCTACATCTGTTTAAATCCAACATTGTCTAACAATATCAATAACCAGATGGAGTCCTACAAGCTTCAAGAACTCAGTTCTGAAGATAATACCTTTTACTTTTACCTGTCAAGTAATCCATTTAGTAATACCAAAAAGAAAGATAAAATTAGAAACTTTGGAAAAACTATAAAATCCCTTGAAATAGATAATTTTAATGTGGTTTTTGATGAGCTTACAAGTTCTCCGAGTTCCTCTTCTTCAATTGGTGAAGGAATATTTAGGGCTTTTGCTAAGGTTTTTGAAATTTATTCTGGAATAACAAAAACAGAATACAATGAAAAAGTTAAAAATTTAAGTCCTCCAGAAGCCATATCTTACCTAGAAATTAAATATTTAGATATTGAGTTTTTATTTGGTGCTAATATTGGAATTAGAAAAGCAGATGTCTTTGCTATAGAGGACATTATTTTAGATAAAGAAGGAGGAGATTACCTAGATGATTTTGGAAAAATGATTTTAAAACTTTTCCCCACCTCAGAAATGGGCCATTATTACCTGGGTAAATATTATGAGAGTGGTAAAGACTTTAAGCGAGCTTTACAACAATATCGATTGGGCTTTGGTAAAATGAATCCTAGAGACCCAAACGCTGATTTATTTTATCAAAATGTAGAACGCTTAATGAATAAGACTGATTAAACTTTTTCTATTCTATCGTGACGAAGAAGTACTTTCTTTTCTTTATAGAGAGCTCCCAAAGCTCTCTTAAAAGCTTTTTTACTCATTTGAAGATGAAATTTTATGGATTCAGGAGAACTTTTATCTGTAAGTTGCAATTCACCATTTTTTTGAAGTAGTTGATGTAAGATTTTAGCCTTATCATCTTCAATCGTATTTCTATAACCTAGTGGTCTCAAAGAGACATCAATTTTTTCGTCTTCTCTAATATTTTTAATATAGCCAACTGTAGTAATTCCTTCTTCTAAATCCGAAAAAACTTCACTCTTGTAGACCAACCCCTCAAGAGATTCCTCGATTAAAACAATAAAACCAAGAGATGTTTCCTTACCTATGAGTATTGTAACTTTTTGCCCTATTTCTAACTCCATCATTCTTATTTTAAGTTGTTAATATATGCTTTTAAGACCAAATCATTTTGATCACTGGGAGTAAAGATCTCAAGGATTTTTGGTTTATCCGATTTTTCATAAAAATTGACTACTTCTTGTTCTAAAGAGTTTAAGTTATGTGCAGTACTGTATTCAAATCCAAACATAGTAGACAAATGCTCCGCAGTTAAGCAATGAGGTGTCTCAAAGTACTCTAAAGCAGAGGATTTTTTTGGACCAGGAATAATTTTAAAAATTCCACCACCAGAATTATTTATTATTATTATTCTTACATCTGTTGGAATATAATTATTCCACAGTGCATTGCTGTCATAAAAAAAACTCAAATCACCAGTGATTAAAGTCGTAGGTTTTTGTGAAGCATAAGCAGCACCCAAAGCAGTACTAGTACTTCCATCTATTCCACTGGTTCCACGATTACAAAAAACAGTAGTTGTTGAATTCATTTCAAATAATTGAGAATAACGAATAATAGCACTGTTACTAAATTGTACCTCAGAAAAATCTGGAATAACTTTTAAAACCAAATCAAATACCTTTAAATCTGAATAGGGTGCTGTTTTTATATAGTGATTGTGTTTTGCTCTAATTTGTTTTTTATAATGAGTCCATTTAGATTCATAAGTACTCTTATTCTTGTAATCTACAAGTTTGTGGAAATTTTTAAAAAAAGTAAAACTATCCGTTTTAATATGTTTACTTAAAACCTGATAGGTATCAAAAGCTCTTAATTCATTAATATGCCAATGTTTTGCGGGCGAATACTCCCTTAAAAATTTTTTTATTTTTTTTGAAACGATCAACCCACCAAATGTTAACAGAATATCAGGTTGAAGTGAAGTAAATTCTTCCTTTGTTAGATTAAAAATTAAATTGTCTACAGAATTAATAAACCTTTTGTTGTGTAGATTAGAGGTAGTTTCTGTGAGTACTAATACAGAGGGATCATCTGCAACTTTATCCAGTAAGATTTCTAATGCTGCATTGGGATAATGAACTCCCACTAAAATCATTTTTTTAGCTGCACTATTCCAAAGTTGAGCTAATTTGTTATAATCAATAGTACTTACAGTAGCTGATTTTTCAATTTTAAATGAAAAATCTTTCATTTTATTTACTGTTTCATAAAGTGGCTCATCAAAAGGTGCATTAATATGAATAGGACCTTTTACTTTATGAAGTAATGAAAAAGCTTTTGATAACTTTATGCTATTACTATTTGAATCATTTTCTTTTAAATTGGCACTAAATAAGATGTGATTATGAAATACATTTTCCTGACGGATAGTTTGGCCATCACCTATATCAATTAAATGTGAGGGTCTATCAGCAGAAATAACAACCAAAGGAATCTGACTGTAGTATGCTTCTGCTATTGCTGGATAATAATTTAACAAGGCAGACCCTGAAGTACACACTAATGCGACAGGCTTTTGTTTTTGTTGAGCAATCCCTAGGGCAAAAAAAGCAGCACAACGCTCATCTACAATACTTAAAGTTTCAAAGTCTTCATGGTTAGAAAAACCAATAGTTAAGGGTGCATTTCTAGATCCCGGAGAAATCACAACAGTTTGTATTTCAAATATGCGACAGGCAGCAATGATAGTTTGAGCTAATTCTTTCTTCGGATACATGTTTAAATACAAAAAATTGTTCGATTTCTTATTTACAAAGTTACTGCCTTTATCTAGGATTTAATTGTTAAAATCAGAAAATCAG
>CAJQMN010000010.1 GCA_905479435.1 uncultured Flavobacteriaceae bacterium | reverse complement strand
TTAGATTTGGTTGCTTTAAAATATGCTGTAGATATAAATGGTGTTACTCAATTAATGATGATGAAAGGAGATGTACTATCTGGTTTTAAAACATTAAAAGTGTGTACCTCATACAATTATAAAGGAAAAAAAATTAGTCATTTACCTTATAATATAGAGCCAGAAAATGTTTCTGTTAACTATTCTGAATTTAAAGGTTGGAATGAAGATTTAACAAAGATGACTTCGGCAGATCAATTGCCTCAAAATTTATTGGATTATGTTGCTTTTGTTGAAAAAGAAACAGGAGTTCCTGTTAAAATTGTCTCTGTAGGACCAGATAGAAAACAAACCATTCTTCGATAGTTTTATCGTATAATTAAGAAGTTTAGCGTTGTCATTTCAGTATTTTAGCCAAAAGAAAGTATAAGTTTGAAAAAATTACTGATTATATTATTTGTATTAGTTTCTTATGTTGGGGTTTCTCAACAAAAGAAAATTAAGTTTGATGCTGATCTTCAATATGTAGACGAAGAAAAATATCCAGGTGCAACAGTGCTTATTGGTAAAGTAAAAATGATTCATGCTGGGGCTGTCTTAACTTCCAAGAAAGCGTTCTACTATAAAAAAGATGATTTTTTTAAAGCCATAGGTGATGTTGTCATCAATCAGGGAGATACCGTAAAGCAATACAGTGATTATGTAGATTATGATGCAAACTTAAAAAAATCGGTCTCTTGGGGTAATGTGGTTTTAAAAGACCCAACAATGACACTCACCACAGACACTCTCTACTTTAATAGAGCTAGCCAACTCCTTTATTACAAAGACCATGCGGTTATAAAAGATGAAACCAATGTTCTAGAAAGTAAAAATGGAAACTATTATTTAGAACAAAAGAAATTTACTGCCACTACAAAAGTGACCATTACCAATCCTGATAATTTAATAGTATCTAATCATTTAGATTATTACACCAACTCAGGACATGCCTTTTTATATGGCCCGTCTACCATCACAAATCAAAAAGATAATAATAAAATTTATTCAGAAAGAGGCTTTTATAATACAAAAACAGATATTTCACATTTTGTAAAAAACGCCAAGCTTTATTTAGACGAACGAACCATTGAAGGAGATAGTTTATACTATGATAAAATACGTGGTTTTGCCTCTGCCACCAATAATATTAAAGTAATAGATACTGCTGAGAATTTTATGGCCAGAGGAAATTATGCAGAATATTTTCAGAAAACAGATTCAATTTTTATGATTAAAAGAGCTGTTGCAATCTCTGTAGTTGAAAACGACTCTACCTTTATTCATGGTGATACTTTACTTGTTACTGGTAAAAAAGATCATCGAATTATTCGATCATACAATAATGTGAAAATTTTTAAATTAGATCTTCAAGGAAAATGTGACTCATTGTATACAGATCAGTCAAAAGGTATTACAAAAATGTATGTAGACCCAATACTATGGTCAGATAAGAGTCAGATAACTGGAGATAGTATCAAATTGTTAAGCAATACAACCACAGAAAAACTAGATTCTTTAAAAATATTAGGCAACTCATTCATCATTCAAAAAGATTCTATAGATCCAGAGAATTTCAATCAAATTAAAGGGAGAAATATGTATGGTAAATTTATTGAAAACCAACTACGAACATTGCTAGTAAAAGGAAATGGTGAAGCTGTTAATTTTAATAGAAATGATGAAGGAGTTTTAGAAACTATTACAAAACAGTTCTGTAGTAACATAGAGTTTGAGTTAATAGACAGTGAAATTAATGAAATTAAATGCTTAAATATGTCTGATGGTAAAACCTATCCTCCCTCTATGTATCCAGAAAATGATAGGCGATTAAAAGGGTTTATTTGGAGAGAATCTGAACAGCCAAAAACCAAGGAAGATATTTTTAAAAAAAAGGTAAAAGCTAACAAAAATACCGATAAAAAAACACTGCTTGGAGCAAAAGAAAACACTTCTGGTAAAAAAGAAATTAAATTGAACCCATAAACATAATTGGTGAAAAATGATTTTCTAACATATCAGGCTCAAACAAGTCCATATCCTTTATCAATTGAGATAAAAAAAGCTAAGGGAAGTTATATCTATGATAGTAATGGAAAAAAATACTTAGATTTTGTTGCTGGAGTTTCTGCCAATAGCCTAGGACATCAGCATCCAAAAGTTACCAAAGCAATTAAAAAACAATTAAACAGCTATACTCATGTCATGGTTTATGGTGAGTTCATACAAGAACAACCACTACAATTATGCAAACTTTTATCTCAAACCTTACCTAATACCTACAGCGTTTATCTAACAAACTCTGGAACAGAAGCTTGTGAAGGTGCTTTAAAACTTGCAAAACGTTTCACTAAAAGGTACGAGATTATTGCCGCTCATCACTCATATCATGGAAATACACAAGGCTCTATGAGTGTTTCAGGTGCAGAAGTACAAAACAGAGCTTTTAGGCCCTTGGTACCAGGAACAAAATTTATTCATTACAACTTAGTCTCTGATTTAAAAAAAATTACTAAAAATACAGCCGCTGTTATTCTAGAGACCATACAAGGCGGTGCTGGATTTATTGTCCCAAAAGATGGGTATTTAAAAAAAGTAAAACAACGGTGTGAAGAAGTAGGTGCTTTATTAATTGTAGATGAAATTCAAACTGGAATTGGAAGAACTGGAAAGTTTTGGGGTTTTGAACACTTTAAAATTATACCAGATATTATTATTTCAGGAAAAGGACTGGGAGGTGGTATGCCAATAGGTGCATTCATTGCTCAAAAACATGTAATGGATGTTTTAAAAGAGCAACCTACATTAGGCCATATTACCACTTTTGGCGGACATCCTGTAATTGCATCTGCTGGAGTTGCAACTGTAAATACCATTCAGAACTCAACATTAATTGAGGATACATTAGAGAAAGAACAATTAATTAGAAGCCTTTTAAAGCATCCACTCATCAAAGAAATTAGAGGAAAAGG
>CAJQMN010000009.1 GCA_905479435.1 uncultured Flavobacteriaceae bacterium | reverse complement strand
TTTTCTCCCCCTGATATTAGTCAAGATTTTCAGATTTTACATCAAACTTTTTTAATTTAATTTTAATAATTAACACATTATAGTCATCTTTTTAGATGATAATACGTCTAGTTATTATTAAAATTAATACAATACAATGAAAAGAATTATAGTTTTTACCCTATTTTTATTTTTTCCATTATTCATTTTCTCTCAAGAAATATTAACAGGAATGATTATGGATAAAAATAATCCCAAAGATAATTTAGGGGTTTACGGAGCAAATGTTTTTTGGTTAAATACTTCTATAGGAGCAACAACTGACGAAAAAGGTTGGTTTAAAATTCCTTATCAAAAAAACTACAAGAAACTTGTTGTGAGTTATGTTGGTTATAAAACAGATACACTTACGATTAGTGATTTGAAGCCAATACATCATTTTATAACATTAGAGAATGAATTGGAAGAAGTAACCTTAAAAAGTAAAAAGAAGGCTACTCAAAGATCTTTTATTCAAACAAAAAATGTTTTTACAGTTAATAGTGCAGAGCTTCTCAAGGCTGCTTGCTGCAACTTAGCTGAGAGTTTTGAAACAAACCCATCCATTGATGTAAATTTTTCTGATGCATTAACAGGGACTCGTCAAATTCAAATGTTAGGTTTAAAGAGTCCTTATCTACTTATTACTCAAGAAAATATTCCATCAATACGTGGCGCTGGTCAAGTATTTGGGCTTACGTTTACCCCTGGAACATGGGTTGAAAGTATTCAAATCACCAAAGGTGCAGGGAGTGTCATTAATGGCTACGAGAGTATTTCAGGTCAAATTAATGCGGAATTAGTAAAACCTCTAACAGATAATAGAATCTTTCTAAACGCGTATGGTTCTTTAGGAGGTAGATATGAACTGAACTCACATTTAAATCATAAAATTTCTGACAAATGGCAAACAGGAATATATATTCATGGAAATTATAGAAATAAAAAATTTGACAGAAATAAGGATGGATTTCTAGATAATCCTCTAATTAGCCAAGTTAATGTTATGAACCGTTGGCAATATTTAGATGCAGAAAAAGGATGGGTAAGTTTTATTAATGTCCGATTTATGGATGATTCTAAACAAACTGGCCAAAATAATTTTGATCCACTTATAGATAAAGGGAGTTCTGAGATATGGGGTGGTGAAATAGACACCAAACGTTTTGATTCTTCTTTAAAATTAGGATATGTTTTTCCACAACTCCCTTTTCAAAGTTTTGGATTTCAGTTTTCCTACAGTAACCATGATCAAGATTCTTATTTTGGGTTAAAAACATATAATATACAACACCAAAGTATGTATTCTAATTTATTATTTAATTCTATAATTGGTGATACTAGAAATAAATTTACTACCGGATTAAATTTTACTTATGATGCTTATAATGAGTTTGTAAATTTGATAAATTTCTCTAGAAATGAAAATTCTTTTGGAGGTTTTTTTGAGTATGCTTACGATAATTCAGATAATTTTAGTTTTACTTCAGGCCTAAGAATAGATACTCATAATTTACTTGGAACTTATATAACACCAAGATTACATATTAGATATGTTCCTTGGGAAAAGGGAGTGTTGAGGGCTTCGATTGGACAAGGTAGAAAAAGCGCAAATGTATTTGCAGAAAACCAACAATTATTTGCAAGTAGTAGAGAGATTGATATTCAATCCTCAGGAGGTAAAATCTATGGATTAGATCCAGAAGTTGCTTGGAATTATGGAGTGTCATACCTACAGGGATTTAATTTATTTAATAGAAAAGGAGATATTACTTTTGATTATTATAGAACTCATTTTCAAAATCAAGTTGTAGTAGACTGGGAAAATCCGCAAAGAATTTCTTTTTATAACTTGGATGGAGAAAGTTATGCAAATAGTTTTCAAACAGAAATTAATTACTTTATTAATGATAATTTAAATCTTCGTTTAGCCTATAAATATTTCGATATTCAAACAGATTATACATCAGGTAAGTTATCAAAACCGTTAACACCAAATCATCGTTTATTTGCGAATATTTCATATGAAACAAAAAAAATAGATAATATAAAACAATGGAAATTTGATTTAACTTATAATTTTATAGGTGAACAAAGATTACCAGATACGTCAATTAATCCGTTGGAATACCAATTCGAAGAATATTCAAATTCTTATAGTTTATTGAATACTCAAATAACTAAAGTTTTCACTGAAAAATTTGAAATGTATTTTGGAGTAGAGAATTTAACAGATTTAAAACAGAAAAATCCTATTTTAGCATCTGATGACCCATTTGGCGACAGCTTTGATTCAACAATAATCTATGCGCCAATTTTTGGGAGAATGTTATACAGTGGATTACGATTTAAAATTAATTAATAATGAAAAAAATTATCCTTGTTCTTTGCTTGTTGTTGATAGGGTTTTCGGCATCAGCTCAAAAGAAAAAAAAGAACACTAAAGTCGCTATTGAAGTTGATGGCGTTTGTATGATGTGTAAAAAACGTATTGAAAAAGCTGCATTAAAAACTAAAGGTGTGAAGTTTGCATCATGGGATCTTAAAACGCATCAACTTTCACTTATCATTGATGAAAATAAAACTGGCACAAAAATTATTCAACAAAATGTAGCTGCTGTTGGTCATGATACTAAGGGTTTTAAAGCTAAAGACCATGCTTACAATAGTAATCCAGCATGTTGTAAATATAGAGACAAGAAAGTTGTTGAATCTCATAAAAATTAGAAGTATTGAGTAAAGATTTTTTTAAAGTAATTTTTATAATTGCTATTAGTTTTTTATTTTCTTGTCAGAAAACAAAACTAACTGCAAAACAATTACTTTCAAAGTCTATAGATGCTCATGGTGGTCTTGAGTTTTGGCAAAAAGTTGATACACTATCTTTTACAAAGAAAACAATTTTATACAATCGGAAAGGGTTGAAAGAAAAAGAAATCACTCAACATCAATCATTTTATGGAGGTAATTTTATAAATGGTAAAATAACCACAATTGGAACAGATAAGTCTAGTATATCTATTATTGGAAATGTTTACACCAAGCGTGTTGGAGATGCTTTAATTTCAATTAGTAACAATGAAATGAAATCAATAACTAACGCCTTTAAATCGGCGTATTATGTAATCAGTCAACCATTTAATTTAATGGAAAGTGGTGCATTGCTCTCGTATAAAAAAGACACTATTTTAAATGATGAAAAAACATTTGTAGTTGATGTTTCTTATAAAGAAGATCAAAATACGAATACTCCAGACCAATGGACTTATTTTATTAATGCCAATACCTATTTAATTGTTGCAGCAAAAGTTTTTCATTCTCCAACAGTAAGTTTTATTCAAAATATAAACTTTAATAAAGAAACACCATTTGTTTTTAATGCAGAAAGAGAGAGTGTTTTTTTGAATAAAGATGGATCCATAGATTATTTAAGGGCCTCTTACTTTTACTCAAATTATAAGGTTGTTTTAAAGAAATAAAATAATAAATCCCAATCTAAATAGATTGGGATTTATTATTACTTATCTGATGATACTATTACATCATTCCTGGCATTCCTCCTCCCATTGGAGGCATTCCAGCTCCAGCAGGAGCTTCTTCTTTAATGTCTATCAAAGCACATTCTGTTGTAAGAATCATACCTGAAACTGAAGCAGCATTTTCTAATGCAACACGTGTTACTTTTTTTGGATCTATAATACCAGCTTCTAACATATCTACATAGGTTTCTGATTTTGCATCATATCCAAAATTTTTGTTTCCTTCTAATACTTTGTTAATAACCACTGATCCTTCACCACCTGCATTTTCTACAATGGTTCTTAAAGGAGCTTCAATTGCTTTATTCACAATTTGAACACCAGTTGTTTCATCTAAGTTGTCTGTTACTATTTTTTCAAGTGTCTTTTTAGTTCTCACTAAAGCAACACCTCCACCAGCAACAATTCCTTCTTCAACTGCCGCTCTGGTAGCATGAAGAGCATCATCAACTCTGTCTTTCTTTTCCTTCATTTCAACTTCTGAGGCTGCTCCTACATATAAAACAGCAACTCCACCTGCTAGTTTTGCTAAACGTTCTTGAAGTTTTTCTTTATCATAATCAGATGTAGTAGTTTCTATTTGTGCTTTTATTTGATTAACTCTAGCTTTTATTGCTTCGGCATCTCCATTTCCATTCACAATTGTAGAGTTATCTTTATCTATGGTAATTGTTTCAGCAGTACCTAAAAGATCTAAAGTTGCATTTTCTAGAGAAAAACCTCTTTCTTCTGAAATTACTGTACCACCAGTTAATATTGCAATATCTTCTAACATCGCTTTTCTTCTATCTCCAAATCCAGGAGCTTTCACAGCAGCAATTTTTAGACCACCTCTCAACTTGTTTACAACCAAAGTAGCCAAGGCTTGTCCATCAACATCTTCGGCAATAATCAGTAAGGGTCTACTTGATTGAGCCACCGGTTCTAATATTGGTAGAATTTCATTTAAATTAGAAATCTTTTTATCAAACAATAAAATGTATGGGTTTTCAAGATCAGCAATCATTTTATCTGCATCAGTAACAAAATAAGGAGATAAATAACCTCGGTCAAACTGCATCCCTTCTACAACGTCTACATAAGTCTCCATTCCCTTAGCTTCTTCAACAGTAATTACACCTTCTTTACCTACTTTTTCGAATGCTGTAGCGATAAGATCTCCTATAGTATTATCATTGTTAGCTGAAATTGCTGCAACCTGTTTTATTTTTTCTGAGGAATTTCCAACTTTTTGCGCTTGTTTTTCTAAATCAATTATGATGGCTTGAACAGCCTTATCAATTCCTCTTTTTAGATCCATTGGGTTTGCACCCGCAGCAACATTTTTTATACCTTCTTTAACGATAGCTTGTGCTAATACAGTAGCTGTAGTAGTTCCGTCTCCAGCTAAATCGTTTGTTTTTGAAGCTACTTCTTTAACCATTTGAGCCCCCATATTTTCTAACTCATCTTCCAACTCTACTTCTTTAGCTACAGAAACACCGTCTTTGGTAACCGTTGGAGAGCCAAATGATTTAGAAATAATTACGTTACGACCTTTTGGGCCTAAGGTTACTTTTACTGCATTTGCGAGAGCATCTACACCTCTTTTAAGGCCATCTCTTGCATCACTATCAAATTTTATATCTTTTGCCATTTTGATTTATTTTTTGTAAAAATTATACAATTGCTAAGATGTCACTTTCGCGCATCATTAAATAGTCTTTTCCTTCAAGTTTTAATTCAGTTCCACCGTATTTTCCATACAATACAGTATCTCCTACTTTTACTGTTAACGGCTCATCTTTTTTTCCATTTCCAACAGCTACAATAGTTCCTTTTTGAGGTTTTTCCTTTGCATTGTCTGGTATAATGATACCAGAAGCAGTTTTAGTTTCTGCAGCAGCTGGTTCTACGAGAACTCTATCTGCTAGAGGTTGAATGTTTAATCCCATTGATATATTTTTTATTTATGTAAAATTGTTCAGAAATTATGCCACTTCCTAAGAACTGCCATTTTTTCAATTTAGCTATTAAATTCGAATTTTAGTTCAAAAAAAAATGCCAACGTGTCATTTCGTTGGCATTTTTTTAAGTGTAATAATCTTATAATGAGTCATTAGTGGACGGCAATGAAGAAGTATTAGTTTTTGGTGTTGTTCTAATGTCTTCTAAAGTATTGTCTAATTTAATATCTGACGAACCACTTCTTTCTATAGAAAAATTGGACAGTAAAATTAAAGCAAACATTGCAATTGCAAGAGTCCAAGTTGTTCTGTCTAGGAAATTATTCGTGTTTTGAACCCCTCCAAGAGATTGTGCTCCACCACCACCAAATGAGGAGGATAGACCTCCACCTTTCGGATTTTGAACCATTACTATTAAAATTAAAATAACTGCAACAAGTAGTATCACAGCTAAAAATAGGTTGTAACTCATGATTTTATATTTTGTAAAGTTTTGATTTTTTTAATTTGGTCTGCAAAGAAACCACTTTTTTCTGGATATTTCAAGCTTAAAATCTCATAAGCTTTTATAGCACTTGAAAACTTTTTTTGTTCAAGATAAACTTTTGCCAAGGTTTCTGTCATCAAGAAATTATCGGTTTTATTCTCCGAAACAGAAATTATTGTTTTCTCATCCTTTTTTACAGAAGAAATCTTAGGGTTGTTTTCTATGAAACGATTGATTAGAAATTCTTTGTCGATATCTTTAGTATTTGTTGTCGATTCTTTTCTTAAAATGGGTTTTTGGGTAGAAATTTTTAACCATTCTTGGAAAGAATGTGTTTCATTTTTTGAAAAATGAATTGGTTTTCCAATAGATAATTCTTGTTCAATGCCTGAGCTAATTTCTAGGTGGTCAAAAACATCTTGTTGCGCTATTTTTTTGCTAATCTGCTTGTGAATATTTAAGTTTTTCTTGAATAATTTGGAGGTTATAAAATCAAATAATACACTTCTGTCTGAGGTAAAGGCAGCTGTAATTTTAAGTTCGTTATTGTATTTAAAACTCTCCTGATTTTTCAAGCCTTTTAAGTAAAGTGCCCTTGCAGATTGAAAATAAGGATAATCTCCGATGATGTTTTTTAGTTCAGAAATCTGTTCATCTTTTAGTAGGTCTGGATCAGATAGTAGATTTTTGTAGATTTCAATATTCATTACCAGTTTCCTAATGATGCATTAAAAATATCTTGAATTACTCGTTCCAGAATTTCATCAAGAGCTCCATCTAAAACACCACCAGTTAATTGAGCATTAGCGTCAAAATCTGAATAAAAAGAAAACTGTTTTTCAAAGTCATCTTCTTCTTTTAATCGATTATAAAAACGAACATTTACAGTGATTGTTAGTCTATTTTGTGCAGCAGTTTGTTGAGATGTTGCACTCATTGGATTAATTCTGTAGCCTGTGATTTCTCCTTCAAAACGCAAATCTCCACCAGTATTTGTGAGGTCTAAATTTGTTTGTCTTAAAAATAAATCTTGCATCTCTTGCGTAAAACGTTGACTTAATTGTGGTTCAATTAAAGAAGCTTGATTTGGGAAAAAATCTACTTGAATAGTTTTTGCATCTCCTGTAGATCCCCCATTAAATTTGTAAATCCCACAACTAGATATGAGTGTGATAGAAGTGAGGAGTAATAAGAGATAAGTTGTTTTTTTCATAAGTAGCTCAAATGTACAATATAATTATAAATCGTATTGTTTGATTTTTCTATACAGCGTTCGTTCAGAAATACCCAATTCTTTGGCTGCCAATTTTCTTTTGTTATTATTTTTTTCTAAAGATTTTTTAATCATTTCAACTTCTTTTTCTTGAAGCGATAGATTTTCAGATTCTTCAATATCTTCAGCAAAATCAAATGTATTTTTAGTGGATGTTTGCTGAGGTAGATTAACAACCTCTACTTGATATGAATCTTGTTCTTTTTCTTGATATATTTTTTCAATTAACTGATGATTTTCTTCTTTAACTTTTTCGGAGTTTCCACTTCGCATTAAATCCAATGTTAATTTTTTTAAATCATTAATATCATTCCTCATATCAAAAAGGACTTTGTACATAATGTCTCTCTCTGATGAAAAATCACTAGCTGATGAATTTCCTTCAACTAGTGCAGGTAGATTTTCTTTGTTATTAGGGAGGTACTGAATCATTTTATCAGCACTAATCAATCTTTTTTCTTCAACTACAGATATTTGTTCTGCAATATTTCGCAATTGTCGAATATTTCCAGGAAAGCGATAGTTTAAAAGAAGGCTAGTTGCCTTGTCATCTAATCTCACGGTTGGCATTCTATATTTTTGGGCAAAATCTGAGGCAAACTTTCTAAACAATAGATGAATGTCTTCTTTTCGATCTCTTAATGATGGAAGATGAATCTCAATAGTACTGAGTCTGTAATACAAGTCTTCTCTAAATTTTTGCTTTTGAATAGCTTGTAGCATATTTAAATTGGTTGCAGCAACAATTCTCACATTAGTTTTTTGAACCTGAGAAGCTCCTACCTTTATAAATTCACCGTTTTCTAGGACACGCAACAACCTAACCTGAGTTGTAAGGGGCAATTCTCCAACTTCGTCTAAAAAAATTGTTCCACCATCTGCTACTTCAAAATACCCTTTACGAGCTGATGTAGCGCCTGTAAACGCTCCTTTTTCGTGACCAAAAAGTTCACTGTCAATTGTTCCTTCTGGAATAGCCCCGCAATTTACTGCAATGTATTTGGCGTGTTTTCTATGTGATAGTTGATGAATTATTTTTGGAATACTTTCTTTACCAACACCACTTTCACCAGTTACTAGTACTGAAATGTCTGTAGGAGAAACTCGTACCGCTTTTTCAAGTGCTCTAGTGAGTTGAACATCGTTTCCAATAATTCCAAATCGTTGTTTTACTGTTTGTAAGTTTTCCATATTAGCTTAATTATTGTCCGAATAACCAACTGCAATACCTTTAAGGGTTGCTGAGGTACAGTCTTCAACTTTTACATTCACAAAATCACCTATTTGATACTGTTCTTTTGGAAAAACAATAACAGTGTTTTGTGTATTTCTCCCTTTCCATTGGTTGGGGTCTTTTTTAGAAGTTCCCTCAATTAATACCTCTTCAACTTTACCAAGATGTTGTTGAGTCCTGAAAAGACTGTGGGCTTGTTGTAGGTCAATGATTTCTTGAAGACGTCTTTTTTTTGTGTGATGAGGCACATCATCTGGCATTTTTTTAGCGGCAAGGGTTCCAGGTCTTTCAGAATATGCAAACATAAAACCAAAGTCGTATTTTACATAATTCATTAAATCTAGGGTGTCTTTGTGGTCCTCCTCTGTTTCCCCACAAAAACCTACAATCATATCTTGAGAAAGTGATATTTCTGGAATAATTCTAAATATATGATCTACTAATTCTTTATATTCCTCACGGGTATGCTGTCTGTTCATTGCTTTCAGCATTTTATTACTTCCACTTTGAACAGGTAGGTGAATATATTTACAAATATTTTTATGTTTAGCCATAATATGGATTACATCTAAACTCATGTCTTGTGGATTGGAAGTTGAAAAACGAAAACGTGTTTTTGGGAATTTTGTGGCACATATGTCTAAAAGTTGAGCGAAGTCAACAGCTGTGGCTTGAGCAATTTCGGAAGCTTTTTTAAAATCTTTTTTTAAGCCCCCACCGAACCATAAATAACTATCTACATTTTGACCAAGTAAAGTGATTTCTTTGAAGTTTTTATCAACCATTTCTTGAATCTCTAGAACGATACTTTTAGGATCTCGGCTTCTTTCTCTTCCTCGTGTAAATGGGACCACACAAAATGTACACATATTGTCACAACCTCTTGTAATGGATACAAATGCAGAAACTCCATTCGAATTTAATCGAACAGGGGATACATTTCCATAGGTTTCATCTTTGGATAATATAACATTTATAGCATCTCTTCCTTCGTTTACTTCAGCCAATAGATTTGGAAGGTCTCTGTATGCATCAGGTCCAACTACTAAATCAACAATTTTTTCTTCCTCTAAAAACTTTTCTTTCAAACGTTCAGCCATGCATCCTAAAACACCAACTTTCATGGTTGGATTTACTTTTTTCACAGCATTATACTTCTGCAAACGTCTTCTAACTGTAGTTTCTGCTTTTTCTCTAATAGAGCAGGTATTGACTAAAACTAAATCTGCTTCTTCTAATACTTGAGTGGTATTATAGCCTTCTTTGTCAAGAATTGATGCAACAATCTCACTATCATTCATGTTCATTTGGCACCCATAACTTTCAATAAAGAGTTTTTTTGTGTTTTCCGCTTTGTTTTCGGTAAACAGGGCCTTGCCTTGGATCTTTTCGTTTATTATTTTTTCTGTCTGCTTCATCATAAGAATTGGCTACAAAGATACAACCAAAATAGAAAAAATATGACATATTGTCATAAAAATTAAACTAAATTCCTGTTAAAATCTGTGTAGATTTATTAGAAAAATCAAAATATAAAAAAAAACTTTCTACTTTTGCAAACCTAAATCAGTTCACCTTGAAGTAGATTTAAGTGTAATAAATATCACATATGGCAAAAAATTTAGTAATTGTAGAGTCACCGGCAAAGGCAAAAACTATTGAGAAATTTTTAGGAAAAGATTTTCAAGTAGAATCAAGTTACGGTCACATTGCAGATTTACCCTCCAAAGAATTAGGGATAGATGTTGATGGAGATTTTAGTCCAAAATATATTATATCTGAGGATAAGAAACCTGTTGTTAAAAAATTAAAAGCCTTAGCTAAAAAAGCAGATACTGTTTGGTTGGCAAGTGATGAAGATCGGGAAGGAGAGGCAATTGCTTGGCATTTAAAAGAGCAGTTAAACCTAGAGGAGAAAAATACAAAACGTATTGTTTTTCATGAAATTACTAAAAAAGCAATTCTTAAAGCCGTAGACCATCCTAGAGATATTGATTACAATATGGTAAATGCTCAACAAGCTAGACGAGTACTGGATAGATTGGTTGGGTATGAATTATCACCGGTATTGTGGAAAAAAGTAAAAGGAGGTTTATCTGCAGGTAGGGTTCAGTCCGTAGCTGTTAGGTTAATCGTTGAAAAAGAAAGAAGTATTCAGCAATTTAATGCTGAATCTCATTATAAAGTAGTTGCTCAATTTTTTAATACTGATGGAAAATCATTCAAAGCAATTATTCCAAAGAATTTTGACTCAAAAATAGCTGCTGAAGAATTTTTACAATCCTGTTCCGCTTCAGATTTTTCAATTGCAGATTTGCAAAAGAAACCGGCTAAAAAATCACCAGCAGCGCCATTTACAACTTCTACTTTACAGCAAGAAGCCTCAAGGAAATTGGGATATCCAGTAGGGAAGACCATGCAGGTTGCTCAACGCTTGTATGAAGCAGGTCTTATTACCTACATGAGAACTGATAGTGTAAACTTATCTGTTGATGCTAGAGACGCCGCAGAAGAAGAAATCACGAATTTTTATGGAAAAGAATACAGCAAACAGCGTGTATTTAAGTCTAAGTCTAAGGGCG
>CAJQMN010000008.1 GCA_905479435.1 uncultured Flavobacteriaceae bacterium | reverse complement strand
AAATGAAGGGTTAGAAATGACAGAAATTAATAATGAACTACTAGCTATTGGAAAAGAATCAGTAGAACAAGGTAACCCAGTGGTAACCAATGTAAATGGTTTTGAAATTTCCGTAGAAGTAGATCAACAAAGTAAAACAGGAGAATTATATAAAAGAAGAGCTATTGGAAAAAATAGCTCAGGGGTAACTATTTTAAAAGGAGATGGGTCATTTAGTGCGGAAGATCAAATATTAATTGATGAGTTATCATTTTATATTGTTCAAAATAACTTAAAAGCAGATTAAATCAATATTTATAATAAACATATACTAAGATATGAAACTAAGTGAACTAAAATCCGTTGTAAAAGAAGCAGTTAAAGAAGCTATTCAAGAAGAGATGAAAGATATCCTTCTAGAAGCAGTAAGATCACCACAACCAGTGATTTCTACAGCTCCTGCTCAACAAAATACCCCTATGCCCGAAGATAATAGGTTAGCTATGAGGGAAAATATTCAAAATGTATTAGGTAATATGATGCCTAACGCAAATGGTACTATATCTGCTACATCAGCAAATGTACCTATGCAAGTAACTAATACTAATACTGCATCTCCTGATGGTCAACTACCACAAGGAGAAGTATCAACAGATCAAATTATGAATTTAATGAAAGGTAAAGTATAATAAAATGGCATTTGGAGCGGTACAAAAATTTCCTAATGATACAAGACCAAGAGTTGGTATTGGAGTTAGTCTCCCTTTTAACTCTGGTGAAGTATTTACTCCTAATTATACTACTAAGGAATCTATTAAGAATAACTTAATAAACTTTTTCCTTACTAACGTAGGAGAAAGACCAGGTAATCCTGAGTTTGGTGGGGGATTAAGAGAATTTATATTTTCCCAAATAACAGAAAATAATTTAGATTTTTTAAAAGAAGATGTTGCTGATAAAATAGGTACACATTTTCCAAATGTTAATGTTCAAGAATTAAATGTATTATCTAATCCAGATAACAATTCAATTACAGTACAAGTATTCTACTCGGTTATAAACACTACAATTAATGATGATTTAGAATTAAACTTCGCATAATGGCAATCAGAAGAGACATAAACTATATAAATAAAGATTTTGCTGAGTATAGAAATACACTAATAAACTACTCACAAACATATTTTCCAACAACATATACAGATTTTACTGAAACATCTCCAGGTATGATGTTTATTGAACAAGCTGCTTATGTAGGTGATGTTTTATCTTTTTACTTAGATAACCAAGTCCAAGAAACATACCTTCAGTATGCTAGACAGGATGATAATTTATATGATTTAGCTTATATGTACGGGTACAAACCTAAAGCAACAGGTTTAGCTACTACTTTAGTAGATTTTTATCAACAAGTACCTTCTAAACTATCAGGTAGTGCTTATGTGCCTGATTTTGATTATGCTTTATATGTAAACCAAAATACAGTTGTAAGTACAACAGCAGGAAGTCCTACATCGTTTACAACAGATGAACCTATTGATTTTTCAGTATCTAACTCTTTAGATCCCACAACAGTATCAGTAGCACAAGTTTCAGCCGGTAACCCTACTTATTACTTACTAAAGAAAACTAGAAGAGCATTTAGTGGTGTTATTAATAACACATCAGTAACATTTGGTGCACCTGAAGAGTTTGCTACAACAGAGATAAATGGAACTAATCTTGCAAATATTATTGATGTATTTGATTCAGATGGTAACCAATGGTATGAAGTAGATTATTTAGGTCAAGATGCAGTGTATACTGGATTAAAAAATGTTAATACTAATGACCCTAATACTTATACAGATGCAGATACACCTTATATTTTACAAACAAAAAGAGTACAAACTAGATTTGCTACAAGATTTTTAAATGCAAATACTTTACAGTTACAGTTTGGAGCAGGTTCACCAACAGAAACTACAGAAAATGTAATACCTAATCCTGATAATGTAGGTTTAGGTTTACCATTTGGACAAAGTAAGTTAACAACAGCTTATAGTCCTACTAACTTTGTATTTACTAACACTTATGGTATTGCACCTAGTAATACTACTTTAACTATTAGGTATTATACTGGAGGTGGGGTTCAATCAAACATTCCATCTAATACATTAACTAATCCTACTACTAGTACTATTCAGTTTTTAAGAGGTGGATTAGATCCAACAACAGCTCAATATGTATTTGATTCTATAGCTACAAATAATCCAATAGCTGCCTCTGGTGGTCAGGATGGAGATACAATAGAGGAAATAAGACAAAACTCTATTTCTAACTTTCCAACACAACTTAGAAATGTAACATCTAATGATTATTTAATCAGAGCACTTAGTATGCCTCCTAAATATGGAGTTATTTCTAAAGCTTGGGCACAAAAACCTTTAGTAGAAGATATAAATGATGGTCCTAGCGCTACATTAGACATTTACCTATTATCATCAGATTTAAATGGTAAACTAACAACGGCGTCACAAGCGTTAAAAGAAAATGTAAAAACATACATTAATCAATATAGAATGATTAGTGATACTATTAGTATCAAAAATGCCTTTGTAATAAACTTTAATGTTAATTTTGAAATAATTACCTTTCCTGATTATAATGGTAATCAAGTAATAGAGGAATGTATTTTAGCATTAAAAGATTATTTTTCTATAGATAAATGGCAAATCAATCAACCTATTATTATATCAAATCTTTTTGTATTATTAGACCAAGTAGAGGGAGTACAAACTGTTAAACAAGTAAATCTAAATAATGTAGCAGGTACTTCTCAAGGTTATTCAAAATATGCTTATGATATGAATGGAGCTTTACAAAATGGAACAATATTTCCATCATTAGATCCAAGTATATTTGAACTAAAATACCCAGATAATGATATCAAAGGAAGGGTTGTTACATTATTTTAAATAGAATATTTTAAAACTATGGCAGTATATAAATTATTTCCAACACAGGATGCATCTATTTATAGTGCACAACCTGCTATGAATACAGGGTTGGATCCTATACTAGAGGTATCAAATTTTGTAACTAATAACAATCCTATATCTAATGTAGCTAGATCATTAGTTAAATTTGACCAATTACAAATAAATAATGTAATACAAAATGTAGCATCTGTAACTAGTTCTCTTGACTTTACAGCTAGTCTAAAGCTATTCATTGCTAAGGCAGATAATGTTGTTTTAGAATCTGAAGTTAATGTTTATCCTATTTCCGGTTCTTGGAATAACGGATCAGGTCAATATTTAGATCAAAAACAAAACACAACAGGTGTAAGTTGGGTATTTAGTGATTATTCAGGATCAAATAAATGGCCTATAGAAGGATTTTATGAAGATCTTACTACTGGTTCTTATTCTGGAAGTAATAATGAAGGAGGATGTAACTGGTGGACAGGATCAGGTGGGTATGATGGTATAGGAAGTTTAGAATCATCACAAATATTTAATCTTAGAAGTGATAAAGATTTAAATACAGAGGTAACTGATATTGTTAAAGTATGGTATTCTTCATCTAATGATCTTATTGGTAGTTTGACTCCTATAGCAAATGAAGGATTTATAATCAAATGGGAAGATTCAACGGAATTTGTAACTTCAAGTGCTGTAACTCCCCAACTAAGTTTTTATTCAGTAGATACAAATACTATATATCCTCCTGAGTTAGACATAAAATGGAGAGATTTTACCTATAGTACTAGTAGTGGTGATTTAAAACATGGAAGAATATTAACTGGATCTTATCCAATAAATGAACTAACAAGTTCTATATCTTGTTCATTTACACAATCCCTACCTAATGATCCTACTTACGCAGGTATTGGTAGTGGAGCTACTTTTGGAGCTACTTTTAATAGTGCTTCTATGTTAGATGTATATGTAAAAGAAATAGGATTAGGATATGTAGCAGGTGAAACTTTAACTTGGTCAATAGAGCAACTAAATGCTTTACCTAATATAGAAGGAGCTTTAACTCCTGCTGAAGTAACTTTATCAACATTTGATATTACACAATTGGAAACAGTTTCCACCCCAGATTTATTTGTTGCCTTAGATGATAATCAAGGTATATTTTATAGTGAAAGTATTAATCAGTTTAGATTAAACTGTAGACCACAGTTCCCTATAAGAGTTTATACAACTGAATCTATTTATACACAGAACCAAGCATTACCATCAGCATCATATTATGCTATAAAAGATTTGGAAACCAATGAGTTTGTCGTAGATTTCGACACACAAAATACACAAATAAGTTGTGATCCAACAGGTAGTTATTTTACTGTTTATATGAATGGTTTACAACCAGAAAGAAATTATCAAATATTAATACAAACAAATATAGATAATAATGTGATTGTAATGGATGAAAAATATTACTTTAAAGTAGTTAACGGGTAAATGGGAGATCAAAAAGTAGACCTTATTAAAAAAACATATTCTAAAACAGAATATTCTAAAGTAATAGACACTAAGTTTAGTCAACTGGGTGTAGTTTCTTTAAATGAACAGATTGAAAATACAGTTACAGTAAATCAGTTTTTTGAATCTTATAATAACTTATTTTATGATATACCTGCTTTAGGTGAAACTAACTCACATGAGTATTTAATAAAAACAAGTGGAGAATATATTAATTTTGATCAAGATAGTCAAGAAATAGAGGCTTTAAGAGCTGAAATAACTTCTTTAAGAAGAGATTTATTACAAGCTCAAGTAGAAAAAGCAGAAACACTTACTGGAGAAAAGATTGATTTAGATGTAAATGCAATAGAAGATTCCTCTATAGCAGGAGACGATTTTGCTAAAATATCTCAAGAAGTTTCTTCACCAGCTGTAAACACAACTAATACATCAGTAGTATAATGACAGATAAAACACAAATAAACCAAGTTGATCCAACTACTTTTGAGTTTCAACAATA
>CAJQMN010000007.1 GCA_905479435.1 uncultured Flavobacteriaceae bacterium | reverse complement strand
TCTCTATAATTCTTGTTGATAGAAATGGAAGAACTAGAAATAGAAAAGGAAATTTCTCCTTGTTGAGGAGGTAACAATTAAAGTAAATTCAAATTAAATGAATTGTTTTCGGTAAAAAAAAAAAAATAACAAATTTAAATTTTACTTTTTTTATATCTTGACAAAAATTAAATATAAGCCCCCATGTATAAAAAATTTTCACTACTCATTTTCTTACTTTTTTTCTTTACCAAAAATAATTATGGTCAAGAAATTGACTCTAAAAAACATATTAATCAAATTCACAAAACTTATAAAAAAGAACTTAGTTTAAATAAGGAGCAATCTAAAAAAATTAAACAAATTCTTTTACAATACAATCCAGAGATTAAAAAATTAATCAATACAAAAGCAACTAGGGTTAAAATTAACAAACTAATTAAATTAGAAGTATTAGAGATTTTTAACATATTAACTAGAGAACAATTTAGTATGTATAAAACTCTTAAAAAAGTATTAGAAGAAAATAAAAAATTTAGAAAATGATTAAAAAGTTAAATATTTTTATTTTCTTATTTTTTTCTGTAACGATTATAAATAGTCAAAATATCACAATTCCTGAGGCTGCACCTTTTTGTTCAGATACAGGAATTTTATTTGATAACACTTCTAATGGAAGTACTGCTGAATTTGGTCCAGATTATGGTTGTTTAAGCAGCCAACCCAATCCTTCATGGTTCTATATTAGAATTAATGAACCTGGTACTCTAACCTTAGAAATAGAACAAAATTCGCAAGCAGATTTTAATGGTACACCAATAGATGTAGATTTTATAGCTTGGGGTCCTTTTACAGAGGTAAACCTTGAAGATATTCGGGGTGGAAATTATGGTTTATTACGTAGTTCTAACGAAGTAAGTTGTAGCTACAGTGGTGCTGCTATTGAAACATTAAATATTAGTTCTGCTTTAACGGATGATTATTATCTTATTTTGATAACAAATTTTGAAGGTTTTGATGGTTTTATAAGAATGGATGAAAACTTTCCTGGAGGTCCTGGAGTTGGAACTACAGATTTTTCTATTATTGCCGGAGATTTAGGGCCAGATCAAGATGTTTGTGAAGGAACTACCATTACTCTAGACGGAACATCTACTACAACCAGTGTTGCTGGATATAAATGGTTTTTAGATACAGGAGCTGGTTTTACAGAGATTATAGGAGAAAATAATCCACTACTGGTCATTAATGATATATCAGGTACTTATAAAATTGAAGTTACAGATGTTAGTGGTAGTACTGATGATGATGAGGTTGAAATTAATTTTTATACTGTGCCAGTTATTGTAACGCCACCATCAGACATCAATCGTTGTGATGAGGATAGAGATGGTTTTCTAGATTTTGATTTAATTACAGATCAAACACCTGAAATTCTAAATGGTCTAGACCCTTCTTTAGATAGTACTGACTTTGAAGTATTATATTTTGATAATCCTTCAGATGCAGATTTGAATACTACTACTGCTATCATCGTTAATCCATATCGTGTAAATACCTCTGAAAATCCTACTATTTATGCTAGAATTCATAATGTTGATAATACTTCGTGTAATACTACTGTTCAATTTAAACTTAAAGTAACAGATATACCTACACCCTCTCAACCAACAGAGTATAGAGTATGTGACGATACTACTTCAGCCGGAGGAAATACTGATGGGGTTTCAGGTTTTCTTTTAAATACAAAAGATGCTGAAATTTTAACAGGAATTACAAACCCAGGAGATTATAACATATCTTATCACACAGATCCTTTAGATGCCCAAACTAGTAGCACTGCTAATGCTATTCCAAAAGATATAGATTATGAGGTTACTGGCTCCCAAACAGTGTTTGTAAGAGTAGAAAATATTGCCAATACTGATTGTTATGCAATTTCTGACGATACTATTGGTAGCACCTTTACTTCTTTTGAATTAATTGTTGATGCTACTCCAGTTATTGTAACACCTCCATCTGATATTAATCGTTGTGATGAGGATAGAGTTGGTTTTCTAAATTTTGATTTAATTATAGATCAAACACCTGAAATTCTAAATGGTCTAGATCTTTCTTTAGATAGTACTGACTTTGAAGTATTATATTTTGATAATCCTTCAGATGCAGATTTGAATACTACTGTTGCTATTATCGTTAATCCATATCGTGTAAATACCTCTGAAAATCCTACTATTTATGCTAGAATTCATAATGTTGATAATATTTCGTGTTATACTATTGTTCAATTTAAACTAAAAGTAACTGATACTCCTACTCCTACTCAACCAACGGTTTATAGGTTGTGTGATGATACGGCTTCTGGATCAGATACTGATGGGATGTCTAGTTTCCTTTTAAACACAAAAGATGCTGAAATTTTAACAGGTGTTACCAATCCGGGTGAGTATACCATATCTTATCATACAGATATTTTAGATGCGCAAACTAGCAGCACTACTAATGCTATTCCTAAAGATACAGATTATCAGGTTACTACCTCAAAAAGAGTGTATGTTAGAATTGAAAATAACAATGATCCTACACAGTGTTACATTGTCTCTGAGGACTCTGCT
>CAJQMN010000006.1 GCA_905479435.1 uncultured Flavobacteriaceae bacterium | reverse complement strand
CTCAATTAATGACGAATTTAGGAAATAGTATAAAAAGTTTCCATACGGCAGCCGAAGGATTAAGTGTTGCATCAGAGTCTATTTCTTCTACAGCAAAATATAACGAACAAGTAGAGTTAGCAGCTACACAAATGGAATCTCTTAATGGATTATACCAAGTTCAAATGGAAAATTCTAACAAACAATCTGAATTAAATAACGCTATGGTTGAAAATTCTGAACGTTTAAAAGAACAAATGGAATCATTGGCAAGTAACCTTTCATCTCTAAACGGAGTTTATGGTGGAATGCTTTCTGCAATGTCTAGTAAATAATTAGTTCATCCATTAATAATTTAAAAAACTAATTCATATGGCAGGAGGAAAATTATCCCCAAGGCAAAAGATGATTAACTTAATGTATCTAATTTTCATTGCAATGTTAGCAATGCAAATGGATAAAAAGGTATTATCATCGTTTGGTTTTATGAAAGAAAAAATTGAAGATGCAAATGTTGCATCTTCCACAAATATTGATAATATTTTATCAAGTTTAAATACAAAGGCAAACGATCAACCCGATAAGTTTGCAGACTTAAATACAAAAGCACAAGAAATTAATAAACTCTCAGAAGATTTATTTGTTTACATGAGTGCTTTAAAGGACTCTATTTTGTCTGATACAGATGAAGAAGACAAAACCAATTATGAGTCTATGAGTAATGGAGATAGACTTGATGAACTATTTTTTAAAGGAGAAGGATTAACAGAACAAGGTGAAGAATTTATTGGCAGTATCAATTCCTACAGAAATAACCTCTTGTCTATCCTTGGAACTGATGCAAATCCAGATTTATTAAGAAATATTAAAAAAAGATTCAATACAGACTCTGTGCCATCAATAGACGAAGGCTCTCCAAAAATTCCTTGGATAAAAAGTAGATATGAAGGAATGCCAATGATTACCTCACTGGCAAATATGACACAAATTCAAGGAGATGTAAAAAATACAGAAGCAGAGATTTATACGAATCTTCTCGGGGGTCAATTAGAAACGGAAGTTTCTTTGACGAACTATAAGGGTATTGTGGCTCTTGAAAAAACAGCTTATTTTGCTGGTGAGCGAGTTGAAGGGAAAGTTGTTTTAGGGCGTTATGATGCTACCTTAGTACCAACGGAAGTTATTTTAAATGGTAGAGATGCCACTGATAAAGTAAAAGATGGACAAGTTATGGTTGATATTCCTGCTGGAAATGTAGGAACTAACAACATCAAAGGAACGATTACATTTATGCAAGATGGAGAGCCAGTTCCGGTATCTTTTGAAAGCAAATATTCGGTAATTGCTTTGCCTAGCGAAGCGGTTATTTCTGCAGACAAGATGAATGTGGTTTATAGAGGGTTAGACAACCCAATCTCAATATCTGTTCCAGGTGTTGGAGATAAAGACATTACATCAAGTGTTCCAGGAAACAATAAATTAAAAAGAACAGGTTTAGGAAAATACATCTTAAATCCTGGAAGTGGAAAAGAAGTAAAAATTAATGTATCAGCTAAATTAAGTAATGGAAAAATAATTAACACACCCAAAACGTTTAGAATTAAAGACATTCCAGCAGCAGCAGGAACCGTTAGAAGCGATTTTGGTATCGTTCCAATGCCTAAATCTAGTCTCAATAACGTTCCTATCGGAGCAGCCCTCCCAGATTTTGTATTTGACCTGCAATTAATAGTTAAAGGGTTTACGATTAAAGTTCCTGGACAGTTGGCAGTTAAAGTTACTGGTGATAAATTAGATTCTAGAGCTAAAAAAGCTTTAGCAAAAGCGAGAAGAGGAGATTTAGTTACAATTTTTGATATTCAAGCTTTTGAGAAATTAAAAGGGACCAGAATTAAGAAAGTATTACCTGTAAGTATATCGATTACAAATTAGAAGAATTAAATATTATAGTATGATTAGGAAGCATTTTTATACAGTTATTTTTTCATTATTAGCTACAAGTTATGTATGTGCTCAGGCCAATATATTAAATGCAACTAAGGTAGAAGAAATTGGAAAACAAACCGATGCGAGAATTGCCGCAGATAATGACGAACCTCTAGCTTATGGCTATATAGACGAACGCGATATTCTTTGGTCTAAAGTAGTATGGGAGTTTGTAGATTTGAATCAAAAGATAAATCTTCCGTATTATTTTCCTATTGACACCTCTAATATTTCAAGCGATAGACGCTCATTATTTGATACGCTCTTGAGAGGAATTAGAAAAGGATCTATAAAAAATGTGTATTCTGATTCATTCTTCACTTCTAAAATCACAGGTGCAGAAATTGATGAAAAATTAGTTAACGTTAGATTAAATGGAGATTATTCTGATACTTTTAGAATAAAAACACAAGATATTGAGGGATATATGATGAAAGGAATGTGGTATTTTGACAAACGTTTAGGAGAATTAAAATACAGATTATTAGCATTAGCCCCTATGGGTAAGGATGTTTTAACTCTTGGTTTGCCAGATATTGAAGATGAAGAATTATATGAACTGTTTTGGGTTTTTTACCCAGAAACTAGAGATATACTTCATGACTCCAAAGTTTTTAATCCAAAGAATGTTTCTCAACCCATTTCTTATGACCATCTGTTAAATGCCCGAAGATTTAATTCTGTAATTATTAGAGAAGAAAATGTATATGGAAACAGAAAAATTGCAGATTACATTAGAGGAAATGCTTTATTTCAGTTACTCGAAGCCGACAGAATAAAAGAGTCTATTCGAAACAAGGAAATTGATATGTGGAATTATTAAATTTCATTAGTATAAAAAAATTATAAAA
>CAJQMN010000005.1 GCA_905479435.1 uncultured Flavobacteriaceae bacterium | reverse complement strand
TAAAATTAGACAGTTAGCAGCTAAATAATAGTTAAATAAACCAATTCCACACCAGTCCAAATCTTATGGTGAAATCTCTGTAAGGATAATTTGGAGCAGAGAAATAATTTCTAGTTCCAAAGTCAGAGAGTGCATTATCTACTCTAAAGAAAATTCGAGTTCTTCTAATTTGTGCATTAAAAAAGAGATCTACTGAAGGAAATCCAATTTCTTCAGTATTTTGGAGCGTAAATTCAGATAATAAAGGATTATAAGCATTTGCCTTGTAGGATGTAAAATAGTTAAACGTAGCACCAATTTGAACTTGCATAGGTTTTCCTTTAAACCAATAATCTGAATAGTATAATGTATTTCTTGTAATAAGTTCAGGAACTCTAAAAACAGCGGACCCTCCACTCACATTTTGGTACATGATAGTATTTTCTAGTGCAAATTTTTTGTAGGTAAATTCTCTTGATGCCTTTACTTTTAAATACGTAACGTTATCTGTGTATTGTTGAGGTTTATTGTCTTCACCAAAATAAGTGTAGTTTTCAATATTGGTTAAATTTACAACTGCATTTAACCATCTCGAATCAACCTGAAATCCAAGATTTTGAGTTCTTATATTTTCAAAATCATTTTTCCAGTTGTAGGCATCATAAGTACTTTGATGAAGAAGGTAATTAAAATTCGGCGATTTAGAATTTAATAAGACACTAGCTTTTATGTCAAATAAACTATCTTTTTTATACGATAAATTACCTTGAAGATTTGCTCCTGCTAGTCGTGCTGATCCTGGAGTAATTTCTCCAGTAGCATCCAATTGAAATTTACTCACTTTAGCCTTCCAGTCTGCCCCAAAAGAGATAGCACTTCCTTTTAACTTTCTGGTGTTAATATCACTAGTTTGATTAATAATTTTATCGTATCCATAAGAATAACTCATAATACTAGATTTTGCTTTGAATGTTCCCAAAACATATTTTGAATTAAATTCTAAAAAAAACTGATTTTTTAAAAATGTATAGTTAACATCATCCTTAATATTCCCAGAAAAATTTGTAGCTCCTATGAAATTACTAGGTGAATTTTGACTAAATTCATAGGCTTTTTTACTACTTGCAAGTACATGACCAACTTTTAAATTCGTAAAGTCTTTTTGATTGGCTGAATCTTTAGAGGATAGAAGTTGATAATCTTGTTCTAGATATACTCGAGAAGCTTTAAGTGAATTTTCTGTTTCTTCTAAATTAACATCAAGTCTTGCTCTGTCTGAAAAATTAGGATCATTATCTAAAAAAGCAAGTAAAGATTCAGGAGTGAGACCACCACTTTCCTCATTAAAAACATCTTGGGTTGCTATATGTCCTCTAATAGTATACTGATTATTTTTAGTCTCGTAATGAAACGTAGTTCTGAAGTTACCTTGACTCACTAAAGCCGACCTGAATTTACCCAGAGAACGTAAGCCAGTATATGCGATAGATACATTGAGTCTTCTAGAAAAATTTAAGGTAAAAAAAGAATCCAAAAACCTTCCTTGTTCTAGTGTAGTTAAAAACATAATCTCTGAAGTTGGAGTGGGAACTTCATAATAATTAATATCTCTTATAGTATTGAAAGAAAACTGTTTGGCTGTAAAACCGATATCAGGAACTCCATTAATTCTATCGAAATTATAAGTTAGTCGGTTGAAAGTTTGACCAATGTTGTGAAAGGGTAACAAGCCAAAGTTGTCTTTTCTTAAAAAATTAAATTTGTAATGTTTTTTTATATTCAGCGTAGTGTCTACGTAAGAGGTATCTTTTAGGAACGAAAAAATTTTGTAATCTGTATACTTTGTTGCTGCACTTAAATTAATTTTCTTAGTTCCACTATTGTCTTGAACAAGACTATCATTAAATGTAAAATTACTCATCTCCTTCATTTTTTTTTGTTTGTTGAAGGGCGTATTTTTTTGACCATACACACAAGTGGTTGAGAAAAACATTAAAAAAATGAAGTAAATAATTCTTTTCATCAGAGAAAATTGTGAAAACAAAAGTAAACTTTTAAAGGAGAAGAATTCAAATAATTCTCTTCAAAAAATGTTAATTTGCGGTATGTTAAAAAATAATTATAGTGGATATCAATTTGAGGTGGGAACTGATGAGGCAGGTAGAGGCTGTCTTTCTGGACCTGTTGTTGCTGCAGCTGTAATATTGCCATTGAATTATCATAATGATTTACTAAATGATTCTAAACAGCTTTCTGAAGCTAAAAGAAAAATACTTAGACCTATCATAGAAAAAGATGCTTTAGCATTTGGTATTTCTTTTATAGGTGAAAAGGAAGTTGATCAATTAAATGTCTTACAGGCTTCAATAACAGCGATGCAACGTGCTATTGAAATGATGTCAATACCTCCAGAATATATTATTGTAGATGGCAATAAATTTAAACCCTACAAGGATATTCCTTTCAAAACCATTGTTAAAGGTGATGCTAAATTTATGAGTATTGCAGCAGCATCAATATTGGCAAAAACATATCGAGATGATTTTATGGAAAAAATTCATAAAGAATTTCCAGTTTACAATTGGAAAAAAAATAAGGGATACCCGACAAAGGAGCATAGAAAAGCAATACAAGAACACGGAATTACAAAGTATCACAGGAAAACATTTAAACTGTTGCCCTCTCAATTAAAATTAGAGATTTAACTCAAATTTTTCAACTTCAAAGAGTGCTTTAAAATGAATAAGTATTTTTTCCTTTACTTCACTTAATTCAATTTTTCTTCCAAGCTCAACTTCTAAAGATGTGACTGCTTTTCCTCTAATGCCACAGGGTATAATATGGTCAAAATATCCAAGATTAGTATTAATATTTAAGGCAAAGCCATGCATAGTTACCCAGCGACTACTTCGAATACCCATTGCACAAATTTTTCTTGCAAACGGTGTTCCTGTATCAATCCAAACCCCAGTTTCTCCATCACTTCTTTCTCCTTTAATTCCATACTCGGCAATCGTCTTAATAATTACTTCTTCAAGAAGCCTAAGGTATTTATGTATATCTGTGAAAAAATTTTCAAGATCTAAGATTGGATATCCTACAATTTGACCAGGACCATGATAGGTAATATCTCCACCTCGATTTATTTTGTAGTAGGTAGCCTCTTTTTCTTTTAATTGTTGTTCGTTAATCAATAGGTTGTTAAGGTTACCACTTTTACCTAAAGTATATACATTAGGATGCTCAACAAAAAGAAAATAATTTTTTGTGGGATTTTTGGTACTGTTTTTTCTGTTTTGTCTTTTTATATCGATGATACTGTTTAGTAAGGAAGTTTGGTATTCCCAGATATCTTTATAATCCTTGAGTCCAAGGTCTTTTAAAAGTATTTTTCTGTTAGTTTTCATCTACGGTAAAGATAATTATTTATTATATTTACATCTCTACTCTTACAAGTTAAAATTCTTAAACCATGAAAAAATATAATTTAATCTTAATTTTATTGTTAAACTCGTTTTTGTGTTTTTCTCAATCTAATCTATGGAAATTAACTGATACTGAAGTAAGTAATTTTTCCAATGATGCACTTAAATTTAGAAAATCTATTCCAACTACTTTTAAAGTGTATGAATTAGATTTACAAGAATTTAAAAATAGAATTTCCCAAGCTAACAATACCGAATCGATTAGTATTAATCTTCCTACAGCAGATGGTATTCAGAGGTTTTCAATAGAAGAAGCCTCTTCAATTTCAGAGGTGCTCTCTCAAAAGTTTCCAATGATTAAATCATATGTTGCAAAAGGAATAGATAATCCCTCAGCAACTGCAAGGTTTAGTTTAGGGTTAGATGGATTTCATGGAGTTATTTTTTATGCAGGGAGACCCTCTTTCTTTATAGATCCATACACCAAAGACTATAATTTCTACATAGCGTATAGTAAAAAAAGTTTACCTCAAAGAGATCTTAATTTTAGATGTGAGGTAGAGGAGCATATAGATACTAAAGGAGCAGTAAGTAATTCCCAAAGAAATGCCGATGATGGCCTTTTAAGAATCTTTCGTTTAGCTATTGTTTGTTCTGGGGAATACGCACAATTTCATTTAAATGATCAAGGTGTAGATAGCAATGCTTCAGATGCAATCAAAAAAGCAGCAGTATTATCGGCTATGAATACCTCTATGACCAGAATTAATGGCGTATTCGAAAGAGATTTAGGTGTTAGAATGGAGATTGTTGATGACAACGATCAAATTATATTTTTAGATGCAGCTACCGATGGAATTACAGATGGTAATGCTGGAACTATGATTGGTCAGGTACAAACAATTTGTGATAATACTATTGGTAATGCTAATTATGATATAGGACACATCTTTAGTATAGGAGGTTCTGGGCTTGCAGGTTTGGGAGTGGTTTGTCTTTCAGGATCTAAAGCTAGAGGAGTTACAGGTATAAGTACACCAATGGGAGACCCTTATGATATTGATTATGTATCTCATGAAATGGGGCATCAATTTGGGGCAAATCATACTCAAAATAATAGTTGTAATAGAAATAATTCTACTGCTGTAGAGCCAGGTAGTGCTTCTACAATTATGGGCTATGCAGGAATTTGTTCTCCAAATGTTCAAAGTAATAGTGATGATCACTTTCATTCTGTAAGTATCACTGAAATGTGGAATAGAATTCAGTCTACTGCTAGTTGCGCAACTACAATTTCAACAGGAAATAATGCACCAGTCATCGTTGAAAGTGAGGATTACTCTATTCCTAAATCAACACCTTTTGTTTTAAGAGGAATAGCTTCAGACGAAGATTCTGAGGATGTATTAAGTTATAATTGGGAACAGACTGATAACGAAATAGCTTCTATGCCACCATCATCAACAAGTACAGTTGGCCCAGCTTTTAGATCTAATTCATCAATTAGTTCTCCGAACAGATATATGCCGAATTTACCAACGGTTATTGGAGGAAATACCTCGAATACATGGGAGGTTGTTCCCTCAGTTGCTAGAGAGATGAATTTTTCACTTGTGGTCAGAGATAATGCTGTTGGAGGAGGTAACAGTGCAAGAGATGATATGAAAGTAACCACACTAGACATTACCCCTTTTACAGTAGACGGACCCTCTACCAACGAAGAGTGGCTTGTAGGAGCAAATAAAACTATTAATTGGGTTGTTGGAGCTACAGATCAAGCGCCAGTTAACACCCAAAATGTAACTATTTTGTTATCTACTGATGGAGGTGTTTCTTTTCCAATAGTATTATTAGAAAACACAGCCAACAATGGATCAGCCGATATTGTAGTTCCAAATAATGTTACTAATTCTGCTAGAATCATGGTAGCTGCTACTGATAATATTTTTTATAATGTAAATACTGCCAACTTTACAATTAGTTCTTCTGATCCAACATTTATTGTAAATAATTTAACCGGAACTGTAGATCTGTGTTCAGCAGACGCTAGTTCAGCTAGTTATGATATTTCGGTAGATTTTATCAATAATTTTTCAGAAGATGTAAGTTTTTCAACTACTGGAGAACCGATAGGTTCATCAGTAAGTTTTACCCCAACATCTATAAATTCTGATGGAACAGTAACTATGACAGTTAGTGATTTAACTGGAGTAGGGGTAGATTCATACCTTATTGAAATCACTGCATCCTCAAGTACAATTGTAAGAAATATTAATGCATCATTAAATATTTTAAATGCCACTTTTGAAACATTAAATTTAACATCACCAGACAACAATGACACCGGTATTTCTTTGACTCCTACCTTTACGTGGGATGAAATTTCAAATGCAAGTTCTTATGATATTGAAATTGCTACAGATTCTGACTTTAGCTCAATTGTAGCTAGTGAAAATAGTGCAACAAATTCATTTACTGGAGTTAGTTTAAACCAAGCAACTACGTATTATTGGAGAGTGAAAGCAAAAAATACATGTGGCGATGGAGATTTTTCCTCTACTAGTTCTTTTACCACTCAAAATTGTTCCGTCTGTGAATCATCTGGAAACACTGCTTATGTTACTAGTACAACTCGAGTTGTTTTCAATACTATTGATAACCCCTCAGATAAGCCAGGAGCCTATAGTGATTATACAGACATTAGTACGAGTGTAAAACCTGATGAAGTTCATGATTTAACAGTTCAGGTCAATACAGATGGTAATTATACTGTTCACACTTTGGTTTGGATAGATTGGAATCAAGATTGTGATTTTGATGATGCTAATGAAGAATATGACTTGGGAACAGCTCTAAATGTAGAAGATGCAGTAACAACATTAAGCCCTCTGTCGGTAACCATTCCTTCAGATGCTTTATTGGGTTCAACAACCATGAGAGTATCTACGAAATATAACTCTGATCCAACTTCTTGTATGACCGGAGAAGATGCTGAAGTTGAGGACTACACTATAGAGGTAATAGATGAAACTGCTTCACTGGATAATGATGCTTTTGAAGGATTTAATTTATATCCTAATCCTTCCAACGGTAATTTCAATTTGCAATTTGACACAACATCAACAGATCGAATTGAGCTTCAGTTATTTGATATTACAGGAAGATTAGTCAGAGAACTGTTATTTACAAATGTAGCCACAAGGTTTTCTGAAAGTATTTCATTTGAAAATACAGCAAAAGGAGTGTATTTATTGAAAATTAAAAACGGAAACAAACAAACCACAAAAAAATTAGTGATTGAATAAAATTTTATAAGCGCTAAAGGGTTGTCTGAAGAGGCAACCTTTTTTTGAACTTTTGTTAAAGGGTTGATGTTATAAAATTAAATAAATTACTTTTGTCATATGTCTATAGAAGTACAATTTGTTTCAAAATCTTATGAAACCCAGTTGGCGTTAAATGAAATTAGTTTCTCAGCTAAAAAAGGAGAAATCATTGGATTTTTAGGCCCAAATGGTGCGGGAAAATCGACTATGATGAAGATTCTAACAGGCTACATTTCACCTACCAAAGGAACTGTTTCTGTGTCTGGTATTGATGTGCTAAAAAATCCAATAGCCGCTAAGGCTAAAATCGGGTATCTTCCAGAACAGAACCCCCTGTATCAGGAGATGTATGTGAGAGAATATTTACAATTTCAAGCCTCAATTTTTAAGGTTTCAAAAGAAACTATTACCTCTGTTATAAAAGACGTAGGTTTAATTCCTGAGATGCATAAAAAAATCAGTCAACTCTCAAAAGGGTATCAACAAAGGGTTGGATTAGCAGCAGCTTTAATTCACAACCCAGATGTATTAATTTTAGACGAACCTACTACAGGGTTAGATCCAAACCAGTTACAAGAAATAAGAACGTTACTTAAAAAGTTGGGTAAAGAAAAAACAATTTTATTCTCCACTCATATCATGCAAGAAGTAGAAGCTGTATGTGATCGCGTTATTATTATAAAAAAAGGAGAGTTACTCATAGATGCATCTATGGAGGAGTTAAAAGAAGGTAATGAACAAAGTATAGAAGTTACTTTTGATTACAAGATTGAAGAACAGTTCATTCAAAGATTGCCAAACATCAGATCTTATAAAAATAATTTTGATAATACTTGGTATATAACCTTTAATTCATCTGAAGATATGCGAGGTGTTATTTTTGATTTTGCACAAGAAAATGGATTAAAGATTTTAGAATTAAATTCTAAAAATCAAAGTTTGGAAGCACTATTTGCTGAACTTACCGCTTAATTCAATTTGAAATTAATATGTTGTTCTTCAAGTGTTTTTAAAAGTTCACTGCTAATTTTAATTTTAGTATTTCTACTAGGAACCTCTAATTCTATTTCTTCCTGTACGTCATAAATTACAAACTTTAGCGATTGTTTTCCTTTGTGTTCATTAAACAAGGTTTTAAAACTATGTATTGATTTTTCGTGAACATCTTCTATGGGTATTTTAATGGTCACTTTTTTACATAAATCATCCATAACATCATGCAACAATTTAAATTCAGTGAATTTAAGTCTAGCTTCCCCTTCAACCCCTTCTTTGTTTGTCCATCCTTTTTGAATTGTAGTTCTCACAAATAAGAAAGAATTAGAGACTAAAAAATGTTTAAATTTCAGGTAATCTTCTCCAAAAATTCTGAACTCAAAACTATCTAAATAATCCTCAATAAAGAAAGAGGCCCATCCTTTTCCAGCCTTTGAGACTTTATGTTGAACTTCGGTTATAATACCTGCAAACACTAAATTGGAGCCTACATATTTTTGTAAATCACTTTTAAAATGACCCACACTAGCATTACAAAATTTTAATTCGTTAGTAAAGTCATCTAATGGGTGAGCAGAGATATATATTCCTACAACTTCTTTCTCTTTAGCAAGTTCTTCCATGTTTCCCCAGGCCTCGCAGTCTGGAATATCTGGTTCAGGAAATTGTATGTCTGAAGCTTCTCCAAATAAAGATACTTGTGCCGAATTTAAGTTTTCTTGATATTTATTTCCATACCGAATTGCCTTCTCAATAAAGGTTTGTCCTTTCTCATCTTCAGCAAAATATTGTGCTCTATGTGCACTTGAAAAAGAATCAAAACCTCCAGCTAATATTAGACCATCAAAAGCTTTTTTATTGGCTGCTCGTAAATCTATTCTTTTGGTTACATCAAAAATTGATGTAAAATGGCCATTTTCTTTTCTTTCTTTAATAATCGCTTTTACAGCTGAACTACCAACACCTTTTATAGCTCCCATTCCAAAACGAACAGCGCCTTGCTTGTTTACAGAAAATTTTAAATAAGATTCATTAATATCTGGTCCTAAAACCTCTAAGCCCATAGATTTACATTCTTCCATAAAGAAAGAAACAGATTTAATATCATTCATATTGTTAGACAGAACAGAAGCCATGTATTCTGCAGGGTAGTGAGCCTTAAGGTAGGCTGTTTGATAGGCTATCCATGCATAACAAGTAGAATGAGATTTATTAAAAGCATAAGATGCAAAAGCTTCCCAATCTTTCCAGATTTTCTCAAGTTTTTCTGATTCATGCCCATTTTCTCTAGCTTGATCGATAAATTTAGGTTTCATTTTTGCTAAGACAGCAGCTTGTTTCTTTCCCATTGCTTTTCTTAACACATCGGCTTCACCTTTTGTAAAGTTGGCAAGTTTTTGAGAGAGTAACATTACCTGTTCTTGATATACAGTAATTCCATAGGTTTCAGCTAAATACTCTTCCATTGCAGGGAGGTCATATTGAATATCTTCCTTCCCATGCTTCCTGTTAATAAAAGATGGAATATATTCCATTGGCCCTGGTCTGTATAATGCATTCATCGCAATTAAATCTCCAAAAACAGTAGGTTTAAGAGCGCGCATATGTTTTTGCATACCGGGTGATTCATATTGGAATATTCCAATGGTTTCACCTCGTTGAAATAATTCATAGGTTTTTACATCATCTAAAGGGAAATTTTCTGGATCTAATTGAACCCCATGTCTTGCTTTTACAATTTTTACAGTATCTTTTATTAGGGTTAGAGTTTTTAATCCTAAAAAGTCCATTTTTAATAAGCCTGCGCTTTCTACAACAGAATTATCAAACTGAGTAACATACATGTCTGAATCTTTTGCTAAAGCTACTGGGACAAAATTGGTAATGTCTGAAGGAGTGATGATAACTCCGCAAGCATGAATTCCTGTATTTCTAACAGAGCCCTCAAGAATAGCAGCTTTGTTAATGGTTTCAGATTCTATTCCGTCTCCTTCTGACAAGGCTATTAATTCGTTAACCATGTCTTTTTCTTCAGAACGTAATGCAGCAATTTTTCCTTTGCTCTTTTCATCTGTTCCAAAAATATTTTTTAGTTTAACGTTTGGAATTAATTTGGCAATTCTGTCTGCCTCAAACAGAGGTAAATCAAGTACTCTTGCTGTATCACGAATGGAGGATTTTGCAGCCATGGTTCCATAGGTGATGATTTGAGCAACCTGGTTAGCTCCATATTTATTAATTACATAGTCCATTACTCTTCCTCTTCCTTCATCATCAAAATCAATATCAATATCAGGCATGGATACACGTTCTGGATTTAAGAAACGCTCAAAAAGTAAGTCATATTTAATGGGATCTATATTGGTAATCCAAAGACAATACGCAACAACGGAACCAGCAGCTGATCCTCTACCTGGTCCAACAGAAACATCCATTTTTCTTGCCTCCCTGATAAAATCTTCTACAATCAAAAAATACCCTGGGTATCCCGTATTTTCAATAACTTCTAACTCAAAATTAAGTCGCTCTTTTATAGACTCTGTAATTTCTCCGTATCGTTTTTTTGCGCCAATAAAAGTGATGTGTTTTAGATAGTTATTTTCTCCTCTTTTTCCACCGTCTTCCTGGTCTTTTTTTGACTGAAATTCAGCTGGAATATCAAATGCTGGTAAAAGAACATCTCTAGCTAACGAGAATACTTCAATCTTGTCTACAATTTCCTGAATGTTAGCTATTGCCTCAGGAATGTCTGCAAACAATTCTTTCATTTCATCACTAGACTTAAAATAATATTCGTCATTAGGCAGCCCATACCTATAGCCTCTTCCTTTTCCTTTAGGAGTAGCTTGTTTTTCTCCTTCTTTTACACACAATAAAATGTCATGTGCATTTGCATCTTCTTTGTTTAAATAAAATATATTATTGGTTGCAACAACTTTAATTTGATGGTTTTTAGCAAACTTTAGGAGTGTTTCATTTACAATACGCTCATCTTCTTGATTGTGTCGCATCAATTCGATATACAAATCGTCACCAAATTGTTGTTTCCACCAGATGAGGGCTTCTTCAGCTTGTTTTTCTCCTACATTTAATATTTTATTTGGTACTTCTCCATAGGTATTACCAGTTAGTACGATAACATCCTCTTTGTATTGCTCAATAATTTTACGATCTATTCTGGGAACATAATAGAATCCATTGATGAAAGCAATGGAAGACATTTTGGCAAGGTTATGGTATCCCTTTTTAGTTTTTGCCAGTAATACAATTTGGTATCCATTGTCTTTTCTTTTTTTATCTAAATGATCCTCACAAACATTAAATTCACATCCAAGAATAGGTTTTAAAATTGTTTCGGTTGGAGTTTCTCCATTTTCTTCAGAGATCTCATTTTTAGTATATGCTTGTTTGTTGTGTTTTAAAATGGCACTCACAAAATGAAAAGAAGCCATCATGTTTCCTGTGTCTGTTAATGCAATTGCAGACATATTATCTTTTGCTGCAGCTTTTACAATATTTCCAATTTGAATGGTAGATTGTAAAACTGAAAACTGTGTATGATTGTGAAGGTGGGCAAATTGAACATTTTCCAATTGAGATAGTCCAGCTGATGAATTAGATGTTGTGTTTTTTTCTTTTAGTGCAGCTAAACGTTTTCTAATTTTTTCACTTTCTTTCTTAAGGTTAATGTGTTTTAAGCCTATTACCTGAATGGGTTTTGGATTGGCCTCTGAAAAGTTTTTGAAATACTCTTCATCAACATCTAATTTTTCTTTTGAAAACTCCCTTAAACGAATTAATTCTAAGAAACATCTTGTTGTAGCTTCAACATCTGCTGTGGCATTATGAGCTTCTCCAAAATTTACACCAAATAAATGGTTGTGTAGTTCTGTCAAGGTAGGTAGTTTGAACTTTCCTCCACGTCCGCCAGGAATTTGACATAATTGTGCAGTATGTTCCGTACAAGTATCTAGAACAGGGAGTTTGCTTAGGTTGTTTGAAATTCCCAAACGATGAAATTCACAACCCATAATATTTAAATCAAAATTTACGTTTTGACCAACAATAAATGTAGTTTTTTCCAGAACTTCATTAAATAAG
>CAJQMN010000004.1 GCA_905479435.1 uncultured Flavobacteriaceae bacterium | reverse complement strand
CTTAGCTAAATGACAAAACAAAACATTATGTTAAGAGATAAAATTTTAGTTTTTTTTCTTTTTTTAGGAGTGGCATCATTTGCAACAAACAACAAGCCTTTTTGGGGGCAAACAGGCCATAGAGCTGTTGGAGAAATTGCCTATAACCATCTAACAAAAAAAGCAAAAAGAAATATAGAAAAATTATTAAAAGGAGAGGGTTTAGCTACGATATCTACTTATGCAGATGAAATTAAATCAGACAATTCGTTTAGGAAATACAGTTCCTGGCATTATGTGAATTTTAAAGTTGGAGAAACCTATGAATCATCAGAAAAAAATCCAAAAGGAGATCTAGTTCAAGGAATTAAAATATGCCAGCAGATAATTTTAGACCCTAACGCTAATGATGAAGAGAAAATATTTCACTTGAAACTATTAGTTCACTTATTAGGAGATTTACATCAACCTTTACATACTGGAAGAGCAGAAGATAGAGGAGGGAATACTATAAAAGTCAAATGGTTTAGAGGAAAAACAAACTTACATTCTGTTTGGGATACAAAAATGATTGAGTCTTACAATATGACATACACTGAGCTGTCTGATAATTTAGATTATTTTTCTAAAAATCAAAAAGAAGCCATTCAAAAAGGAACCCTTATAGATTGGGTTAATGAATCTAGAGAACTTGCAATGAAAGTTTATGACTCTGCAAAAACTGACCAAAATTTAAGCTACAGATACATGTATGATCATTTTTCAACAGTAAAAACTCAATTAAAAAAGGGAGGTCTTCGCCTAGCTAAAGTACTTAACGAATTGTTTGGATAGCAATTAGTAAATATAGCAGTATATAGTTTGAGGTTTTTATTCTGAAACTTTTAGTCGAGCTTCTGCTTTTACAGAGATGTCTGCATATTTTTCACCCTTATATTTTAAATATCCAGAAATAGCAATCATTGCAGCATTGTCAGTAGTGTATTCAAATTTTGGAATATAAGTAGTCCATCCCCAGTGTTTTTCGGCTAACTGTAATCTTTTTCTAATTTCAGAATTTGCAGAAACCCCCCCAGCAATGGCTATATGTTTAATGCCAGTTAGTTTTACCGTATTCTTTAATTTTTCTAATAAAATTTCAACAATGGTGTGCTGAATGGATGCACAGATATCGAATAAGTTTTCTTCAATAAACGCTGGGTTTTCTTTTAGATTTTTTTGAATAAAATAAAGAATTCCTGTTTTTAAACCACTAAAGCTAAAATCTAAATCACTCACTTTTGGTTTTGTAAATGAAAACTTTTTAAAATCTCCTTGTTGTGCATATTTATCAACCAACGGACCTCCTGGATAGGGTAAGCCTAATATTTTAGCAGATTTATCAAAAGCTTCACCGACAGCGTCATCTATAGTTTCTCCCAAAACTTCAAATGTAAAATGATCAGATACTTTTACAATTTGTGTATGACCTCCACTAATGGTTAGACAAACAAATGGAAAAGGAGGGAAGTCAGTATCTTTCTCTTTTATAAAATGAGCTAAAATATGTGCTTGCATATGATTTACGTCTATCAAGGGGATGTCTAAACCTAGAGCTAATGATTTTGCAAATGAAGTTCCCACAAGTAAAGACCCCATAAGACCTGGCCCCTTGGTAAATGAAACAGCATGTAAATCTTCTTTAGTGATACCTGCTTGTTCGATGGCTTGATGAACTACAGGGACTATATGTTGTTGATGAGCTCTAGAGGCTAGTTCAGGAACAACACCTCCATATTTTGCATGTATTTCTTGATTGGCTACAATATTACTCAAGACTATGCCATCACAAATAACTGAGGCACTCGTGTCATCACAAGAGGATTCTATTCCTAATATGTATATTTTTTTGGTAGTCATTTTTAATAATCACAAAATTAACTATTCTAAATAGTATATTTCTTTTTAAATGAGAAATTTATTAGTTTATTAATTTTATCGTTCTTTGTATAGAAAGGGTTTATTTTTACGTTTCTAAATAAAGTTTAAAACATCTAATAACATACAAATCAAAAAAACCGGAAAAATACTGCTTAAGTTCTTGAAGTACCTTGCAATATTCTTGGTATTTCTTGTTATAATTTTTTCAATTCCAGCTGTACAAACAAAACTAGCTAGAATTGTAACGGATGATTTAAATAAAGATTTTGGAACTAATTTAGAGATAAAAAAAGTAGATCTTTCTTTGCTTGGATCTGTTTCTTTGAAAGGTATAGAGATAAAAGATCATCATCAAGATACCTTAATCTATGTAGAAAGATTGAGGTCTTCTTTGTTAGATGTCAAAAGAATTTTAGAAAATAACATTCAACTAAAAAACACTTCTCTAAAAGGTGTGCATATGAATGTAAAAAAATATGAAGATGAAGAAAGTGATAATTTGTCTGTTTTTGTCGATAAATTTGAAACTGATAACCCTAAAGATCCGAAGTCTAGTCCTTTTAAGTTAAGCTCTTCAAATATTTATTTTGAAGATATAAATTACAAACAAATTGATGAAAATAAAGAAGTTCCTCTAGATTTTTCTGCCTATCACGGAGGTGGTAGTCTTCAAGACTTTTCTATTATTGGACCTGATGTAGCTATTAAAATTAGAGGACTTTATTTTACAGACAATAGGGGGCTTAAAATAACTAATCTCACTACAGATTTCACCTACAGTAAGACTCAGATGAAGTTTTATAATACTACTATTCAAACAAAATCTTCAACAATTAATGCTCAAATAGATTTTAATTATGACAGAAAAAATTTGAGTAATTTCAATGAATTGGTTTATATAAATGCTGATTTTAAAAATAGTTTTTTATCAACTCTAGATTTAAATAAACTTTATAATGAAATTAAAGGAAATGACATCTTAAGGTTTGAGAGCTCTTTAAGAGGTTCTTTGAATAACTTTTCTTTAGAAAACTTTAAGCTTAATTCTGACAATGGAATTAAAATTATGGGTGATATAAACTTAATAAATGCTGTACAACAAACTCAGTTTTATTTATCCTCCAACATAGAAGAATCATCCTTAAATTACTTTAAGTTAAAAAGCGTATTGCCTAATCTTTTGGAAAATAATCTTCCAAAAGAATTAAAACAGTTGGGTGAGTTCTCAGTTTCAGGATATACAAAAATTACACCTAATTCTATAGAGGCTGCTCTTAAAGTGAATTCTGAAATAGGAAGTATAGTTTCAGATTTGGAGTTGAACAACTTCAAAAGTATGGATGAGGCAATATATAAAGGTGAGGTTATCTTGGATAGGTTCGATTTAGGGAGTTTTTTAGAAGATAGTGCATTTGGAAGTGTTTCTTTTGAAGGAGAAGTAGATGGCGAAGGATTTAAAGCAGGAAATAGAAATACCAAACTAGTTGGAGAGATTTATGAAATAAAATTTAATGAGTACAATTATAAAAATATAAGTATTAATGGATTGTATCAAAATAATTTATTTAATGGAAAGTTAGCCTCTAACGATGTTAATTTGATAGGAACTTTTGAAGGTTTAGCAGATTTGTCTGAGGAGATTAATAAGTTTGATTTTAAAGCCACTATTAATTACGCAAATTTAAACGCTTTAAATCTTTTTAAAAGAGATAGTGTTTCAGAACTTAAAGGGTTAATAGATTTAGATTTGACAGGAAATAAGGTTGAGAATATTATAGGAATTGCAAATTTTAAAAATATTACTTACACAAATGAAAGAGGTGTTTATCCATTTAAACAGTTTTTAATTTTTTCAAAAATTAAAGAAAATATTAGACAAATTAGAATAGATTCTGAGGATATTATTAAAGGGGAGCTGATTGGAAACTTTAAGTTTGAAGAAATGTTATCTCTTGCACAAAATGCTTTAGGAAGTATGTATTCAAATTATACACCTTTTGAAGTTTCAATAGATCAGTTTTTAAATTTTGATTTTGTTATTTATAATCAAATAGTTGATGTGCTTTTTCCAGAAATTTCAGTAGCAGCTAATACCAAAATTAAAGGAAGTATAAAGGCTAATGAAAATCAGTTAAAATTAAAAGTTAACTCACCAAAAATTACTGCCTATGGAACTACAATAGACTCCTTATTTTTAGATACAGATAATAAAAGAGATTTTTACGATTCTTCTTTAAGAGCAGCGAGTATAAAAACTCCATACTATACACTGTCAAAATTATTGTTATTTAATAAAACAGTAAACGATACATTATTTTTTAAATCTAATTTTAAGGGTGGAGCTTCAGAGAAAGAGAAATTTAATTTAGATTTTTATTACACTATAAATAAAGCCAAAAAATCTGTTCTGGGGATTGAAAAATCAACATTTAATTATTTAAATAATACTTGGAATTTAAATCCCGAAAACAATCCTAACAATAAACTTACTTTTGATCTTAAGTCAAATGAGTTTGTTTTTTCACCATTCACATTAAAATCTAAAGAACAGGAAATTAATTTTAAAGGAATCTTAAGAGACTCCATCTATAAAGAAATTGATGTTGATTTTACAAATGTATATTTAAAAAGTTTCCTGCCAGAAATTGATAGTTTAACGTTACGAGGACAATTAGATGGTGTCATAAATATTTCACAAGTAGACGGCATATATGGGCCTAAAGGGAATTTATCAGTTAAAAATTTTAAAATTAATAATTTCTACCAAGGAGATTTAAAATTAAATATTGAAGGTGAAAGTTCTTATAAAAAATATGATGTTAATTTTTCTTTAGATAGGAAAAAAGTAAAAAGTATTTCGGCATTGGGTTCTCTAGATTTTACAGAAGCAAGACCCAAAATTGATGTAGCTGTTAATTTAGAAGAATTTCAGCTAGACGCTTTCAGTCCCTTAGGGGAAAATGTTTTATCTAAAATAAGAGGTATAGCTTCAGGTAATTTCACTTTAAAAGGTTTTTTAAGAAACCCAGACATGGATGGTGATTTGGTATTAGAAAATGCAGGATTGCAATTTCCATACTTAAACACAGATTATGATTTTGATGGAAATGCAAGTGTTGGTTTAAATGGACAATCATTTGAATTTAGAAATATAAATTTAATAGATACCAAGTATCAAACTACTGGATTTTTAGAAGGTACAATAACACATCAAAATTTTGATTTATGGTCATTAAATATAGATGTTGATACCCCCAATTTATTAATTTTAGATACTAAAAATACTGAAGAAGCATTGTATTATGGTACGGGATTTATAAAAGGAAATGCAAGTATAACGGGTCTTACAAACAATTTAACTATTGATGTTAATGCGAAAACAATGCCTAACACTAACTTTGTAATTCCTTTGAAAGATATAGCCTCTATAGATACTTACCGATTAATACATTTTAAATCTGAAAAAACATTAGAAGAATTACAGGAGAAACTTGCTATTGATGCTATCGAAGGGGTTTCCCTAAACATTGATTTAGAGGTTACAAAAGATGCAAAGGCACAGATTGTTATCGATGAAGTCAATGGGAGTGAACTTAGTGGTCGTGGCTTAGGAGATCTAAAAATAGAAATTAACACCAATGGTAAATTTGCCATGTTTGGAGATTATACCATAGATAATGGAGTCTATAATTTTAAGTATGGAGGAATAATTAATAAACCTTTTGTAATTTTAAAAGGAGGAACGATCTCTTGGAGTGGAAATCCTTATGAAGCCAATTTAAATGTTACTGCAGTTTACACAACCAATGCAAATCCAGCAGTTTTACTTGAAAATTTTAATACCAATAGAAAAATACCTGTAGATTTAATAACTAATATTTCAGGAAGCCTATTTAATTCAAAACAAGATTTTGATATCGAAATTCAAAACTCAAACTCAACAATAGCCTCAGAATTAGATTTTGTACTAAACGACAACGATGTAAATTCAAAAATGCGTCAGTTTTTAACTTTACTAGCAGCTGGAACTTTTGCGAATCCAAATGGTGGAAATATTAATGGAACTGAACTGTTAACAGGAACAACATCTAATGCTGTTGGCTCTATTCTTTCAGACATTATAAGTAGTAATAAAGTTAGATTAGATTTAGGATATTCTTCAGGAGGGATACAAAACCCTCAAGACGATTTAATTAATGATGATCAATTTGACGTCTCATTAACAACTCAAATAAGTAAAAATGTTATTGTAAATGGTAAAGTTGGGGTACCTGTTGGCGCTCAAACACAGTCTAGTGTTGTTGGAGAGGTAAAAGTTGAGGTTTTGTTGAATGATGCTGGAAACTTTAGGAGTGTTATTTTTAATAGACAAAATGAAATTCAGTATTCTGCCCAAGAAGAGGGTTATACACAAGGTATAGGTTTGTCTTATCAAGTAAACTTTAATTCTTTGTCAGATTTATTAAAAAAGATTGGTTTAAAAAAGAAGACGAAAGAAAAGAAAAAAGTGATTCAACAGAAAGATTCCATTAGTACACCTCATCAAAGACTTCTAAACTATAAGAAAAATAATTAATTAAAATAATTTCTCTTAATTTAGTAAGCTATTTACAACTTATAAAACATAATATTTGTTGCTGTTTATAAGATAAATTAACCGAAATCGATTTCGTTTTTTTTTTATTCCAAGTAACTATTAATAAGTATTTTTACACTGAAATTATGAAAAAAATCAACAAATTAGCAGTAATGACCTCTGGGGGAGATTCTCCGGGAATGAATGCTGCAATTCGATCAGTTGTTAGGACTTGTGCATACTATAAAATAGAATGTGTTGGGATTTACAGAGGATATCAGGGGATGATAGAAGGAGATTTCACTCTGCTTACAGCACGTAGTGTTAACAATATCATTAACAAAGGAGGTACAATTTTAAAATCTGCCAGATCTGATGAGTTTAGAACTTCTGAAGGAAGAAAAAAAGCTCACGAAAATTTAATTAAACAACACATAGATGGACTTGTTGTTATAGGTGGTGATGGGTCTTTCACCGGTGGAGTTATCTTTAATAAAGAATATAGTTTTCCCGTGATAGGAATACCAGGAACTATTGATAATGATATTTTTGGAACCTCGCACACTTTAGGTTATGATACAGCTTTAAATACTGCTGTTGAAGCTATTGATAAAATTAGAGATACCGCCTCTTCCCACAATAGATTGTTTTTTGTAGAAGTAATGGGTAGAGATGCTGGTTTCATAGCTTTAAATGCAGGAGTTGGTGCAGGTGCAGAGGAAATATTAATTCCAGAAGAAAATCTTGGTTTAGATAGATTATTAGAATCTTTAATTAAAAGCAGAAAGTCTGGAAAATTATCAAGTATTGTAGTTGTAGCTGAAGGAGATAAGTCAGGGAAAAATGTTTTTGAATTGGCTAAGTATGTTGAAGATAATATGCCAGAGTATGATGTAAGAGTTTCTGTTTTAGGTCACATGCAAAGAGGAGGATCTCCCTCGTGTTTTGATAGAGTTTTAGCAAGTAGACTTGGTGTAAAAGCAGTAGAAATATTGATGGATAACAAAACTAATCTTATGGTTGGTCTTAAAAATAATAAAGTTATTACAACAGATTTAGAAGAAGCAATAACAGGAGGGCATTCTATAAATAGTGAACTTCTAAGAGTATCTGACATCATGTCAACATAATTACAAATAATTAAATAAAAAAAATGATTAAAGTAGGAATTAACGGTTTTGGTAGAATAGGAAGATTAGCATTTAGATCAGCAATTAATAGAGCTAACATTCAAATTGTTGGAATTAATGATTTATTAGATGTAGAATATTTAGCATACATGCTAAAATACGATTCTGTTCATGGACAGTTTGATGGAGATGTAGAAGTTAAAGATGGGAAATTGCTAGTTAATGGTAATTTAATTAGAATAACTGCTGAAAGAGATCCAGCAAATTTAAAATGGGATGAGGTAGAAGCTGAATATGTAATCGAGTCTACAGGTTTCTTCTTAACTGAAGATACTGCGGGTAAACACCTAGAAGCTGGTGCTAAAAAAGTAGTATTATCTGCACCATCAAAAGACCACACGCCAATGTTTGTAATGGGTGTTAACAATACAGAATTAAAGGCTGATCAGAAGATTTTTTCTAATGCATCGTGTACAACTAATTGTTTAGCTCCGATAACTAAAGTATTAAATGATAATTTTGGCATAGTAGAAGGTTTAATGACTACAGTTCATGCAGCTACTGCTACTCAAAAAACTGTTGATGGTCCTTCTATGAAAGATTGGAGAGGCGGTCGTTCATCTATTCATAATATCATTCCATCATCAACAGGTGCAGCTAAAGCAGTAGGTAAAGTAATACCTTCAATGGATGGAAAATTAACAGGAATGGCTTTTAGAGTACCTACTATGGATGTTTCTGTTGTAGACTTGACTGTGAAATTAGAGAAACCAGCCTCTTATAAAGATATTTGCTCAGCGATGAAAGCAGCTTCAGAGCATGGTCCAATGAAAGGTGTTTTAGGATATACAGAAGATCTAGTAGTTTCTCAAGATTTTGTTGGAGAAACCAGAACATCTGTATTCGATGCAGGAGCAGGAATTGCATTAAATGACAATTTTGTAAAAGTGGTTTCTTGGTATGACAATGAAATAGGATATTCTACAAAAATTGTAGACTTAATTGAATATGCAGCTACTTTATAAAAAATAATTTATATTTCAAATACTTGAAAGACTGTCTAATATTTAGACAGTCTTTTTTATTTAACAGCAATCATGCTAATTTCTACATTTACATATTTGGGAAGATTGGCAACCTCAACAGTTTCTCTTGCAGGAGCCGTATCTTCATTAAAATACCGTCCATAAATACTATTAATTTCAGAAAAATTTGCCATATCTGAAATAAAAATTGAGGTTTTAATTACATTGTCAAATGTCATCTTAGCTGCAGCTAAGACCGCTTTCATGTTCTCCATAACTAAAGTAGTTTCCTCTTCAATAGTTCCAATTTTTAGCTTACCAGTAGATGGGTCAATTGCAATTTGTCCAGAAGTATATAAGGTGTTTCCTGATAAAATAGCCTGATTATATGGGCCAATTGGTGCTGGTGCTTTTGAAGTTTTAATTATTTTTTTCATTAAGTAAATTGTTTTAAAATAAGACCCTGTCTGGTGGTTTATTTTGTTCGTATTTTAAGTCATTTAATATACCACTTTTAACTCCAATAAAGAAAACATAGGATTGGTTGTTTCCGAAGGGCACCCAATTAAATGTCATTTTCCAGCTATCTAAATCCCTAGAGAAATTCATTCTTGTAAATGAAAACCCTCCACTTGCGATATCATATCCAGAGGAAAAACCAACTTTCCATTTTGGAGTTAATTCAAAATCACCACCAAACATTAATGAGTGTGATTGAATTCCAGTATTTCCAGTTCCAGTATTAGTGTATGCTGCAGAATAAGCAAAGTTTAAATTCCAGGGTATCGTAGATTTATATAATTCTGTAATTTCCTCTTCATTATTTTGACTACTAGAGGTATTTGATGCTAAGCTATTGGCAGGATTTAAATTTTTCCCTAAAACATCGGGGGTAATTTGATTACCATTTCCAGAATTTTCACTAGCCTCTCCACTGAGGTCCCTACTAGAAAGACTGTAGTTAGCTGTTAGACTTGCTCTAGTTAATCTGAACAAACCTTTTACATACTTATTTATTCTCAGACCAGTTTCATTAACTTGATAAGGGTCTAAAGTAGCATTTAAATTAACTGCTAATTTATCTTTTAATAATCTTGTTCCGGCAGAAGCATTTACAGGAGACCAACGTAGACTATCTGCAGCAATATTATAGGATGAGCTGAAATTTAAATTATTTAGGATTGTTATTTTTCTGTCCTCTTCGTCACTATCAGGATCTTCAGGAGCTAGTTTCCCTTCTATAACATTGTTCAGCGTTATTCCTATAGAATTACTTAAACCTGAGCCGGGTTTTCCATAGATACTTGTCCCATTATCAAACGGTGAATAGGTTTCAAACGCTGTTCCCTCTAAATTACTTTCAATAGTTTCGTTATATCTTTCTGCAAAATCAGGTCTATATGAAAATGAAACAGAAGGTCTTATGGTATGTCTGATAGCTTTTAAACGTCCTTTTTTAAAATTAAAGGTTCCGTAAATATTGGTCGATAGACTTAAGCTAGAACTATATTCTCTAAAGCTGCTAAAGCCACTTAAAGTATCTGTCACTACAGTTCCAAAAGACCCATCTGTGTTTTGTATGGAAGGATCGAAGTCTTTATTAACTTTTTTAAAACTCCAAACCTCACGATAGTTGATACTTGGAGATAAGGTAAAATAATTTAGTAGGGTAATATTAGTACTTGCGTCTGCTCTATGTTGAACTCCTGCATTTGCAGTTTCAAACATTTTTGCGGTAAAGAACTCGTCTTCTGTTGTATTGATTCTGTATTCTCCTTGCATATTATAAGTTAATCCTATTTTTTGTAAAGGATTTTTTTTAATACCTCCTTTTCCAGCAAAGGGATAGATTCTACTCATAGATACTTGAAGAGATGGAAGCGCCATCGTAACTGTTCCTGTATTTGTGTTTTGAGAATGCGTAGCATTAGCACTCATATTAAATGGTGTACCAGTAAATGTTTTTTGATAAGAAATAGAGGAGTTAAAGGTATTTGTTAAAAAGTTTGAATTATTAAATTCATTCAGTGATTGTCTAAAATATTGACTGCTTCCTAAATTAACAGAAGCACCAAAATTTGAATTTGGACTCGATTTTGGATCTTGTCTATGACTCCATCTTAAGTTAAAATTAGTAGCTTCCGAGAAATCGTCAAATCCTCTTGTACTTCTAATTAATTTTTCAAAACTCAAATTGAAACCTCCAGAGAATTTATAACGAAGATAATATTGCGAGCGGGCTCTGAACCCCCAACTTCCATTGGAGTATACATCTCCTAATAATTCTAGATCGACATAATCATTAACAGCAAAATAATATCCTCCATTCTGTATTCCAATTCCTCTGTTAGAGGTACTGGTTTGAATGGCTGGAAAAATAAATCCTGAAGTTCTATTTTTTCCCATTGGGAAATAAGCAAAAGGAAGAAAAACAGGGGTGGGAACATCTGCAATAACAAGATTACTTAAGCCAGCTACAATTTTTTTATTTGGAACTACTTTTGCTTTTTTTACACCGATATAGTAATCAGGGTTATCTTTATCTGAGGTTGTAAACCTTATATTACGCATATAAATGGTAGAATCATTTACACGTTTTGCTTTTTCTCCTAAAACATACATACCCGGTTCCTGTAGAGTTTTTATACCATATATTATCGCTTTTTTTGTTTTGAAGTTGTAAAGCATAGAATCTTGTTCTGATTCTTGCCCACCTTGTTTAAATACGGGTTTTTGAGTATATCCTAAGCTGTCTTTTATCCCTTTAGCAAATAAGGTGTTTTTTATATAATCTATAATAATGATCCCAGCTTTCAAGTCAATATCAGTGTATACTACATGTGCCTCATTGTACAAAGTTACTGTTTTGTCTTTCGCATTTTGTGTAGTATAATCTTTAGCAACATGTGTTATTAAGTCTGTAATAGCTTCTTTAGGCTTTAGAGAATCAAGTTGAATACTGTCTTGTTTTTTTAAAAGTAAAGTGTCATTATTTATAATTTTTTTTTGTGGTGCTATTTCTCTTTGAGAACCGTTTTTAGTAACCATTGGAATTGGTTTCACCTTTGGCTTTATATCCTGAGATTTTATTTTTGTTAGAGAACAAAATAAGAGTAAAAATAAAAGTATGTAAGACAGATTTGATTGCAATATTTAATATGCTATTTTTGTATAAGAGTAAAAATATGCTTCAATAACTGAAGCACCAAATTTGAAGAGCCAAAATTAGTTAAATTTTGAACAAAGAACTTACATACAACAACAAATTTGAATCCATAAGATATTTGGTGTTCTTTTTTGTTTTGTACTTTCTTTTTTTCAATCCATTCGAATCTATTTCTCAAAATGACAAATTTATAGTTGTATTAGATGCTGGACACGGAGGTAATGATCCTGGTAATACTGGAAATGGATATCGAGAAAAAAATATAGTGTTAAAAGTTGTTAAAGAAATACAGTTAGAGTTAAAAAAAATAGAGGGTATAAAAGTTATTCTTACAAGGGATGAAGATATGCTGATTAATTTATGGAAAAGAGGTGAAATTGCGAATAAAGCAAAAGCAAATTTATTTGTTTCTGTTCATTGTGATGCTCATACCTCCAATGCATATGGTGCAGGTACTTTTGTTTTGGGGCTTCATGCAAATAAAAGAAATTTTGAAGTAGCTAAGCGAGAAAATGCTGTGATTTCTCTCGAGGAAAATTTCAAAGAAAGATATGAAGGGTTTGATCCTAATTCTCAGGAATCTGTTTTGGGGCTAACTCTTTTACAAGAGGAGAATCTTGATAAAAGTTTTTCTTTGGCTGCAGAAATTCAACAAAATTTTTCACAGAACTTAAAACGAAAGAATAGGGGTGTAAAACAAGCAGGCTTTGTAGTTTTGCATCAAACCTATATGCCTAGCGTATTAATTGAATTAGGATTTCTTACAAATAAAAATGAAGGTAAATTTTTAAATTCTAAAGTGGGTCAACAGAAAATGGCTAAAGAAATAGCGAAGTCAATTACAAAATATTATCAAAAATTAAAGGCAAATACTATTGTTGTTAATCAAGATAAAAATAGTGATGAATCAAAAATAAACACCTCCTTTTCTAATGAAACTAAAATAGAAAAGGAAGTAATTTTTAAAATTCAAATAGCTTCAAGTAAAAACAAAATAAAAGTTAAATCCTATAACTTTAGAGGGTTAAGAAATGTTCAAAGAGTTAAGGTTGGCTCTTATTACAAATATTATTATGGAATTACTTCTAATTACAAAGAAGTAAAAAATGCTTTATTAAAAGCAAAGAAAAAAGGGTATTCAGATGCCTATATCGCCGCTTTTGAGAATGGTGAAAAAACATCGCTTTCAAAGGTCTTGAAATAACTATTTTTACTGTTAACTAACAGAAAATAATAGTATTATTGTAAATAAAATTTAAAAGATGTCTAAAGAGTTAAAAACAGGTATTACTGTAGTTCTAATTTTATGTTTGGGGTATTGGGGTTTTAATTTTCTTAAAGGTCAAAATTTATTAGAACCTACTTCCAGAATTTTTTACATAGAATATGATAATATTCAAGGACTAAACAAGGCAAGTACAGTTAGTATTAATGGTTTGCAAGTAGGAAAGGTGTCAGAAATTAATTTTAATACCGATGCCAAAAAAAGAGGAAAATTAGTTGTAAAAATAGCTTTAGATAATGATTTTGAATTTTCAAAAAACAGCGTTGCTAAGATTTACTCAACTAGTATTATTGGAGGTGAGTCTTTAGCAATTATTCCAAATTATGAGGGAGAACTTGCAGTTTCAGGAGATTATCTAATGGGTGAGGTAGAATCAGATATCTTTACTTCCGTGGGTGAAACATTAAACCCATTAAAAACAAAAGTTGAACGGGTAATCATTGGAGCAGATTCATTATTAATAGCTTTAAATGATGTATTAGATGTAAAATCTAGAGATAGCTTTAAGAAAACTATTCAAGGAGTAGAAACAACTGTGACTTCTTTAAATGAGACTTTGAGCTCATTTAATACTATGATAGATTCTACGAAATTAGACATAGACATAGCACTTGAGAATACTAAGAAAATCACAGCAAATTTTGTAAAAGTTTCGGATACTTTAACCAAAGTAAATTTTGGCCAGACCGTTAAAACACTTCAAACAACTCTAGCAAATATCAATGGGTTTCTTTCTGGCATAGAAAAAGGTAGAGGGTCATTAGGTAAATTGGCAACAGATGATACCATGTATAATAATTTATCTAAAGCTTCAGAGGAATTAGAAGCTCTCTTAAGAGAAATGAAGTTAAACCCAAAAAGATTTGTTCATTTTTCGCTATTTGGCAAGAAAGCGAAGCCTTATGTTGAGGAAAGTACTAAAGATAATATCTCTAACTAAACAGAACTGTAAAGTTATACTGAACAATTAAATTTATTTTTCATATGAATTATATACCCAATATATCTTTTGCAATAGCCCTTTTTATTGGCATAGGATTTTTTGTCATGAACGTTCTTAAACTAGTTAGAAATATTAAGCTAGGTAAAGAAGTAGATAGATCTGATCGTAAAACCCAACGGTGGAAAAATATGGCAAGAGTTGCTTTAGGGCAGTCTAAGATGGTTAGTAGACCAATTGCAGGTTTTCTTCATGTTATAGTTTATGTGGGTTTTATTATAATCAATATTGAAGTTTTAGAGATTATAATTGATGGTTTATTTGGTACACATAGAATTTTTCAACCCCTTCTTGGAAATTCCATATATGGTTTTTTAATTGGAACCTTTGAAATATTAGCATTTCTTGTTTTAGTAGCTGTAATTATATTTTGGTTGAGAAGAAATATCGTCCAAATTAAAAGATTTATGAGTAAGGAGATGAAAGGTTGGCCTAAAAGTGATGGGAATCTTATCCTATACTTCGAAATTGTTTTAATGTCTTTATTTATTCTAATGAATGCTACAGATCATTCATTTCAAGAGGCAGGTTTTGGAAATCCTATAAGTCAATTTGTAGCACCTTGGTTTTCAGAATATTCTCTTGAAACCCTTTCAAGCATTGAACATATAGCCTGGTGGGCTCATATTATTGGTATTTTAATTTTTTTAAATTACCTATATTATTCCAAACATTTGCATATTTTACTTGCTTTTCCAAATACTTATTTTGCGAATCTTCAACCCAAAGGTCAGTTCAATAATTTATCCTCTGTAACCAAGGAAGTTAGAATGATGATGGATCCAGATGCAGATCCTTATGCCATGCCAGAGGAGGGATTAGAAGAGGAGATTCCAGAAAAATTTGGCGCTAGTGATGTTACTGATTTAAATTGGGTACAATTACTTAATGCATACACCTGTACAGAATGTGGTAGATGCACCTCTTCTTGTCCAGCAAATATGACAGGTAAGGAATTGTCACCAAGAGCCATTATGATGAAAACTAGAGATCGTTTAGAAGAAGTTGGTCGTAATATCGATACTAATAAAGGCGCTTTTAAAGACGATGGTAAACAGTTACTTAACGATTATATTACGCCTGAAGAATTGTGGGCATGTACAAGTTGTAATGCTTGTGTAGAAGAATGCCCTATAGATATAGATCCGTTATCCATTATAATGGATATGAGAAGGTTTTTAGTTATGGAGCAATCTGCTGCTCCTCAAGAATTGAATATGATGATGACGAATATTGAAAATAATGGTGCACCCTGGCAGTACAATCAACAAGACAGGTTAAACTGGAAAGACGAATAAAAGCAACAAATATGAATGTACCAACAATGGCAGAAATGCTGTCTCAAGGCAAAAGCCCAGAAGTATTATTTTGGGTAGGTGCCGCCGGAAGTTATGATGACAGAGCAAAAAAAATTACCAGAGCTTTTGTTAAGTTATTACATAAGGCGAATGTAGATTTTGCCGTTTTAGGGACTGAGGAAAGTTCAACTGGTGATGCGGCTAAAAGAGCGGGAAATGAATTTCTATTTCAAATGCAGGCCATTTCAAATATTGAAATATTAAATTCATATGAAGTTAAAACCATTGTTTGTACAGATCCACATTCATTCAATACATTAAAAAATGAATATCCAGAATTGGGTGGGAATTATAAGGTGTATCATCATACACAGTTCATAAAAAAATTAGTACAAGAAGGCAGGTTAGACATTAAAAAATCGTTAAAAGGTAAAAAAGTCACCTATCATGATCCTTGTTATTTAGGAAGAGGAAATGGTGTCTATGAATCTCCAAGAGACATCATAAGAAAATTAGGGGTGAATCTAAAAGAGATGAAACAACACAAAAATAGAGCCTTATGTTGTGGTGCTGGAGGAGCTCAAATGTTTAAAGATGCAGAAAAAGGAGACAAAGAAATTAATATTTTGAGAACCGAACAAGCACTGGAAACCAATGCAGAAATAATTGCCACCGGTTGTCCGTATTGCAATACAATGATGACAGACGGTGTTAAGTTTCATGAGAAAGAATCTCAAATTATAGTAAAAGACATTGCTGAATTAATTGCAGAAGCTGACAATTTGTAATTTTTATTTACAGTATCTATAAGTATTCATGAGTATAAAAAACTATATTAAAGCGGCTAGGTTAAGAACACTGCCATTGTCTATTTCTGGTATTATTGTAGGAAGTTTTTTAGCACTATCTGCAGGTTTTTTTGATTGGTATATTTGTATTCTTTCCATATTTACAACAATTGGATTTCAAGTTATTTCAAATTTTGCAAATGATTATGGAGACGGTATTAAAGGAACAGATACTAAAAGAATAGGAGAAGAAAGAATGGTGAGTTCTGGTAAGATTTCTCCTAAACAAATGAAATTGGCAATTATTTACACAACTATTGTAACAATTATTACTGCTGTTATGTTAATTTATAAAGCCTTCGGGTCTAGCAATTTTGGATATTCAGTATTATTTTTCTGTTTAGGAATTATATCAGTTATAGCTGCTGTAAAATATACTGTTGGGGGTTCTGCTTATGGATACAGTGGTTTTGGAGATCTCTTTGTATTTGTTTTTTTTGGTTTATTAAGTGTAATGGGAAGTTATTTTCTATATACAAAACAAGTTCATTCAATCATTTTATTACCAGCTTTTTCTATTGGTTTATTGAGCTCAGCGGTATTGAATCTCAATAATATGAGAGATCGTAAAAATGATGAAATTTCTAATAAAAATACTATAGTAGTTAAAATAGGTAGTAAAGCAGCCAAAAGCTATCATTATAGTTTACTGTTTTTATCGCTTGTCTTCGCTATCATTTTTGTTTTCTCCAAATACACAAATACAGTTCAATTTATATTTTTATTAGCCTATATTCCTTTATGTATTCATATGATATATGTTTACAAGTCTGATGATGCATCTAATTTAGATGGAGAATTAAAAAAAGTAGCTTTGAGTACTTTTTTATTTGCAATTCTTTTTGGCTTAGGACAAGTTTTATAATTCCACTATTTGAAAATTTAATTTATGAAAACAGTAAAAGCTATCATCACGTTCTTAATTATTCTTACTGTATTTTTTTTTGGTACAGGACTTATAATCAAAGAAAGTAGTTATACTTCAAGGATTATCATAAATAAGCCACTAGAAAAAACCTTTTCAGTTTTTACAGACTTTTCTGCTAGAACCCAGTGGAGTCCTGATTATAATACTATTGAAGTTGTGGAGTTAAAACCAGGAATTACTGGAAGTATTTACAATATTAAAGTACTTCACAACAATCAAACTACTATAATCAGAGAAAAAGTACTAGCTTATGTTAAGAATGAAAAAATAACACTGTTTATTGATAAAGATGGTGTTGTTGAAAGAGATGATTATACTTTTAGTAGTGATGGATCTCATACCGTAATAAATTTAAGTTCCAGTTACCAAGCTAAAAGTTACCTTTTAAGCTGTGTGTTACCTTTTTTTAAATTTAAGTTTAAAAAAATTGATGAGGGTTTCTTGAATAATTTTAAAACATTTCTTGAAAATTAAATATTTTGATAAAAGCAACCTACCATAAATATATATTACATTTTAAAGTTCCAAGTGGTACCTCTAGAGGTATTTTAAAAACCAAAGAAACTTTTTTTTTACATCTTGTAAAAGAGGGTAAGTTTGGAATAGGAGAGTGTGGTTTGTTTAGAGGTTTAAGCATAGATGATAGACCAGATTATGAAGATAAGCTCAAATGGGTATGCAATAATATAGCGTTAGGTTTAGATATACTCCTTTCAAAAACAAATGATTTTCCTAGTATCCAATTTGGAATAGAACAAGCATTTTTATCACTCCATTCTTCATCACCTTTCAAACTATTTTCTTCTGACTTTACAGAAGCTAATAAAGCTATAGCTATTAATGGTCTTATTTGGATGGGAGATCGTCAGTTTATGAAGGGGCAAATAAAAGAAAAAATTGCACAAGGCTTTCGTTGTTTAAAAATGAAAATTGGAGCTATTGATTTTGAATCAGAAATTGAACTTTTAGCAACGATAAGAAAAGAATTTTCAATTAAAGATATTGAGTTAAGAGTAGACGCTAACGGAGCTTTTATTGCATCAGAAGCTTTAGAGAAATTAAAGATATTATCAAATTATGATTTGCATTCAATAGAACAACCCATAAAACAAGGTCAATATCATGAGATGGCTTCTCTTTGTGAGCAGTCGCCTTTGCCAATAGCTTTAGATGAAGAATTAATTGGAGTATTTGATGTAACAAAAAAGAAAGAATTACTACATATAATAAATCCTCAATACATCATTTTAAAACCTAGTTTAATTGGTGGCTTTAAGGGAAGTTCTGAGTGGATAGATACTGCAAATAAATCTGGTATAGGTTGGTGGGTTACTAGTGCTTTAGAGAGTAATATTGGTTTAAATGCCATAGCCCAATGGACTGCTACCTTAAAAAATAGTATGCCGCAGGGTTTGGGAACCGGAGGTTTATTTACCAATAACTTTGATAGTCCTCTAGAGGTTAACAATGGAGTGCTTTATTATAAACAAAATATAAATTGGAATTTTAATTTAATTTAATATGAATTTTTTGCAAACTGGATATAGGGGTAAGAATGAGTCATGGATGTATGTAATCATATTTTTTATTATTTTTTTTGGAAGCATGATTGGTCAAATCCCAATTACAATAAAAGCTTTTTTTGCTTCAGGGAGAGACATGCAGAAGTTTCTAGAAAGTGGGCAGAATTCATTTGCTGATTTGGGAATTGATTCTAATTTGTATCTTTTTCTAATATTACTTTCATTTGTTATCCCATTGTTATTATTTATTCCATTGGTAAAATCTATCCATAAGAAAAAAATTAGATGGATAATAACTTCAAGAAAAAAAATAGATTGGAGTCGTTTCTTTTTTGGTGTTTTCATTTGGGGATTACTTACTATATTTTTTTTAGGATCAGATATTATACTCTCTCCAGAAAAGTATGTTTGGAATTTTAAACCCATTCCATTTTTTACCCTCTGTTTTGTTGCTATTGTTTTTATGCCTTTACAAACAAGTCTTGAGGAATTATTATTTAGAGGTTATTATATGCAAGGCTTAGCCTTGTGGATAAAAAATAAATGGGCACCGTTAATCATTATGTCTTTAGTTTTTGGCTTGTTACATGGAATGAATCCTGAAATAGAAAAATTAGGATATATTGCTTTGGTATTTTACATTGGAACTGGTCTATTTTTTGGTATAGTAAGCCTAATGGATGAAGGTATTGAGTTAGCCATGGGAATGCATGCAGTGAATAATATATTGGCGGCTTTATTTGTTACAACAGATTGGACTGTTTTTCAGACAGAAGCACTTTTTGTTGATGTTTCCGAGCCTTCACTTGGTATGGAAATGTTCTTGCCAGTATTTATATTGTACCCAGTTGTATTTTTAATTTTTTCTAAAAAGTATGGATGGTCTAATTGGAAAGATAAAATTTTTGGAAAGCTAGAAAAACCCTCATTTATTGAAATCGAATAGTTTCCATACAAGTTTCCAAATCAACGGAGAGTCATTTACAAATTCTGAGGAGCTTGTTCAGTTTTCTCAATCAATTTCAAATGAAATTAATCAATTTTTGAGAGCGTGGTTTTCTACAGATCCTCACATAGTAGTTATGACTTCTGGATCTACGGGGAGTCCAAAAAGTATACATCTTCGGAA
>CAJQMN010000003.1 GCA_905479435.1 uncultured Flavobacteriaceae bacterium | reverse complement strand
CTCAAGCCTAATAGCCTCTTTCTCTTTTCGTTTTTCTTCACCAACTTCCTTAGATGCTGCTTTTTTGTTGGCATCTGTTTCAAAACCGTCTTGAAGTATCTGATAAATTTCACTTGATATTTTTGTAGTAGGTCTTGCTTCGATCTGATGACCGTTTTTTGCAAGATATTCTACAGCTCTATCAAGAGAAATATTTAATTCTCTCAGCACCTTATTAAGCCTCACTGTTCTACTTTCCGACATAAACTCTTGTTATCCTTTTTATTTGTAAAAGTATTATTTTTTATTGATAATTAATCCTCGAATTCTTCTTTTAGGATTCTTTGTACATCTAGGATTGACTCCTCTTCTAAATCTGTTCTCTTTAACAATTCTTCAACAGAAGCGTCTAAAACACTTTTTGCTGTATCTAAACCAATGTTTTTAAATTCTTGAATGATCCAAGCATCAATCTCGTCACTAAATTCTGTCAATTCAACATCTTCTTCTTCTAAACCTTCCCTTTGAACATCTATGTCGTATTTTGTTAATTCACTAGCTAAACGAATGTTAACTCCTCCTTTACCAATTGCTTTTGATACTTCTTCGGGTTTTAGAAAAACATTTACACGTCCTTTCTTTCCGTTTTTCTCTTCTTCATATTCTTCAATCTCCATTGAAACAACCTTTGCAGGACTTAATGCTCTAGATATTAGTAACTGTTCGTTCTTAGTATAATTGATCACATCTATATTCTCATTCCCTAATTCGCGAACAATCCCATGAATTCTAGAACCTTTCATCCCAACACAAGCGCCAACGGGATCTATTCTGTCATCATAAGAATCTACAGCTACTTTAGCTTTTTCACCAGGAATTCTAGCAACTCTTTCAACAGTGATTAGTCCGTCAAAAACTTCTGGAATTTCTTGTTCAAATAACTTTACCAAGAAATCAGGTGAAGTTCTAGATAATATAATTGCTGGCTTGTTACCCCTTAACTCTACCGTTTTGATAACGCCTCTAACAGAATCTCCTTTTCGAAAAAAATCTGAACGTATTTGTTCACTCTTTGGCAATACTATTTCATTTCCATCATCATCAAGTAAAATGATTGCATTATGACGAATATGATGAACCTCAGCACTGTATATATCTCCTTCTAATTCCTTGAAATGTTTGAAAATATTTGTGCTATCATGTTCTTGAATTTTTGAGATTAAATTTTGACGAAGTGCCAATATTGCTCTTCTTCCAAGATCATAAAGCTTTACTTCTTCAGAAACGTCTTCACCAATCTCAAAATCAGGTTCAATTTTTCTGGCTACTGAAAGTTCAATTTCTTCATTATCATCTTCAACCTCGTCATCAGCTACAACAACTCTGTTTCTCCAAATTTCTAAATCTCCTTTATCAGGATTGATAATGATGTCAAAATTTTCATCTGAACCAAATTTACGGTTTAAAGCTGCTCTAAAAACCTCTTCTAAAATAGACATGAGTGTTACTCTGTCTATACTTTTCATGTCTTTGAATTCTGAAAACGAATCTATTAATGCTATATTTTCCATTGCATGTTCTTCTTAAAATGTAATTTTCACTTTTGCTTCTTTTATACTATCAAATGCTACGAGGGCATTTTTCTCAACAGTTACTTTTCCTTTACCAACTGGTTTCGGTTCTCTTGTCTTCCAACGTAACGAAATTTCTTTATCATTGACACTTGTGAGTGTTCCCTCTAATGCTTCATCCTCAGTTTTAACCTTTAATATCCTATTAATATTCTTTAGATATTGTCTTTTAACTGTAAGTGGATGAGAGATGTCTGGTGAGGTAACTTCCAGTCCAAAATCTTCTTCTTCTCTATCAAGATTATGCTCTACATGTCTGCTAATTCGCATACATTCTTTAATAGAAATACCTTGATCACCATCTACAACAACTTTTATCCTATTACCTACTAAAAAAGAGAGTTCAATTAAAAACAAAGAATCATTCTCTGATATTGCTTCGTTTACTAATTTTTTAACTACACTTTGATCCATAACTAAGGATATAAAAATAGGGGACTTATCGTCCCCTTCTTCTTTCGTTTTTGTTTATTTTCAGTGCAAATATAGTAACTTGTTACTTAATAACCAAATTGCTTTTTCTCATTTTTATTTGTATATTTAGGAAGAGGGTTTATTCTTCTAATAAGTGTCTCTGTCCACAAATAAACAACGCTGACTATGTATAAAATTTTAGTCCCTGTAGACTTTTCTAAAAAATCAGAATTCGCTGTAAAAATGTCTGCTCAAATTAGCAAAAAAATAAAAGCTGAAATTCACCTTCTCCATCTAGTTGAATTACCATCAGGAATTGTAGATATGGGTGCAGGAAGCAATTTTAGTATTCCAGCTAGTATGATGTATTTGAGAAAAGTAAAAGAAAAAATAATTTACTTAAAAGACAACTTTTTTGATAGTAATCAAATTATTAAATACTCAATAAAATTTGAGAACCCTTTCGAAGGAATTAAGAATTATGCAATAAAAAATGATGCTAATCTTATAGTTATGGGCTCCAAAGGCGTTTCTGATTTTGAAGAAATGATTATTGGATCTAATACAGAAAAAGTTGTTAGAACATCTAATATTCCTGTTATCGTTGTGAAAACAGATACCAATAAATTTAAATTTAAAAAATTAGTTTTTGCCTCTAATTATGATGAAGAAAATAAAGTTGCATTTAAAGATTTTTTAGTTTTTGCTAAAAAATTCAATAGTCAAATTCATTTATTGAAAATAAATACAGTTAGTAATTTTGAAAGTTCATATGCCACTCAAAATAAAATTAAAAATTTCATCAAAGATTTTGATTTACAAAGAAAAACTATAACTATTTACAATGATGTATCCGTTGTTAAAGGAATCATGAATTTTGCAAAAGAAATTGATGCTGACCTTATTGCATTATCCACACACGGAAGAAGTGGATTGACAAGTCTATTTAATGGCAGTATCGCAAAAAGCGTCTCAAAAAATGTTTTAAAACCTGTGATAACCTTTAAGATCTAATAATAAAAATAAAAATCCCGTTCTAAGAACGGGATTTTTAATGTTGGCCTACAAGGACTCGAACCTTGAATGTCGGTACCAAAAACCGGTGTGTTACCAATTACACCATAGGCCAATAAATTTGATATCGGCTGCAAATTTAAATCAAAGTTTTTATCCTGCAAATGTTTTTAATACTTTTTTATTTTAACAAAGTTTTACAATCTTAGCACACTTTATACCGCCCTGTTAAACGTTTAATCTCTGATAAAATTACTAAATTCGCCAATACATTTTACAACTTATGACATCAGAAAACTTTAAAAAATGGAATCTCATCCTTGGATGGACCACTTTTGCTATAGCACTTATCACATATTCTCTTACTTTAGAGCCTACGGTAAGCGCATGGGATTGTGGGGAATATATATCAACATCTGTGAAGTTAGAGGTTGGTCATCCTCCAGGAGCCCCACTATTTCAAATGTTAGGAGCTTTCTTCGCAATGTTTACTAGTGAGCTCACTGAAATTGCAAAAATGGTAAATTTCATGTCTGCTTTAGCTAGTGCATTTACGATTCTTTTTATGTTTTGGACCATTACTAACTTAGGGAAAAAACTAATTACCATATCAAGTTCAATAACAGAGGGGGCAACTATTGCAATACTTGGAAGTGCCCTAGTAGGATCTTTAACCTATACCTTCTCAGATAGTTTTTGGTTTAGTGCTGTAGAAGGAGAAGTTTACGCAATGTCTTCATTTTTAATGGCGATATTATTCTGGCTTGGTTTAAAATGGGAAAGTGAAATTTATACTCCAAGGGGGCATAAATGGCTTGTGATTATCAGTTTTGTAATCGGCTTGTCTTTTGGTGTTCATATTCTATCACTTCTTGTTATTCCTGCCATATTTTTATTGTATTTTTTTAAAACTTACCATACCATAAATTTGAAAACTACAGCTTATGCCTCTTTAATTTCAGTATTTATATTGGCATTTGTTTTTAAGTTTTTATTTCCATTCACTTTAAAATTCTTTAGTGCCTCTGAATTATTTTTCATTAACACTATAGGCTTGCCCTATAATTCAGGATCAGTAATTGCTGGATTTTTATTAATTGCTTTATTTTATTTTGGACTTAATTATACCAAAAAAAAGAAAAAAATTATTGCCAATACCCTTTTACTTTCTATTCTATTTATAATGATTGGTTTTTCGTCGTGGTTAATGCTTCCTATAAGAGCTAACACAAATACAACAATAAACGAAAACAACCCTTCCAGTGCTAGAGAATTATTAGCCTATTACAATCGCGAGCAGTATGGTGATGCAAATGTGTTTTATGATACTTACTATTCACATACTTACAACAGAGAAGTTGACAAAAACAAACCATTGAAGGATGACAAGCCTAAATATGAAAAAAGAAATGG
>CAJQMN010000002.1 GCA_905479435.1 uncultured Flavobacteriaceae bacterium | reverse complement strand
TATGGCTTAGTAGACATTAAGCCTCCATCTGCATATAAACTCATCCCATATACATTAGGAACCATAACCCAATCATAGGAGTCTATGAATAACTCCATAAACCATTGATACACCTCATCTGGATCAAACTCACACAATACCATAAAATTACCCAAAACCATAAGTCGTTCAATGTGATGGGCATATCCTGTATTTAAAACCTTTTTAATAGCATCATCTATTGGTTCAATTCCTGTAGTTCCGGAGTAGAAAGAAGCAGGTATTTTTCTAGAAAACCCCCAAAAGTTTTTTGTGCGTTCTTCAGAACCTTTAACACCATAAACCCCCCTAATAAATTCTCGCCAACCAATTATTTGTCTAACAAAACCCTCTGTAGAGTTGATTGGAATATCATTTTTTTCTGCAAATTCGAGAGTTTGTTTAATCACCTCCATAGGGTTTAATAATCCCACATTAATTAATGGAGATAAAATACTATGATTTAAAAAAACTTCTTTTTGAACAATTGCATCTTCATAATCACCAAACTCTTTAAATCTTTTTTCTAAAAACTGGTCAAGCCAAGCCTGAGCCATTTTAAAATCTATGGGATAAATAATTGAACTACTTAAATGACCATAGTGAGAATCAAAATGCTTGTTAACATATTCCTCAGCTTCCATATGATAAGGTGTTTTCTCAGGAAAGTGAAGTATAGGTGGCTTTTTGTTTTTTGGATATTTTTTTCTGTTTTCTGAATCAAAAGTTAATTTTCCCCCTACTGGTTCTCCATTAGACATTAAGATATTTCTTTTTATTCGTTGTTGCTTATAAAAAGAGGTTTGAAAAAATTTCTTTTTTGAAGAACTAAAAAATGTATCAAGTTCATTTTTAGTATTAATAAATAAAGGGTTATTATACCATGTAATAGAAATGTCTTTTGAAGTGTTTTTGATATGTTTTTCTAACCAATTGTCATTAGGTTCAATAATATGTAACTCTTCTAAACCGTTTTTTATGAGGTTTGGAATTAATTTTCTAACATCTGAGCGCTCAGATGTTGCATCAATATAGGTAACCTTAAAACCGAGTGATCTAAGGTAATCTGAATAACTCCTCATGGTGGCCCTATGAAAAGCAATTTTCTGTTTATGAAACTTATAATGATTAAAAAATAAGAATTCCTCAACTACATACAATTCACATTTTAAATCGTTAAAAGGTGAAATCTCAAAGAGTTGGTTTGGGAAAACTAATGCAACTGTTTTCATAGATTAAAATAATGTTTGTTGTAGCCAACGATTTCTAAATAAATGTGCAGGATCGTAACGCTCTGCTTGAAGTTGGGTATTAAATTTTCGATCTCTTGGATCGTTGCCAACTCCAGAAACATACATCCAGTTTCCATAGTTGCTGTGAACATCATAATCTAGTAACATAGATTCAAAATAGGCTGCGCCAATTCTCCAATCTAATGTTAGTTCTTTGGCAAAATAAGAAGCAACATTTTGTCTTCCTCTATTACTCATCCAACCTGTTCGTTTTAATTCTATCATGTTGGCATTCACAAAATCATCTTTTGTTTCTCCATTAATCCAATTTTGTATAATTTTTTTGTTGTTAGACCAGTCATAGTTTTTATTTAAAATCCCACCAATTTTAAAGATGTTATTGCCATGTTTTAATGAAATGTATTTAAAATAATCTCTCCAAATCAATTCAAAAATAAGCCAATATGTAGACTGATTTTTTATTTCATTTTCCTCAAATTTTTTAACATTCCAATAAATAGTTCTTGCTGAAAGTGATCCGTTTGCCAACCAAGGAGAAAATTTGGAGCTATAATCAACACCTACTAATCCATTCCTTGTTTTTTTATAAAACCCTAATTTTTTTGTTTCAAAAAAATAATTATGTAATCTTTTAAAGGCTTCACTCTCACCACCCTTAAATGGAAAAGCTGTTTTTATGTTTTTTTTGAACAACTTAAACCCTAGCTCATTTAATGTTGGAATATGATTTATAGTACTAATAATATTTGTTGAATTCAGTTTTTGGACTTCAGTATTAGCTCTTATTGCAACATACTTTTCTAGTTTTTTTCTTAAATTAGAAAATACCTGGGGGATGTTTTCAACTTTAATATTTACATCTTCTGGATGATATAAAAACTGGTTATATATTTCATGTACTTGTATTTCTTCAGAAAGTGTTTTTTTAACTGATTTCAGAGAAATAACTTCATCGTTAGTCCATTCTTTTTGTTTGTATATAGCATCAATCTGATAGCTATCACAAATAGCTTTAATTTTAATTTCTGGTTGGTCTAAGAAAACTAGTAATGAAATATTTTTTGTTAATAATTGATGTTTAAGATCGTGCAATGATTCTAAAAGAAATTGAGTTCTAAATACATCCATTTTTTTAAAACCAAACTCATTTTCTTCAAATAAGCTGGGATCTATAATATAGATACCTATTACTTTTGAATGGTTTTTAACGGCAAGACTCAGTACATCATTATCATGAATTCTAAGATCATTTCCAAACCAAACGAGCCCCGTAGTATTTTTTATTTCTATTTTGTCAATCAATTTTTAACTTATCTTTTGTTTCTCCTGCATCTTTCACTACAATATTTAACTTGTTCCCAGTTTTTTTCCCATTTTTTTCTCCAGTTAAATGGTTTTTCACAAACTGCACAATATTTTACTGGCAAATGCTGTTTTTTCAACTATTTTGTTTTAATTATTCTATTAATCATACCGTTAAAAACGAACCAATGGAGTGGTGTAACTAAATACCAATATAATCTACCAGCAACTCCTTTGGGTCTAAATGTTGCTGTTTGATATAAAATATTTTTTTCAATTTTAAATTCCAACCAAGCTTCACCTGGTAATTTCATTTCTGCATAAAGCAATAATTTTTTTTGATTCTTATCTGCATAGATTACTCTCCAGAAATCTAATGCATCTCCATTACGTAATTCTGTTGGACTTCTTCTTCCCCTTCTTAATCCTGTGCCCCCGTAAAACTGATCTATATACCCCCTAATTTTCCATAAAAATGTCCCATAGTACCACCCGTTATTTCCACCAATTGACCAAATTTTATTGATGGTTTTTTCTGTATCAATAACATCTCTTTGCTTGAAGTCTTTAAAACATCCATAACTAGGTACATTAATGTATTTGTGTATGTAGTTTTGAAGCTTACCACTACTTATGTATGAATCTTTCCAACTTGATATAATACTGTTTTGTTCAATTTTAATAAAAGCTAATTCTATAGCTTTTTTGTAATTCATTGGATATATATCTAGTAGTGAATTTATAGATGATTTTTCTCCTATAATCTCTATACCCATACTATTCACAAGGGAGGATGCTAATTTATATGAGGTTGACGTAACAAAATATAGCCAGTAAGAAGAAAGTTTTGGTGTCATTATGGGAACTGTAACTATTGTTCTTTTTAGTCCACGAAACTTTGCAAATTGCAATAACATTTCTTTATAAGTTAATACCTGAGGTCCAAATATGTCAAAGGATTTATGGTATAATTCTTTTTTACCAATTGCTTTACTTAAAAAAGACAAAACATCTCTAACTCCTATGGGTTGTGTTTTAGTATTCAGCCATCTTGGTGCGATCATGAAGGGAAGTTTCTCAACTAAATCTCTTATAATCTCAAAAGAGGAGCTGCCAGATCCAACAATAATTCCAGCTTTAAAAGTAGTTAGAGCATACTGTTTAGATTGAAGTGTTTTTTCGACATTTTTTCTAGAAAGAAGATGTTTAGATAACTTAGTGTCATTAGTAATACCACTAAGATAAATGACTTGCTTTACCGATGTTTTTTCTAGTGCTCTCTTAAAGTTAAAAGCACAACGTTCTTCGAGAATATGAAACTCTTTCGCAGAATTAGACATGGAATGAATGAGGTAAAAAGCAATGTCAATTTCTGATGGAATTAAACGTAATGAATTAGCTTTTAAAAAATCAATTTCAACAAATTCTATTTTTTCATCTTTGGCATATAGATGCTCTATTCTTGCGATATCTCTTACAGTACATATTAAGTGATGGCCTTCGTTTAATAAAATTGGAATTAAACGTTTTCCTATATAACCTGTTGCACCTGTAATGAGAATTTTCATACTACTTCATTGTATTTAATTTCTTAGGTCTTTGATAACTAAATCTAGTGTTATTGTTTGCAATAGCGTATGCATCTAATCCATTAAT
>CAJQMN010000001.1 GCA_905479435.1 uncultured Flavobacteriaceae bacterium | reverse complement strand
ATATAGAAGAAACTGAAAGTACTCTAGAGGGTAATGCCAAATTAAAAGCTGATTATATTACTGAAAAGTATGGATTTGATTGTTTTGCTGATGATACTGGACTAGAAGTAGAAGCTTTAGATGGAAAACCAGGAGTGTATTCTGCTAGATACGCTGGAGAACATGGAAATGCAGAAAAAAATATGGAAAAACTTCTTAATGAACTTCAAAATAAGTCCAGTAGAAAAGCAAAATTCAGAACTATTATTGCTTTAAATCTTAGAAATAAACAATACCTTTTCGAAGGAATCTGTGATGGTGAAATTTTAAATGAGAAATCAGGAGTAAAAGGTTTTGGTTATGATCCAATCTTCAAACCAAAAAATGCTTCATCCTCATTTGCTGAGATGAACTCAGAAGAAAAAAATATAATTTCTCACAGGGGTATTGCCATTCAAGAATTGGTTCAATTTTTAAATTCATTATAATTGATGATTCAAAAATCATACACAAAACAATTTATTACACTTTCTTTTGTGTTGGTTATGTTGTTACTACTAAGCATTAGTTCAGGTTCTGTAGCTATTCCTATTGATGAAATCATAGCTATTTTGTTAGGAAATAACAGTTCCAAATCTAGTTGGTATACAATTATTCTTCATTTTAGACTTCCAAAAGCAATTACTGCCATGCTAGTTGGTTCTGGCTTGTCTATAGCTGGTTTGTTAATGCAAACTCTTTTTAAAAACCCATTAGCTGGTCCATTTGTATTAGGTATTTCCTCAGGAGCTAGCCTTGGGGTGGCTATTTTAATTTTAGGTGCTGGTATCTTTGGTGGAGTTCTAACCGTTATATCATTTTCTAGTTGGGGCTTAGCAATTGCTTCAAGTTTGGGAGCAGCTATTGTTTTACTGGCTGTATTAATAACCGCTCATAAGGTAAGAAATACGATGAGTATTTTAATTATTGGTTTGATGTTTGGTACAGTTACCTCTGCAATTATTAGTGTTTTTACTTTTTTTAGTGATGCAGAAAAAATTCAACAATTTATATTTTGGGGGTTTGGAAGTTTGGGGAATCTGTCTTGGAATGAAATACTTGTTTTTTTTATAATATACCTGATATCGATTCTGACCTTGTTGAATGTGATAAAACCTTTAAATACTTTTCTGCTTGGTGAAAACTATGCCAAAAGTCTAGGAATTAATATTAAAAAAAATAGAAATATCATTTTAATCATTACTAGCTTATTAACTGGGGTTACAACAGCTTTTGCAGGTCCTATAGCCTTTATTGGATTGGCAGTTCCTCATATTACAAAATTAGTTTTTAAAACATCTGACCATAAAATATTACTTCCCGCTGTTGCCATTTTAGGAGCTATTATTTTGTTGATTTGTGATGTCGTTGCTCAATTACCAACAAGTGAATTTACTTTACCTATAAATGCTGTAACCTCACTAATTGGAGCTCCAATAGTGATTTGGTTATTGGTAAGAAAAAAGAAAATATACATATGAGTTCTTCAGTTACAAATAGTATCGAAACAAAAATGTTGCATATTGGGTATCAGCAAAAAAAATCTGTATCAACAATTCAAAAAAATATTAGTATTCAATTACATAAGGGTGATTTTGTAGGTATTTTAGGTAAAAATGGAATTGGTAAATCTACGCTATTAAGAACACTTTCGGGAGTACAAGATGCTATTTCAGGAGAGGTGTTCATTGAGGGGGAAAACATCCAATCTTACAGCCTTAAAGAGCTGTCAAGTCTAATTAGTCTTGTGCTTACAGAGCGTCTACCTGAGAGTCAATTAAGTGTTTATGAACTAGTTGCTCTTGGAAGACAACCTTACACAAATTGGATTGGAAAATTAGAAAAAAAGGATACAGAAAAAATCAACTGGGCTTTAGAACAAACAGAAACGATGTCCTTAGCCAACAGACATTTTAATGAATTAAGTGACGGACAATTACAACGCGTTTTAATCGCTAGAGCATTAGCTCAAGATACTCAAATTATCCTATTAGATGAACCCACGGCTCATCTAGACATGCATCATACCATCAAAATCTTCAAACTATTAAAAAAACTTTCAAAAGAAACTAATAAAACAATTATTATAACTACTCACGAAGTAAATTTAGCAATCAATTCTGCTGATCAGTTTATACTACTGACAGATAAAGAAGTAATAGCTGGCAATAAAAAAACACTCATTGAAAGCAATTCTTTTGATCATCTATTTTCATCTGAAATTATTAACTTTAATACTAATTTAGAACAGTTTATCGTGACAAAAGAATCATGATTTTTCAGATAGTTGATGCATCAACTAATGTAAAATTTTGAAAAGTAATTCTTTTAAAATGTCTTGATGAGATTGGTTAGCCCCCACCCCTTTACTTTTTATATCAGCGTCCCTTAACATTGAAATAACTTGAGAAACCTTACGCATAGGATAATTCCTGGCAGCAGTTACATAATCAGTTACAAAAAAAGGTCTAATGCCTAAAGATTTGGCTACCTGATCTCTAGATTTGTTTTGTAATCCATGGTAAATTAGGAGTTGAGTGAAAAAACTATTCAATAAAGATATAGTCATTACTAGCGGGTTACTCTTAGGGTTTTGAGCAAAATACTGTATAATTTGATTGGCTTTTAAAATATTTTTCTCTCCTACGGCTTTACGTAATTCAAAATTATTAAAGTCTTTAGAGATTCCAATATTAGCCTCTATATGATCAGGACTAATGATGGTATTTATGGGGAGGATAGTAATAAGTTTATCTAATTCATTATTAATTTTACTTAAATCTGTTCCTAAAAAATCTACTAACATTTGAGCTGCTTTAGGTTCTACTTGATAGTTTTTACCTCCTAGTACTCTTCGTATCCAATCAGCAACTTGATTTTCATACAAGCGTTTACTTTCGAAAACCAAACCTATTTTTTGTATAGCTTTAAACAACGCTTTTCGTCTGTCTAATTTCTTGTACTTATAGTTAAGCACCAACACAGTAGAGGGTTGAGGGTTACTAGCATAGGAAGCTAATTTTTCTATGGTTCTACTTAAGTCTTGTGCTTCTTTTACAATAATGACCTGCCTTTCTGCCATCATAGGAAAACGTTTGGCAGCTCCTATAATATCTTCAATAGAAACATCTCTACCATACATAACCGTTTGATTAAAACCTTTTTCTTCCTCAACTAGAATAGTATCTTCTATAAAATCTGATATTTTATCAATATAGTAGGGTTCCTCACCCATTAAAAAATAAATAGGCTTTACTACTCCATTTTTAATATCAGAAACTATTTGATTTATTTCATTCATACCATAACTAGTTGTGTAAGATGGAAAAACATTAATCTAGTTTTTATTACTTTTAACCCATGCAAGAACTAAATTTTCCATCCTATGCATTTAAACTCAAAACTAACGAAAATAAGACACTTATTTTTGATATCGTTAGAAAAAAATATGTGATTTTAACACCTGAAGAATGGGTGAGACAGCATGTAATTCATTTTTTACTTAAAGAAAAAAACTACCCTATTTCTTTAATTGCTGTAGAAAAACAAATCAAAATTAATGCGAGAGTAAAAAGAACTGATATTGTAGTATATAATAAAGTGGGTACTCCTGAAGTATTAATAGAATGCAAAGCTCCGAATATAAAAATAACACAAACTAGTTTCGACCAAATTGCACGGTATAACCTCACTGCAAATTCAAATTATTTAATGGTAACGAATGGATTAGCTCATTACTTTTGTCAAATAGACACCACTAAAGAAACTTATATTTTTCTAAAGGATATTCCAAGCTACTAATTTTAGCATCTATTTAGTAACAAGAACGATTTAGATGTACTAAATTTGTAAACTTGAAAACAGCTATAGTCATATTAAACTGGAACGGTAAAAAATTGTTAGAACAATTTTTACCATCTATCGTTAATTTTAGTTCAGAATTAGCAGACATTTATGTTGCTGACAATGCAAGCACAGACAATTCTATTGCTTATGTAAAAGAATTTTTTCCTTTAGTTCACATTGTAGAAAACACTACTAATGGTGGTTATGCTAAAGGGTATAATGATGCTTTAAAAAGTATTGATGCAGATTTCTATTGTTTAATAAACTCTGACATTGAAGTAACTCAAAATTGGATATCTCCGATTTTAGAAATTTTTAAGAAAGAAAAAAATACCGCTATAATTCAACCAAAAATACTCGATTATAAACAGAAAGACACTTTTGAGTATGCTGGTGCTGGAGGTGGTTTTATAGATTTATATGGCTATCCCTATTGTAGAGGGCGTGTATTTAATGATTTGGAAAAAGATACTAATCAATATAATGATATAATAGAAATCTTTTGGGCTTCAGGAGCTTGTTTTTTTATTAGATCTGAAGTATACCACCTTTTAAATGGGTTTGATGAAGACTATTTTGCTCATCAAGAAGAAGTAGATTTATGTTGGAGAGCTCAAAATGAAGGGTATGATGTAAAATATGTCGGAAACTCCTCTGTATATCATGTAGGGGGAGCAACACTTCAAGAAACTAATCCTCAAAAAACATTCTTAAACTTTAGAAATAGCTTACTTAATGTCATAAAAAATGTACCTAAGCAATGGTTTTTATTTGTTGTTTTTTCGCGCTTAGTGTTGGATGGTGCAGCAGGGATCAAATTTTTAGTAGAGCTCAGAGCTATTCACACCTGGGCTATTATTAAAGCACATTTAAGTGTGTATAGAAATTTCTATAAATTTTTACAGAAAAGAAAAAAGTTACAAAAAAAATACAACTACAATCTACACACGAGCGTTGTTTGGCAATATTTTATATTGAGAAGGAGACAATTTAAAAATTTACGGTAAAATTATAAAATGTCTGTAGCTCCTTTACCCTCTCTAATTATTTTGGGTATAGAATCTGTAAGATCTATAATTGTAGATGCTAAGTTGTCACCAAAACCGCCATCTATAACCCCATCTACTAGATGCTTCCATTTTTCAAAAATTAATTCTGGATCTGTAGTATATTCTATAACATCGTCTTCATCATGAATGGAAGTAGATATAATTGGATTACCTAAGCTCTCTACAATAGCTCTAACTATATTATTATTTGGAATACGAATACCTACCGTTTTTTTCTTTTTAAATACTTTAGGTAATGATTTACTCCCAGGAAGTATAAAGGTGTAAGGGCCAGGTAGAGCTCTTTTAAGAAGTTTATAAGTTGGTGTATCGATTTGCTTTACATAATCAGAAAGATGGCTTAAATCATTACAAATGAATGAGAAATTAGATTTATCTACCTTAATTCCTTTTATTCTTGCAATTTTTTCTACAGCCTTTGCATTAGTAATATCACAGCCCAAACCATAAACAGTATCAGTTGGATAAATAATAAGACCTCCTTTTTTTAAAACTTCTACTACCTTGTTAATTACTGTAGTATTGGGGTTTTCATCATAAACTTTAACAAAAAATGCCATAAATAATTAAAAATACAAACTATTAAATCAAAGATTTAAAAGCATACAAAAAATAATAGTTAGTTTTTATCTACCAATCTAAACCCTTCTCCATGGATATTTAAAATTTCTACACTATCATCATTTTTTAAATATTTTCTGAGTTTTGCAATGTATACATCCATACTTCTGGATGTAAAATAATTGTCATCTCTCCAAATTTTTGTTAGTGCAAGTTCTCGTGGCATCAAATCATTTTTGTGTAATGCTAGCATGCGTAAAAGCTTACTTTCTTTTGGTGATAATTTTTGTGGTTCATCTTCTCCTACTGATAAATGTCGTAACTTAGAATTGAAGAAAAAACCACCTATATTAAATTCAAATTGCTCGTTTTCAGGTGAAGTATCCGATTCTTTTCTTTGTAAAATTGCCTTAATTTTAAAAAGTAAAACCTCTGAATCAAAGGGTTTATTTAAATAATCATCAGCACCAACTTGATAACCTTTTAAAACATCTTCTTTGAGAGTTTTTGCTGTTAAAAATATGATTGGAATTTCTTTATTTTTCGATCTAATATCCTGTGCAAGAGAAAAACCATCTTTTCTTGGCATCATTACATCTAGAATACAAAGATCAAAATCATTGTTTTTAAACATAATTAACCCTTCAATACCGTCTTTAGCATGAGTAACGTTATAATCATTTAATGCTAAGTAATCTTTTAATACTGTTCCGAAATTTGGATCATCTTCTACTAATAAAATCTTTTTACTTCCCATGTTTGTTTTTTTTAAATTAATGGTAACTTAATTGTGAATGTACTTCCTTTTCCTTTTTCACTATCAACAAAAACCGTTCCGTGATGAATGTCAATAATTTCTTTAACGTAGGCTAAACCTAAACCATGACCTTTAACATCATGAATATTTCCTTTTTGTTCTCTGTAGAATTTATCAAAAATATTTTTTTGAACATTTTTACTCATTCCTATACCTTTATCTTCAATTTTAACCAATAAGTTTTTATTTGTACTTTCAGTAAATACATCAATTTTTGGTTTGCCTTCTGAATATTTTAATGCATTTTCTAAGATGTTTACTAAGACATTAGTCATGTGAAAATGATTGGCCAAAATTTCTGATTGAATTGCTTCCAGATGGGTATTTATTGAACCTTTTTTATCCAACGTAAGAAGATTTACGTGAGAAATAGCGTCATCAATTACATCATGTAAATCTAAAGCTTCAGTACTAATTTCGATTTGATTTTTCTCTAATCTAGAGATTCGTAAAACATTTTCTACTTGACCATGCATTCTTTTATTCTCATCTCGAATCATTTTTATATAACGAAGAACTTTATCTTGATCATTTATAATTTTTGGATTTTTAATAGAATCTAATGCGAGATTTATTGTGGCAATAGGTGTTTTAAATTCATGAGTCATGTTGTTGATAAAATCCGTCTTAATTTCTGATATTTTCTTTTGTTTCACCAATTGATAAAGAGAACTAGAGAAAGCTATTACAATAATAAAAATGAAGAATAGCGACAATAATAAAATGTATGAAATATCTGATAAAATATGCTTGTTTTTGTCAGGAAAATCAATATAAAGGGTATAATTACTAATACCTTCATTGTTTATGAATAAAGGATAACTTTGACTTTTTTCAGGATTAATCGTATAGTATCCAGATTTAAGTTTTGTAGCTAAATCATTATTATAAACTCCATATTTATAGTTAATATTAATGTTATTTTTCTTTAACTCTTCATTTAAGATAACATTTAGTTCTCTATTATTTATTCTTTCTTCAATAGGAAAAGCTTTCTTATAAAATTCTTTAAAAACATCAGAAAGTAATTTTCTGTCTAAATTTTCACTATCTATAGTTGATATTTTTTTTTCATTGAAAACAGTCTTAAACTCATTATCGCCTGAAATAAAGGTTCCTTTAAAAAAATCTCTTTTTTTGGTAAGTCTTTTAACTACAATTGAATCATTATTATAAAACCCATTTTTTTCCAGTATATCCAATACTGGTATTTTAAAATCTTCCTCAATAATTGTAGTTCCAAAAGAAAAACGACTTTTACTTGTAGTATCAATCTGTTGAATTAAAAAGTTTTTAATCTGTGCCTTATTTAGAAACCTTTTTGTTTTAATGAAATTTTCTATCTTGTTGTAAAAAATAGCCTCCTCTTTCAGTTCTAAACGTTCAGAAGCTCTAGCTAAAGCTTTTTTTACATCGCCTCGAAATTGAATATTTTTACTTTCTATAGTATTATTTATCCAATACAATTGAACAGCAACAATTCCAATTAAAGAAATGCTCATCAAAACAACAATCAAGACAAAAATTTTCTTTACCATTGGTTAAAAATAAGGTTATAAAAGATGTTAATGTTTTTATTTAACTTAGATTAACAGAAGAACTTAAGTATTTAAGTAAATTTTAACATAAAATGGGAAATTTATTAAAAATAAAGTTGATTTTTTGTTAAAATATTATAAATATATTTAATTTTTAACATTGTTTCTTCTTTTTCAATATTTTCAATGGAATAATTTGACAATAAGTTTCTTTTCCCATCTGACCATTGATTTTTTATAATAGCTTGAACCTGATTTTTCGCTACATTATCTCTAAGCATAACCCTTTTTATTCTTAATTCTTTTGGAGCAGTTATTGAAATAATAATATCACATAGCAAATCGCTGTTTGTTTCAAATAGAATTGCATTTTCATATAAAATCAATGCATTTATTTTTTGACTTTTTATGAAATTTTTAAAATGAATTTTAACCTCAGGGTGAATTATACCATTTAACTTTCCTAATAATACAGAATCTTTAAAAACCAATTCAGAGATAAATTTTCGATTTAATTTGCCATCAAGATAACTTTCTTTTCCAAATATCTTAATAATTTTATTTTTAATTGAAGACGAGGTATTTACTAATTTTTTTGCCTCTTCATCGGCATGATAATAAACTGTATTTTCAAAGGAATAAAGTTCTTTAGCTACTAAGGATTTTCCACTTCCTATACCCCCTGTTATTCCGATTATCATATTATTTATTAATTATAAAATCGATTTGTAATGGGGCTATTCTGATATTCCTTACTAATGAGGAACTTTCAACTAATTTCGGAATCAAATAAGGTAAATTATTAGCTTTTGACATATTATAATCACATTCAATCAAGAAGGCTGAACTCGTTACCTTGTTAAAATTAGATAGTGCAACTTTGTAGGTGATTTTTACTAGTTTAGGAAAAGTATTAATTGAATTGTTTTGTGGTGGATTTATTAAGGTAACAGGAACCTCAATTTCACCCTCTGTAAACTCCTCTACAATTGCAGAAATTTCAATTTTATCTTGCTGTGTTCTTATGTTAGATTCTTTAGAAAATTTCTCAATACTTATAATTTCTTTAATCGAAGAATTTAGCTGTGTTTTTTGAAAAAGAGTTGTTGAAACAAAAGAGAGGGTATCCAGTATAGATTCTGGGCCTTTTATTAATATAGAATCTGGGCTAATATTAATAGCTTCTTTCAATTCATAGCCGTCAGCAAAAGTTAAATTGGATTGTAATTTTACTGGAATAGTTTTAGCCTTCAATAGTCCTAGATTAAATGCAATTGAATCCTTTATAAAATGATCTATTTCAATACCTGCAGTCATTTGCTTTTGAATCGCTAATTTTTGCTGAGAAACTAATAAATAATAATCTGTCAAAGATTTATAATAAATGTTAGAGGCGTCAATTTCGAGTTTGTTTGGTGAAACTTTAGCAGAAATTAATTTAAACCCAGAAGCCCTAACATATACTTCAATAAAATCTAGAGGATTTTCTTGAAGTAGTTTATTGTCTGGTAAATTAGTATATACAACAGGGTATTTAATGGATCCCTCGTATTCTTTGGATAATTTGGTCATAAACCAAAAAACAACTGAGAGTAGAAAAAACAAAATAAATGAAGAATACATTTTATTAATTCCTGTGTTGTTTTGGCTCATTACATATATATTTGTTTGCAAGCTAATTAATCTACGCACAAAGACAAAATTAAGCACAAAAAAAAGTGAACTATAAATAGCTCACTTTTATTATTTAGATAAATTAAATTTATTTCTTTACTGAAGAGGGAGCATATTTTTTACTTAATTCAACAGAGATAGCTGCCTGTTCAAATTTTATTTTTCCTGCACCAGTTTCAATAGTAACAGTTCCGTCTTTTTCATTTCGCTCAGTTAACTTACCATGTATACCACTTGAAGTAACTACTTTGGAACCCTTTTTCAATTCGGTAATAAATTTTTTTTCTTTTTTACGTTTTCTGTTTTGAGGTAATATCATAAAGAGATAAAAAACAACTAAAAGCGCTAGCATAGGTAGCATCATACCACCAAAACCTTCTGATGGTGAAGCTTGTAATATTATATTTTTAAACATTATTAGTTTTTAGGTGTTTTAGGTGTTACAGAACCTTTTAATCTTAGTACTTCTCTACCTTTAGCAGTATTCGTGAATAAAGTTAGTGTTTTAGCTTGTCTGTTTGGCTTACCCGTTGTGTTAAAGTTAGCTAAAACCTCTGCTGAGTCTCCTGGCTTAATTGGTTCCTTTGGCCATACAGGAACCGTACACCCACAAGATGCTTGTACATTCGATATTATTAAATCTGTTTTTCCAGCATTAGTAACCATATACTTTGCCTCAACAATTTCACCTTCATTAACGGTACCAAAATCATATTCAGTGATATCAAATTTAATTTCAGCAGCACCTTCACTAATTTTTACATCTCTCTTTTTAGCAGTTTCTAAGTTTTCCTTCTTTACTTTAACAGAAGCGCTTTCTTTATTACAAGATGTAATAAAAACAACTGACAACAATAAAATAAACGGTAATAAAAAATTTTTCATGATAGTATTTTGTTTTTTGTAAAAATAATAAATTATAATAATCCTCGTCCAACTTTAATGAGTTTTTTATTTTTTTCAAACTCACGAGATAACTTGTCTAGTACACCATTAACAAAGTAACTACTTTTTTCGGAAGAATAATCTTTGGCAATTTCTATGTATTCATTTATGGTAACCTTTGTGGGGATCATAGGAAAGTTTAAAAATTCACATGCCCCCATTTTGATAAGAATCATATCCATATCAGCAATCCTATCAGAATCCCAATTGGGCGTATGAATTTTGATGTCATTTTCAAAGGTATGATGATTTAAAATAACTTTTTTAAATAATTCTGACACAAAGTCTGAATCATCTTTGTTTTTGTAAAGATTCCCCAATAAAAAAGTATTTGTTTCTTTTTGCTTTTTTAGTGATCTCACAACCCAAGTGTTTACAAAAGGTATATCATCTACCCATGTAATGTTTTCATCCTCAAAATATTCCGCAAGTTTTGTATTTGGTGCAATAATATCTGTAAAAAAATCAATTACAAAATTTTTGTCAGTAGTAAAGGAATCGTCTTCCAAACTGAGATAATTAGTATACAGAGTACTGTTTCGTAGTTTCTCCCATATAAGCTTTACATATTCATCATTTGTGGACCAATTATTTAGATTTTGAGCTTCAATATGAAGAGATAAAGAACTGCTTTCGGCTATTTTTTTTATTAATTTATTTTCTACAAACTTCCTATTTGGAGATAAATCCTCATCTGTAACTAAATGTTTTTGCTTTGAAATTTCCTGTTTTTGCTCAGCTAAATTTTGAACCTCAACCAAGAGCTTAAAAAGTAAAACATATAAATCAAACATTTTTTTAATGCTAAATTTTAAGAATTTTTCCTCTTTTACAATATCATCATCATGAGATTTAATCATTGCATAGACTGATTGCATTACCTTAACTCGAATATGTCTTCTATTGATCATTTAAAGAACTTATTTTTTAATAAAAAAAGCGAAAGAT